>NZ_JBDNGN010000107.1:0-91920 GCF_041689225.1 Hyphomonas sp. | reverse complement strand
GCAGGGCGCCTGAGGCCCCGGCGTTCGCCGGGGATGCGGTGAGATCTGGCGCCATCAGGTAGAGCAGGCGCCGCGCCATGGCCACGAGACTGGCAATGCGCAGCCAGCCTTCGGGCGCGAGGTGGTCGATATCCTGTTGGTCGAGCGGGAACATGGGCCCAAGCATGACACAGGTTTGGCGGGGGCGGAGAGACGGACGCTTGTCCTCGGGAGTCAGCCCCCGGTCATGTCGCTATAGAAGATCGAGATGCCGATGGAGATGAGGACGAGTCCGCCGCCGATCTCGGCGCGCTGGCCGAAGCGGACACCAAGCGCCGGGCCGATGGAGAAGCCGAGTCCACTGATGAGGAAAGAGGTGAGGCCGATGGCGAGGGCGAGCCAGACGCTGGTGCCGGCGAGCGCCATGGCCACGCCGACGGCGGCGGCATCGATACTGGTGGCAATGGCAGTGATAATGGTGCCGAGGGCCGTATTTCGGCGGGGCAAGGCGCTGTCGCCCGAGACCTCGTCAGGCTCGGCGCGCAGTCCTTCGCGGATCATGAGCGTGCCGATGGCCGCGAGCAGGACCAGCGCGACCCAGTGGTCGAAGGCCTCAGCATAGGCGGCGACACTGTGGGCGAGCCACCAGCCCAGCAGGAACATCAGCCCTTCACTCAGCCCGAAGACCGAGCCCACGCGCACTGCCTGAAGCGCGCTGTGCGTGCGTTGCTGGGCACCGCGCGCGAGGGCGGCGGCGAAAGCATCCATCGACAAAGCCAAGCAGACAAGGGCGAGGGTCAGGATTTCATGCATCGCGGGGCGGGTTCCTCAACAGCTCCGCTCCGCGTTGTCATGAAATGGGCCGGGACGCTAGAGGTTGGCGCGCAGCATCCAGGCGGTTTTTTCCGCGACGTCGGCGCGGCGCGTCATCAGGTCGACGGTGACAATGTCCTCGTTTTTCTCGGCGATCTTGAGGCCGATCTTGGCCGCCCGGCTGATCGCTTCATGGCCTTTGACAAGATTGGATATCATCGCGTCAGCATCCGGCACGCCATTGTCCGGTTTGATGGTCGCTTCTTCCAGCATTTCCGAGGAGGAGCCCGGCGCGAAATGGCCGAGGGCGCGGATGCGTTCGGCGATCTCGTCGAGCGCGGTCCACAGCTCTGTATACTGGGTCATGAACATGTTGTGCAGAGAGTTGAAGCGCGGCCCGCTGACGTTCCAGTGGTAGCCATGCGTCTTGACGTAGAGGGCATAGGTTTCGCCAAGCAAGACGCGCAGCGCCCGGGCGGACAATTCACGGGATTTTTCATTGAGGCCGATATCAATTAGCATGTTTTTCTCCTGTTTGTGTATAAGCTATACGCAACAGGTGGGTATTCGATCCCTATGATACCAATCGATACGTATTCATACGGCTATAGGCACAATCTATACCAAAGCGGCGCAGAAGCGCTGGATCCGGATGAGTGCTTCGGTCAGGGCCTCGGTTGACGTGGCATAGGAAATCCGGAACGCCGGGGACATGCCGAACGCCGCGCCGAACACGACGGCGACCTTTTCTGTTTCCAGCAATTCCGTGGCGAAATCCTCGTCCGTCTTGATGACATTACCCGATGGCGCCGTCTTGCCGATCATGCCGGCGCAGGACGGGTAGACATAGAAGGCGCCTTCCGGCGTCGGGCAGTGCAGGCCGGCGCATTTGTTGAGCCCTGCGACAACCATGTCGCGACGCTGCTGGTAGACGGCGCGGCGTTCGGCCATAAAATCCTGCGGGCCGTTGAGCGCTTCGAGGGCCGCATACTGGCTGATCGAGCAGGGATTGGAGGTGGTCTGGCTGATCACCTTGCCCATCGCCTTGATCAGCTTCTCGGGGCCGGCGGCATAGCCGATGCGCCAGCCGGTCATGGCATAGGCCTTGGAGACACCGTTCATGGTCAGTGTGCGGTCGTAGAGGGCGGGTTCGACCTGGGCGATCGTCCAATACTCGAAATCGTCATAGACGAGGTGTTCGTACATGTCGTCGGTGAGGATCCAGACATGGGGGTGGCGCAGGAGGACATCGGCGAGGCCGCGCAGCTCGGCCTTGGTATAGGCAGCGCCGGTCGGGTTCGACGGCGAGTTGAGGATGATCCACTTGGTGCGCGGCGTGATGACGGCTTCTAGCGCCTCGGGCGTCAGCTTGTAGTTCGAATTCGGTCCGCAGGGCGCGATGACGGGTTCGCCGCCGGCCATCAGAACCATTTCCGGATAGGAGACCCAGTAGGGCGCGGGCACGATGACCTCGTCGCCGGGATTCATCGTGGCGACGAGCGCGTTATAGATAACCGGCTTGCCGCCCGGGGCGACATGGACCTGAGAGGCCTTGTAGGCGAGGCCGTTCTCGCGGGCAAACTTGGCGCATATCGCCTCCTTAAGTTCCGGGATGCCGTCGGCGGGTGTGTACTTGGTCTTGCCGGTCCGGATCGCCTCGATGGCCGCGTCTTTGATATTGTCCGGCGTATCGAAATCCGGTTCGCCGGCGCCGAGGCCAATCACGTCATGCCCGGCGCGCTTGAGTTCCGCCGACTTGGTCGTGACGGCGATCGTGGCGGACGGCTTGACGCGCGCGAGTGCGTCGCTGAGGCGGATATCTGCGGACATTATCTGTGTATCCCGAAGTGGAGATTGCGCTGGTTGTGGAGGCTTGGCCTTAGTCTGCGCGGGCCATTGGGGCAAGCTTTTCCCCGATCGAGCACCATGCGGCGGCGGGACGCAGGGCCTTGCCGCCTGAGCGCCGATTGCTGCCGAATTTTGCCAATTGTGTAAATTTTACCGGATATCTTTATGAGAATTTCAACCATGACTGCGAAGATACAACATCTTGGACCCGGTTTGATGCCCGGTCCCAAGTTTTGAAGGATTGCTCAGAGGCCATGCCCGCATCAACAAGTTCCGCCTTTTCGGAAGAATTGTGGAACATGGTCGTCTGTCACGTCCAGAGCGCGTCGCATGACTTCGCGATCTGGACCGCCCGACTCAGCGATGGTGAGCGCGTCGTGGGCCTGTGCGTGTTTGCCCTGACGATTGTCATGATTTTCAGTTTCGGCGCCGGCTGGCTCTTCGAGGACAAGGCTGGCGTGGGTGAATTCGTTTCGACGCTGTTCTAGGCCTCGCATCGGCGGCGCGCAGGCGCTATCTGTAGGATCATGGAATCGCAGGATAATGACGTACCCACGCTACGCGGCGTAGACGTCATCAAGGACAATCTGAAACGACTGCCCGGCCGGCCCGGCGTCTATCGCATGTTCGGCGATGGCGGCGAGGTGCTGTATGTCGGCAAGGCGCGCGACCTGAAGGCGCGGGTGTCCAACTATGCGCGCCTGGGCGGGCATACGCAGCGGATCGCGCGGATGATCTCGATGACACGGCGCATGGAGTTCGTGGTCACCGAAAGCGAGACCGAGGCGCTGCTGCTGGAAGCGAGCCTGATCAAGAGCCTGAAGCCGCGTTTCAACGTGCTGCTGCGCGACGACAAGTCGTTCCCCTATATCCTGATCCGGCGCAATCATGAGGCGCCGCAAATCAAGAAGTATCGCGGCGCCAAGCATAATGAGGGCGACTATTTCGGCCCGTTCGCCAGTGCCGGGGCGGTGATGCAGACGCTGGACACGCTGCAGAAGGCGTTCCTGCTGCGGACCTGCGAGGACAGCGTGTTCAACGCCCGCACCCGGCCCTGCATGCTGCACCAGATCAAGCGCTGTTCGGCGCCGTGCGTGGGGCTGATCTCGAAAGAGGATTATACCGAGCTGGCCGATGAGGCGGCGGACTTCCTGCGCGGGAAGGCGGCCGACCTGCAAAAGCGGCTGGCATCCGAGATGGACGCCGCCGCCGAGGCGATGGAATTCGAGACGGCGGCGCGCCTGCGCGACCGGATACGGGCGCTGGCGCATGTGCGCGCGACGCAGGACGTGAACCCGGACGGGCTGGAAGAGGCGGACGTGTTCGCCATTGCCATGGAGGGCGGGATTTCCTGCGTGCAGGTCTTCTTCATCCGGGCCGGGCAGAACTGGGGCGCGACGGCGCACTATCCGCGCCATGACAGCGAGCAGACGATGGAAGAAGTGCTCGCGGCGTTCCTTGTGCAATTCTATGACAAGCGCCCGCCGCCGAAACTGATCCTCGTCAACGAGATGCCGGAACAGGCGCGCCTGATCGGCGAGGCGTTGGAACTGAAAGTGGACCGGAAGATCGAGATTCGCCGGCCCGAGCGCGGCTCCAAGCGGGATCTTGTCACCCAGGCTGAACGCAATGCAGCAGAGGCGGTGACCCGCAAGCTGGCCGAGACGGCGAGCCAGGCGCGGCTGCTGGACGAGGTGCAGAAAGTGTTCGAGCTGGAGAGCGTGCCGCAGCGGATCGAGATTTACGACAATTCGCACATCCAGGGCACGAATGCGGTGGGCGGCATGGTCGTGGCCGGGCCGGACGGGTTCATCAAGCAGGCCTATCGCAAGTTCAATATCAAGGATGAGACGATCGAGCCGGGCGACGATTACGGCATGATGCGCGAAGTGATGCGGCGGCGCTTTGCGCGCGGCCTGAAGGAAAAGGCGGTAGGCAATGACCGCAACTGGCCGGACGTTGTCCTGATCGATGGCGGTCTCGGTCAGCTGAACGCGGTGCTGGAAGCATTGGCGGAGCTGGGGCTCGGGCCCGACGACGTGACGCTGGTATCGATTGCCAAGGGCGTTGACCGCAATGCCGGGCGGGAACAGTTCTTCCGGCCGGGGCGGGCGCCGTTCAAGCTGCCGGAAACGGCACCGGTGCTGTATTACCTGCAGCGCCTGCGCGACGAGGCGCACCGCTGGGCGATTGGGGCACACCGGGCCAAGCGGTCCGCCGATATCGTGCGTTCGCCGCTGGACGAGATTGAAGGCATTGGCCCGACGCGCAAGAAGGCGCTGCTGCAGTATTTTGGCTCGGCGCGCGGCGTATCGCGGGCGAAAGTGGCGGACTTGATGGCGGTCGAGGGGGTGAACGAAGCGCTGGCGGAACGCATCTACGGGCACTTCAATAGCGGCTAGGGCCGGACGCCCTTCCGGTTGCAGTTGCAGGCCATCCGGTTGATGGTCCCGGAAACGGTTCCGGGAGGCTCCAGATGAAAATCACGCCGCTGCGTGTGATCTCACTCGCCATTGTCGCCTTTGTCGCGGTCAGCTTCCTGGGTGGGTCGGTGCTCGGACTGGCACCGGACCTGACGATTGAGGGTGAGGCGGCCATCGTGCGAGCGATGCCGGACGGCGCGGGTGAGGCATGGGCGTCCTATGGGGGTGACAAGGGGGGCGCGCGGTATGTGGCAGCCGACCAGATTACCCCGGACAATTTAACGGACCTGGAGATCGCCTGGACACTGGAGACCGGCGCGTTCAAAGGCCGGGAAGAGTCCAAGGCCCGGGCCGCCTTCGAGGCGCCGCCGCTCCGCGTGGAAGGATAGCTGGTTTTCTGTAAGCAATTCCAGGATGTGATCGCGGCCGATCCCGGCACCGGTACGGAGAAATGGCGCTACAATCCCGGCGTGGAAGCAACCGGGCATCCGGCCAACCAGTACACGTGCCGGGGCGTATCCTACTGGCAGGACAGCCTGGCGGACCCGGATGCGGCGTGCGCGTCGCGGGTGTATGTCGGGACGGTGGATTCGCGCCTGATTTCGCTCGATGCGCGGACGGGCACGCCGTGTGCGGACTTTGGCGATGGTGGGACGGTCAACGTCAAGCCGAGCATGGACCTGCGCTGGCCGGGCGAATACCAGATCACGTCGGCGCCGGCGATCATCGGCGATACGGTGGTCACCGGTTCGGCGATCAGCGACAGTTTGCGGACCGAGGCACCGCTGGGCACAGTGCATGCCTTCGATGCGCGCACGGGCGCTGCGAAGTGGCGGTTCAATCCGGTGCCGCAGGACCCGGACGATCCGGCGCTGGCAAGCTGGGCTGACGGCTCGGCAGCGCGAACGGGGCACGCGAATGTCTGGTCGACAATCTCGGTCGACGAGGCGCAGGGCCTTGTCATCCTGCCGACATCGAGCCCGAGCCCAGACTATTATGGCGGCAACAGGGTTGGCGACAATCGCTATGCCAATTCGGTCGTGGCGCTGAACGGCGAGACCGCCGACGTGGTGTGGAGTTTCCAGACCGTGCTCCACGGTCTCTGGGATTTCGACCTGCCGGCCCAGCCGGGACTCTACCAGGTCTGGCGTGATGGCGTGCCTCATGACGTGGTGGCGCAGGTGACCAAGACGGGCCTCCTGTTCGTGCTCGACCGGGACACGGGCGAGCCCTTCCTGCCGGTTGAGGAGCGGGCGGTGCCGCAAGGGGCCGTAGCGGGCGAGGTCCTGTCGCCGACCCGGCCATTCCCCGTCGCGACGCCGAATATCGTGCCGAACACGCTGAAGCCGGGCGACGCGTTCGGCGTCACGCTGTGGGACAAGATGGCGTGCGCGAAACAGATCAGGGCCTAGCGCGGCGACGGCCTGTTCACGCCGCCGACCGAGCAGGGGACGCTCGCCTATCCGTTCCAGGGTGGCGGCGCCAATTGGGGAAGTACAGCGTACGATCCGGCGCGCAATCTTCTGGTCGTGAATATGAGTTCGATCGGGGCCTTTGTGAGACTGACGCAGAAGACCGGCGAGGAGCGGCCGGTCGGGACGCTGAGCGACAGCGCTGAATATGCGCCGATGGAGGGCGCGCCCTATGGTATGACCCGGGGCGTGTTGATGTCGCCGTTGGGCCTGCCATGCACGCCGCCGCGCTGGGGCGTGATTGCGGGCATCAGCCTGGACTCGGGCCAGATTGTCTGGCGCCAGACCATCGGCACGACACAGGACCTGGCACCGGGCGGCCTGGCGCTGAAGATCGGCACGCCGAATATTGGCGGCCCGATGATCACGTCGGCCGGACTCGTGTTTATCGGTGCGACCATGGATGATTACGTGCGCGCGTTCGATGTTTTGACCGGGCGTGAGTTGTGGAAGGGGCGCCTGCCGGCGGGTGGCCAGGCAACGCCGATGAGCTTTGAATATGGCGGTCGGCAATATGTCGTGATCGCTGCCGGATCAAGGATCGAATCCCCGCTGAACAGGGGTTCTTAACGGTAATGAACGAGAGTGTCGGCCTATCTATAGGCCGGGGGCTTTCACACGCCCGGCATTGCAGCGACGGACGAATATTGTCACAATAGCGTCATGAAACATACTGGCATCAGCCTGAAACAGGGGATTGCCGACTTTGTGTCGGGTGTCTGGCTGCGTCCGCCGACGGCGCAGCAAGTGGCTGCGCTGTGCTGGCGGCAGGCGGGCAAGGGCCATGAAGTGCTACTTGTCACGACGCGGGGGCGAGGCCAGTGGATGGTGCCCAAGGGCTGGCCAAAGACGGATACGCCGGATGCCGACATGGCAGGGGTGGAGGCCTATGAGGAGGCGGGTGCGCGCGGCAGCGTGAACCCGGACCCTGTAGGCAGCTTCCATTTCGAGAAGCGGATCGGCCCCGGCACCATGATGGAGTGCGAGGCGACCGTCTACGCGCTGGAAGTCAGTGGGCTCGACCTGGAATTCCCGGAATCCGGCCAGCGCCAGATCGGCTGGTTTTCGCCAGCCGAGGCGGCAGCCAAGGTGGCATCGTCCGAGCTGAGCGCCCTGCTGACCCGTTTCGAACCCTGAACACCGCACGCTCGCCTGAAAATTCCGCCTAAAACCTGCCTCCGAATCCTGTCAGGCAGCGGAAAGCCATGCTAACGCGCGACCTTCAAGCGGCCAAGGAAGACGGAAACCCAAGCGACATGCCCAAGACCAACGGAATGAAACTGACCCTCGACAAGGACCTTTCAAAGGTCGGCCAGATCGAACAGGCGTCTCATTCGGTCGGCCGGGCGCTGCTGATGCCGGGTCTGGCCTTGGTTTTCATTGCCGTGTGCGCCGTGTTCGCGACAACGGTAACCGGAAGCGCGCCCCAATCCTATATTATCGTCGTAGCCGCAGCCGTCGGGGCCTATATGGCGCTGAATATCGGCGCGAACGATGTCGCCAACAATGTCGGTCCGGCGGTCGGGTCGAAGGCGCTGTCGATGATGGGCGCGCTGGCGATTGCTGCCGTGTGCGAAAGCGCGGGCGCGCTGATCGCTGGCGGCGACGTGGTCGGTACCGTATCGAAGGGGATTATCGATCCGGCCGGCCTGGCGGATTCGCGCACATTCATCCTGCTGATGATGTCGGCGCTGATTTCGGCCGCGCTCTGGATCAACCTTGCGACCGTTGTGGGTGCGCCGGTGTCGACAACGCACTCGATTGTCGGCGGCGTGGCCGGGGCAGGGATTGCGGCCGCCGGCATCGGGGCCGTCAACTGGCCAATGATGGGACAGATCGCAGCGAGCTGGGTGATCTCGCCTGTTCTGGGCGGGATCGTCGCGGCCCTGTTCCTGGCCTTTATCAAGACGGCGATCATCTACCAGGACGATAAGATCGCGGCAGCGCGCCGCTGGGTGCCGCTGCTGGTGGCGATCATGGCCGGCGCCTTCTCGACCTATCTGGCCACCAAGGGCCTGAAGCATATCATGGAGATCGACCTGCAGATGGCCGGCATGATCGGGCTCGGGGCGGCGGTGCTGACCTGGCTGATCTCAAGCCCGCTGATCAAGCGCCAGTCGCAAGGCATGGAAAACCGCAACAAGTCGCTGCGGGAATTGTTCAAGCTGCCGCTGATCTTCTCGGCGGCACTGCTATCTTTCGCGCACGGCGCCAACGACGTGGCTAATGCGATCGGGCCGTTGGCGGCGATTGTCACGACGGCGCAGTCAGGCGCCGTGGCGGCCAAGGTGGGCATCCCGCTCTGGGTGATGGCGATCGGTGCCCTCGGCATCTCGTTCGGCCTCGTCATGTTCGGGCCGAAACTGATCCGCATGGTTGGCGACCAGATCACCAAGCTGAATCCGATGCGGGCCTTCTGCGTCGCCCTGTCGGCGGCGATCACCGTTATTGTCGCTTCGGCATTCGGCCTGCCGGTGAGCTCGACGCATATCGCCGTGGGCGCCGTATTCGGCGTGGGATTCTTCCGCGAATGGTACACGGCGAACTCCCGGCGCCGCCGCGACTATATTGCCCGCAACCCGAGCAATCCCGATCGCGAGAAGGCCCCGACGAACGACCAGCCGCGCTATCGCCGCCTCGTGCGCCGTCACCATTTCATGACGATCATCGCGGCCTGGCTGGTCACCGTGCCTGCCGCCGGTGTGCTGTCGGCCGGGCTCTACCTCGTGTTCTCGACGCTGGGCTGAGGACGATCGATGCCATGCCCCATTGCCCCCGTGGCCGGGCACTGGCACATGGGCGGAATGGATTTCAAATGGATACCGAATGCGCTGACGATTGCCCGCTGTGTGTTTGCAGGCCTTGTCCTGTGGGGAATATGGAACGCGGAACTGGCGGGCCAGGCGGTGGCCGCCGCCACGCCGGATACGCCAGCCGACGACGTGCTGCGCCAGAGCATCATGCAACAGCTCTGGTTCCAGTTCGCCCTGCTGGGCTTTCTGTCCGGCGCGCTGACGGATTTCCTCGACGGCTATTTTGCGCGGCGCCTGAACGCGCAAAGCCGGTTCGGCGTCTGGCTCGACCCGATTGCCGACAAGCTGCTGGTCGGCACGGCGCTGCTCGGGCTCGCAATGGTGCTGAAGACCTGGCTGATCTATATCCCGGCTGCTGCGATCATCGGGCGTGATGTGTTCATGACTTGGCTGCGCACGACCCCGGCTGGCAAGGCGGTGGTCGATCCGTCCAACCTCGCCAAGTGGAAAACCGGTTTCGAGATGGCGGCGATCATCGGCCTGATGCTGCCGCTGGCCTTTGCGCCGGCAGACCTGGCGGTGGATGCGGGCGGCACGACACCGCTGGTGTTCCGCGTCGGTTCGCTATTGCTGGTTGGCATGTTGTGGATGGCCGCTGCGCTGTCGCTGCTGACAGGCTGGCGCTATATCCGCGCAGCCCGCGCCTGAGACGATCTTCGCGCATAAAAAAGACGCCGGTCCTACGGGAAGGAAGACCGGCGTCCAATTTGCTTTCTTGGCGCGCCGGACAAGGGGTGGGCCGGGTTGCCTCAAAAGAGATCATACTCGAATGGCCGGGAGGGGAAGTAACCGACCGTTCCCCTAGGTTAGGTTGCGGGTCTTAATGGCGGGTTAACATCCAAGGCGGGATTGGGGCGGAAATTCCCTAACACGGTCTGCATTCTGCCTGTCATCGGCCTCATTCGGGCCGGAAACCTAGGCAGATGAAACAGCGTATGCCTTCCGAGATAAAGTTTCTCGCCTTCATCCTGGCCGCGCTGGCCTTCCTGTGCTTGCCGGCCCTATTCGCCTTTGCCGGGGCGGATGAGTTGCCGAGAACGGCGCGTTCCGACGCCGCCTATGCGCAAAATGCCCCGTCATTGCGCGACGCGCTGCAGGCAGACGGGCTGGACCTGGGACAGCCGGTCTATCTGCGCATTACCAAGCAACCCGCCGAACTGACGGCCTATGTGGCGGCGGCTGACGGCGCGTACCATGCGTTCCGCACCTGGCCGGTGTGCAGCGTTTCCGGCGAACTCGGACCCAAGACCCGCGAAGGTGATGGGCAGGCGCCGGAGGGTTTCTATACGGTGACGCCTGCGGCGATGAACCCGGCGTCGCGCTACCATCTCTCATTCAATCTGGGCTTTCCGAACGCGCATGACCGGGCGCTGGGCCATACCGGCAGCTTCCTGATGGTGCACGGCGCGTGCGTTTCGGTCGGTTGTTTCGCCATGACGGATGCCGGAATCGCCGAGATATGGACCCTGATGCAGGCCGCCTTTGACGGCGGGCAGGCAGCGGTGCCTGTGCACACCTTCCCGTTTCCGATGACGCAGGAGAACCTGCAGCGCCATGCAGGCGAGGCGCCGGCCACCTTCTGGCAATCACTGGCGCCGGCCTGGGAGACGTTCGAGGCGACCGCCCGCGTGCCGCTGATCTCGGCGCAGGGCGGCGTCTATATGGTGCGGGCGGCCCAGTAGGGGCAGGCGCCCTGATCGCCATAGAGTTCGGCCAGGCGCTGGCGTGTGCCGGGCGTCGCACCGTCCGGCGGGCTGAGCGGATCAACCCAGGCTGTTTCAGCGATTTCGCCAATCGATGTCGCCCGTGTCTCGTCCCATGTGCCGTGCGGAATGCGGTAGAGCAGGACGTGGTCATTTCGGAAAACGTGGTGGTTTGAATAGAACCCGATGAGAAGGGGCGTGCCGGTGAGGCGGATGCCGCCTTCCTCCATCAGTTCACGGCGCAGGGCCTCGATCGCTGGTTCGCCGCGTTCGATGCCGCCGCCCGGCATGTACCAGCCTTTCACATAGGTGTGGCGCACGAGGCAAACGTGCCCTTCGGCGTTTTCAACGGCCGCGCGCACGCCCAGCGTCATCGGCCGGCGAAGGCGCGCATAGGACTGGAAAAGACGGGTGCGCAGGTTGGCCATGGCGCATGATAACGTGTCGATTGAGGCTCGCCAATCGCAACAACGCACGCTAAGGACGGAGCCGGAAACGAAACAGCCCCTAAAGAAAAAAGCGAGACGGTGTCATGATCCATCCCTCCCTGATTGCCATCGGCACGATCGTGCTGGTCTTCGGCATCCTGAACCTCATCGAATTCAAGCGTCTCGACTAGGGACGCACAGGCGCAATGCCGGACATTTCGCTGATCGCCGCCCTTGTCGGGGGGCTTGTTATCATGGCCTTCGCCGGGGACTTCCTGGTCAACGGAGCGATTGCGCTGGCGCACCGTCTCGGTGTGTCACCACTGATTGCCGGTATTTTCATTGTTGGTTTTGGCACCTCTGCGCCGGAAATGATCGTATCGCTGGACGCCGCGATGGAGGGCCGCGCCGGCCTCGCGCTAGGTAATATTGTCGGCTCGAACATTGCCAATGTCTGTCTTGTATTGGGCATTCCGGCGCTGATTTTCCCGTTCGTGGCCGGTGGCAGCGGACAGGGCCGGGCGCTTGGCGCGATGCTGATCGCAACGGCGCTGTGGATCGGCCTGACGGCGATCATGCCGCTGCACGCTGGCATCGGCCTGTTCTTCGTCCTGATCCTGTTTGGGTATTGCGGGTACACATTCCTTGCGGCGCGCCGGGCCGTGGCGCTGGGGATTGATCCGGGCGTTCCTCTCGACGAGACGCCGGGCATCAGTGTTCGCCGGGCGCTGGTCTATGTGCCGCTGGGCATTGCCGGTCTGATCCTCGGCGCGCAGCTGATCATTGCCGGCGGTGTGGGCGTCGCCGAGTTCTACAAAGTGCCGCAGGAATGGATTGGCCTGACTCTTCTCGCCATCGGCACGTCGATGCCGGAGATCGGCGCGAGTGTTGCCGCCGCCCTGCGCCGGCGCGGCGATATGGCCATCGGAAATATCCTCGGCTCGAACGTGTTCAATATCCTGGGTGCGGGCGGGATCATCTCCTTCTTCGGACCGATCAGCGTGGCCCCGACATTCCGCCAGTATGACCATTGGGCGATGGCCCTGGCTGCGGCGATCGTCGCCGCACTTATCCTGACCAAGGCCCGGATCGGGCGGCTGGTCGGGATACTGCTCCTGTTGCTCTATGCGATCTATGTTTACGGGCTGATCAACGGGTTCAACATTTTGGGCCTGTTCCAGCCGGCAGGCACATGACGCCCGGCGCGGCTCTCGTCACAGGCGCGGGTGTGCGGCTGGGCAAGGCGATGGCCGAAGCGCTGGGGCAGGACGGCTGGGCCGTGACCGTCCACTACCGGTCCTCGAAAGATGGCGCCGAAGCCACCAGGGCGGCGATTGAAGCGGGCGGTGGCCGGGCGGCGCTGGTGCAGGCAGACCTTTCAAACGAAACGGAGACGGCGGGACTGGTGGCGCGCGCCAGCGAGGCGCTGGGCCAGCCGATCAGCTTGCTGGTCAATTCCGCGTCCGTGTTCGCCGATGACAGCGCCGCTGGCCATAAGCGCGCGGACTGGGACACGCATTTCGAGACCAACCTGCGTGCGCCGGTACACTTGGCGCAGCAGATGGCCAACGGACTGCGTGCCAGCGAAAAGGGCCTCGTCGTCAACCTGATCGACCAGCGCGTCTGGAAACTGACACCGGAATTCTTCACCTATACATTGTCCAAGGCGGCGCTCTGGCAGGCGACCCAGACCCTGGCGCAGGCGCTGGCGCCGCATGTGCGGGTCAATGCCATCGGGCCGGGACCCACGCTGAAAAGTATTCACCAGACCGAAGAGACGTTCGCTGCCGAGACGCACGCGACGCTGACGGGGGAAGGGTCGAGCCCGGAAGAGATCGTGCGAGCGCTACGCTATTTCATCGCCGCGTCCAGCGTGACCGGCCAGATGATCGCGGCAGATGGCGGCCAGCACCTGATGTGGCAGACGCCCGACACGCAAGTCTGAGATGGCCTGACAAACACAAGCTGAACCTGAAGGTGGAGCATGAATTTCTCATCCGACACGTCCGCGCCCGCCCATCCGAATGTGCTCGCCGCGATTGCCCGTGTGAATTCCGGCATGGAGCCGAGCTATGGTGCAGACAGTGTAACGGCGCGGGTGCGCTTGCTGCTGAAAGATGCGTTCGAGACGGGTGATTTCGATGTCTGGATGACGGCCTCCGGCACGGCGTCCAACGCGCTGGCGCTGTCCTGCTTCTGCCCGCCGACGGGCGCCGTGCTTTGCCATGAAGAGGCCCATATCCAGCGCGATGAGCGCGGCGCGCCGGAGTTCTTCTCGGGCGGCGGCAAGCTGTCGCTGCTGCCCGGGAAGGGGGCCAAGATTGACGAGGCGGCCTTGCGCGACGCCCTTGCGGCGATCCAGCCAGGCTTCGTGCACGAGACACCGGCGCAGGTCCTGTCTCTGACCAACCTCTCTGAATGCGGCCTTGCTTATAGTACGGACGAGGTGCACCGGTTCGCCGCGCTGGCGCATGGGCACGGGCTTGATGTGCATCTGGATGGCGCGCGGCTGGCGAACGCGCTGGTGAAGACCGGGGCAAGCCCGGCGGAGATGAGCTGGAAAGCCGGGGTCGACGTGCTGACGCTTGGCCTGACCAAGACGGGCGCAATGGGCTGCGAGCTTATCCTTCTGTTCGGCAAGGCGCGGGAAAAATGGGGGGAATTGCAGGCGCGGGCGAAACGCTCTGGCCACATGCCGCCCAAGATGCGCTTTCTGGCGGCGCAGGCCGAAGCGATGCTGGATGGCGGCCTGTGGCTGGATCTCGCCGGGCGGGCCAATGCGAAGGCGACGCGGCTGGCAGCGGTTCTGATCGCGCAGCCGGGTGTGCACCTTGCCTTCAAGCCCGATGGCAATGAAGTGTTCGTGCGCTTGCCAGAGGGGCTGGCGGAGCGTCTGACGGCAGCAGGGGCGAAGTTCTATCCCTGGCCGGGGGGCTGCCACCGGTTCGTGTGTTCATGGTCAACGACCGACGATGAAATCGCGGCGGTCGAAACGGCGATGGGCTGACCCGGTCAGGCGCTAAGGGCGCCGCCGAGCCAGGACTGCAGGTGTTCGATCTTCGCTTGGGTGTTGATCGGCGCTTCCTCGGCACCGCCGAGCAGTGTCTGGTGGATCGAGATGAACAGGAGCGGTGCCATCGCGGCGAAGGCGGCAGCGCGTAGCGCGTCCCGGGTTCGCGGGGCACCCGGCGTGCCTTTCAGCTTGATGATGATCGATTCAAGGCCCGGTTCGAGCAAGAATTTCAGGTAGGCCCGTCCGGCGATTTCGTCTGCGATGCCCTCGATCAGGCCGAAGGCGTGGGCGCGGGTGAACTGGCCATATTGCATGCCGGCATCCGCAATGCGGTAATATTCCTCTAGCGCTTCGGTCGGGTTGGTCGCAGGATGGGCGACCAGTTCCC
Organism: Hyphomonas sp.; assembly: GCF_041689225.1. Taxonomy (GTDB): domain Bacteria; phylum Pseudomonadota; class Alphaproteobacteria; order Caulobacterales; family Hyphomonadaceae; genus Hyphomonas. Next base: position 77,040 of record NZ_JBDNGN010000107.1, on the reverse strand, counting down.
ATATCCATTTGCCGCGGTTTCCCATGTTCTCGAGGATTGCCGCAACGACGCCCTGGCGGTCGTCGAAATAGTGGCGCAGGGTCGGCTCGGACGCTTGGGCCGCGATGGCGAACTGGCGCAGTGACGGTCGGCGCAGGTCAGCGGTGAGTGCAAAATCCGTCAGCGCATCGACCAGCGCCATTCGCTTTTGTTCAAAATCGTGGTTGCGCGCCCCTACCGGTCTCGACATGGTCAACTCCCGGGTGAAATGGACGGTCCCCCCAACAAGAACCATTCTCAATTCACTCATACGGCTTTTGCTCTATCTGGCAACCTATAATATTTACTACAGGTTAGCCAATTTCCCAGCAGCGACACCACACGGATTTGTTGCCGCGGGCGGACCAAAATCAACGTTTTTCGGTAGCTCGTCGGAATGATTTCAGCGCCAATCTGGCCTTGCAGGCGATCGTCGGATACCGGAGTGTCGCAATCAGTCAGAGAATGCTTCACCGAGCCAGGTCTGAAGCAGCCCGATGGTCGCCTGGCTGTCGATCGGCGCTTCCTCGGCACCGCCCAGCAGTGTCTGATGTATTCCCATGAAGATTAGAGGCGAGAGGATGGCGAAGGCGGCCGCGCGGCAGCTCCAATGCGGACTTCGGAGAACCGGGTGTCGCGGTCAATTTTTCGGTGTTCGCGGTGAGGGCTGGCTCCAGCATGTATTTGAGGTAGGCCTTGCCCGCAGTGTCTTCGGCGATCCCTGCGATCAGCCCGACCGCATGCGCGCGCGTGTACATCTCGAACTGCGGGCCTGGCGTGGCGACCTTGTAGTAGTCTTTGACCGCGTTGGTGATGCTGTCTGACGGTGCCGCGAAGTCGCCACGGACCGATCGCCCGAATGTGCCCATATATTCGAGGATGGCGACGACAACGCCCTGCCGATCCTTGAAATAGTGGCGGAGCGTCGGTTCGGATACGTCGACTGCTTTCGCGAACTGGCGCAGCGATGTACGGCGCAGTTCCGCCGTGACGGCGAATTGGGACAAACCTTCAACGAGCGCGTTGCGCTTCTGTTCAAAATCGTGGTTGCGTACCCTCGCAGGTCGCGCCATTATCAACTTCCGATAGAGGCATATGGTCCCCCGACCAAGAACCCGTCTTGGCCTGATCTCACGATTTTTCGTTCCTCTTGCAAACCACAATAGTTACTGCAGATCAGCAATTTTTCCCACAGGCGGTGCCATCAGGATTTCCTTGGGGTTGGCGGCTCAATTTCTATTTTTTTTTAGAGCGGCAGCGGAGAATTCGTCCGATGCTATCTTGTCGTCTGTCGCGGTAATTTCTGGACCCTGTCGACGGAGCGCGGCAAGACTGGAACCGAACAAAGGGGAGTCGATCATGACGACATTATTCCGCGCGGGCCTGATCTGCGCGCTCCTGGCGACCTCGACACTGGTGGGCTGTGCCTCGACTTATTACGGCGCGATGGAGCAGATCGGGTTCGAGAAACGCGACCTGCTGGTTCAGCGCGTCACGGATGCCGCCGTCAGCCAGGAGAATGCGAAGGTCGAGTTCGCCAATGCGCTTGAGGCCTTCCGGGCTGTGGTCAATGTCGATGGCGGCGAGCTGGAGTCGACCTATGACGCCTTGTCCGACACCTATGACCGTTCAGAGGACAAGGCGGACAAGGTGCGCGCCCGCATCAAGGAAGTGAAAGGCGTCGCGCGCGACCTGTTCCGGGAGTGGAATGTCGAACTGACCGAATATTCCGATGCGGGCTTGCGCCGGTCTTCGGCCCAGCAACTGGCAGCGACCGAGGCGCGCTATGACACGCTGGTCGCGAAGATGGACAAGGCGGCCGCCTCGATGGACCCGGTCCTGGCCGTGTTTCATGACCGCGTCCTGTACCTGAAGCATAATCTCAACGCCCGCGCGATTGCGTCACTGGGCGCCGAGACGGCAGACCTTGAAACCGATGTCGCCGGCCTGATTGCCGAGATGGAGCGCTCGATTGCCGAGGCCGATGCCTTCATAGCCGAAATGCGCGCGGGCAGCTGAGACGGACGAATGCGGATTGTTCCGGGTGATTTCGAGGATGCTAGGGTGCTGGATCTGTTGCGCGTGCACCTTAATGGGATGCATGCGAATTCGCCGCCGGGCAACGTGTTCGCGCTCGACCTGTCGGGCCTGAAGGCGCCGGGGATCAGTTTCTATACAGCCTGGGAGGGCGAGACGCTGCTCGGCATGGGCGCGCTGAAGGCGCTGGCCGACCGCAGCGGTGAGATCAAGTCGATGCGGACCCATGCGGCTCACCTGCGCAAGGGCGTCGCGGCGCGCCTGCTGGAGCACCTCATCGCCGAGGCGCGGGCGCGGCGCTATCATCGGCTTAGCCTTGAGACCGGCAGCGGGCCGGCCTTTGACGCGGCGCTGACTCTCTATCGGCGCTATGGCCTCTCTGAGGGCGGCGCGTTTGGCGATTATGAAAAGAGTGACTTCAACCAGTTCTTCCACCTGGCCCTGTAAAGCCTTTCGGCAGGCTGGCGTATGCTGGACGCCGCGTGCGGGCCGATGTAAAAATATATGACCAGACGGCCTGTAAGCCGGGTTCTGTTCCCCGCGCCCTCTCGGGACATCGGTTCGGCAACCATTCCTCTGCGACAGGCTTCACAGCCTGCCTCTCGCGACACACCCGGGGCGCGGGCTGAAGACATCCCATATGCACCCCCTACTTGGTCTTGCTCCAGGCGGGGTTTACCTTGCCGGGACTGTTACCAGCCCCGCGGTGGGCTCTTACCCCACCCTTTCACCCTTACCTCCTGCCGAAGCAGTAGGCGGTCTGCTCTCTGTGGCACTTTCCCTCGGCTCGCGCCGGGCGGAAATTATCCGCCGCCTTGTCTCCCTGGAGCCCGGACTTTCCTCCAATGGCAGGTTACCCCACCACCAGCGGCTGCCCGGCCATCTGGTCATTGAACGGCATATAGCGCACACTGGCTCTGGCACAAAGCCTGATCGATTCCTCCCGGAGGCCGAATGCGCGACCTGATAAGCCGATTGCCGGTGCCTCACCTCGTCAAACACTGGCTGCTGCTGCCGCTCTGGGGCGCAATGGTGCGCCTGACAAAGCCCGAAATCCGCATCGTGACGGGCGGCATTTCCTTTTATGCGCTGTTCTCGATCTTCCCGCTGATCTACCTGACCGTGACGCTGTTGTTCGCGCTGCTGCCGGCCGATCTCAGCCGGCAGTTGTCGGATACGGTCGACCAGGTGCTGGTCTCGGCCGTGGCACCGCTATCGAAGGCGGACCTCGACACGATTCGCGGCGCGACGAAGCGCAGCCTGACGCTGCAGGCCATCGGGGCAGTCATCGTCGTGTTCTATACGGCAAGTTCCGGGGCCAAGGCGGCGATCACGGGTATCCGCATGGTGACCGGCAGCGAGCGGCGGTCGAAGATCATCCGTTTCCAGGGTGTGTCGATCCTGATGACGACGCTGCTGATCCTGGCCGTCTGGCTGCTCGGCGCGCTGCAATTGATGGCGTCGTTCATCACCGAGAATCAGGGCTTCATCGCGTTCGACCTCGCCCAGCGCGTGTCGGACCTAGCGTCGCAGCTCTGGCTGGGCAAGGGGATCGCCTGTTTTGCGATCTTCTACATGATTATTGCCCTGTCACTGCACGGACGGATCAAGGGACACAGGGCGAAAGCGGCAGGGGCGGCAGCCGGTGCGCTTGCCTGGCTCGGCGCGACCTGGGCGTTTCACATCTATCTCAGGTTCTCGGCGCTGGACTCGTTCTATGGCGCGCTCGCGTCGGTCATCCTCGGTTTCATCTGGTTGTCGGTGTCAGTCTCGTCGCTCCTGCTTGGCGCGGCGCTGGCCGTGGAATGGGCGAGCCGGATCCCTCAGGAAGCCCTGCTGCCAGACGACGAGGACGATGTGGACGAAGGATCGGACGACGCCGTCACGGCCATATAGACATCGCGGAGGCGGGCGAGCGTCCGCGCGTCGCAATGCCCGGTCAGCGCGTCCGGCAACCAGCGGCGGTGGAAGGCCTGTACGGTCAGCCGGGTCGCATCGTCATAGAGGCCGGTTGGCTCTATGCCGTAGCCGATGGCGCGCAGGCAGACCTGCAGGTCCCTGACGGGCTCGCCTGCATCGCCCGGCGCCAGTTTTGCGGCACCTGGAACTTCCGGACCGGCTGAAGGCCACAGGCCGATGCCAGCGTCCGCCAGCCTTGCCCACGGGAAATGTTCACCGGGATCGGTCTTGCGGGCAGGCGCGATGTCGGAATGGGCAACGACCCTGCTGGCAGGAATGGCGTGGCTGGCAAGGATGCTGTGACAGAGGGCGATGACGGCGTCGATCTGGATGTCGGGATAGGGGGGAAGCGCGCCGTCCGGCAGCGGCACGTCATGGCCGCCATTGACGATCTCGATGCCGATGGAGCGCGAATTCAGGTCGTCGTCGCCCTGCCAGCTGGAGACGCCGGCATGCCAGGCGCGCTTGTCCTCGCCGACAAGCTGGGTGATGCGGCCATCCTCCCAGACCATGTAATGGGCCGAGACTTCTGATGCCGGGTCGCGCATGCGGGCGAGGGCCACTTTGCCGGTTTCCATGCCGGTATAGTGCAGGACCAGCATGTCGACCGGGCATTTGCGGTCGTTGAAATTGGGGCTGGGCGCGAGATCGACCTGCATCAGCTGTCTCCGGGGCCGATCTTCTTGCCGAAGGCCGCCTCAGGCATGCGGGTATTGGGTCGCACGGCGATCACGAACACGCCGGTCAGCGAGATGACCGAGCCGAGCACGAGCCGCGCGGTGATCGGCTCGTTCAGCAGGACGATGCCGAAGATGACGCCCCAGATCGGGGTCATCAGCGTGAGCGGCGACAGCAGCGAGACGTCGTATTTCTTGATCAGCGTGTAGAAGGCGCCGTGTCCGAAGATCGACACGCCGACAATCGCGAACAGGCTGGCGAGCCAGACCGGCCAGCCACCAGCCATATAGCGCTCCAGCTGGTTTGTTTCGAACAGGCCGGAGACGAGGAAGAGGGGCAGAAAGCTGAACAGACCGACCCAGGCCTGCAATTGCAGACCGCTGATCGGGGACATGCGCTTCATCAGGATGCCGCCGGCCGACCCGATAAAGGCCGATGCGACAATATAGAGAAGCCCGACCGAAATGCCGAAACTGCCCGGGTCGACCGCAATCAGCACGACGCCCGCGAAAGCGAGCATGATGCCGAGCCCGCGTCGCCAGCCAATGGTTTCGCCCAGGAAGGCCATGCTCATCAGCGTCGAAATCGGCACGCCGAGCTGTCCGGTGACGGCGGCGGCGGAGGCTTCAGCTTGCTGCAAGCCCATGAACAGAAGCGCGAAATTCAACGACCCAATCAGCAAGGCGATTACGAAGAGTATCTTCAGGTCGGCCGGTTTCGGCTTCAGGAACGGAATCAGGAACAGCGCCACGCCGGTAAAGCGCACGGCGGCAAAGAACAGGGGCGGCACGCCGACATCGGCCACGACCCAGCGGGTCAGAACGATGTTGAGCCCCCAGACGAGGCAGACGGCAAACAGGAGCAGGAAATCACGAAACGCCATGCCAGCCCGTTATCAGGCTTTGGCGGCGAAGGGCAGGGGTTTTAGCCCTGCCCTGGGGTGATTCAGACGCCGAGCCGGTTGACCGGAATCTTGAGGTAGACCTGCCCGTCGCTCTCGGCAGCCGGCATGGCGCCGCCACGGATGTTGACCTGCAGGGATGGCAGGATCAGGCGCGGCGCGCCAAGGGTCGCGTCACGCGCCTTGCGCATCTCAACGAAAGCATCTTCGCCGACACCCTCATGGACATGGACATTGGCCGCGCGCTGTTCGGCGACCGTGGTTTCCCAGGCCGGACGGTCGCGTCCGGCAGGCAGGTAGTCATGGCCGACAAAGACGCGGCTTTCCGGCGGCAGGTCGAGGATACGGTGGATGGAACGGTAGAGCGTCGCGGCATCGCCGCCCGGAAAGTCGGCCCGGGCCGTGCCATAGTCCGGCATGAACAGCGTGTCGCCGACAAAGGCGGCATCATCGATCACATATGTGACACAGGCGGGTGTGTGTCCCGGCGTGTGCATGACCTTCCCGGTGAGGTTGCCGAGCGGAAACGACTCGCCATCCTTGAACAGGGAATCGAAGGCGCCGCCATTCGGGCAGACATCGGTTACGTGGAACATGGCGGAAAAGACCCGCTGCACTTCGGTGATGCGGGCACCGATGCCGACCTTTGCGCCGGTGACTTCGTGGATATGGTGGGTCGCCGAGAGATGGTCGGCATGGGCGTGCGTGTCGAGTGCCCAAACGACCTTGAGGCCGAGATCGTTTGCGGTCTGCAGTACTGCATCTGCGGACGCCGTCGTGAGGCGCGCGGCATGCGGTTCATAATCGAGCACGGGATCGATGATCGCCGCTTCACGAGTCGCTAGATCCCACACGAGATAGGTCACCGTCGATGTCTTGTCGTCGAAGAAGGCTTTGATCTGGGGCATGGGAGATTCCTTTCCCTCCTCATATATTAGTGATTGCTAATTTAACAAGGCATAATATATTAGCCCCATGAATGTTTCACTTCTCGATCCCGACCGGTTCAAGGACAAGGCTGCCGAAGCGGCGGGCCTGCTGCGCAGCATGGCCAATCCGCACCGGTTGATGATTCTCTGCCGCCTTGGCGACACGGAAATGTCGGTTGGCGAATTGCGCGAGGGCACCGCCCTGTCGCAATCCTCGCTGTCTCAGCATCTTGGCGTGTTGCGTCAGGAAGGCCTCGTGCGTACGCGCCGGCAGGGCCAGTCCATTTTCTATTCCATCGCCGACCCGGCGGCGATCCGCGTGATCACGACGCTGGCGGCGATCTATTGCCCGGAACTCCTGGCCAAGGCGCAAGAAGCCGCCGGGTCGAAAGATTGCTTTGCGGCGTGCCCATTTGTTCTGGATGGCGACACGTCCAGCGCAGCGCGGGCAGGGCGCAAGTCCGCCAAGCCATGGACGCGCCCGACGAAGCGGTCCGGAAAATGATGGAACTCGCGCCTCTCGTGATTCTCGCCGCGATTGCGAGCGGGGCGATCATTGGCGTGTTTCTTGGAACGTTTGGTGGCGGCGGTTCGGTGCTGGCCGCGCCGCTCCTGTTGTATGTGGTTGGGGTTACAGACCCGCACATCGCGATCGGTACGTCGGCGGCGGCAGTGGCAGCCATCGCGCTGTTCAGCCTGATCGGTCACTGGCGCGGCGGCACGGTGAAATGGCCGTGCGCGATTGTTTTTGCCCTGTCCGGTTTTGCCGGGTCGATCATCGGGTCGACAATCGCAAAACAGATGGATGGCAGCCAGCTATTACTCGCATTCTCGATTGCCATGGCGGCAATCGCGCTGTCGATGTTCCGCAAGCCCGCCTTTGCGGGTGATCCGGATGTGCACCTGACACCTTCGATCACGATGCGCATCGCGCCGCTCGGCCTCGTCGTTGGCATGGCAGCCGGTTTCTTCGGCATCGGCGGCGGATTCCTGATCGTGCCGGGCCTGATGCTGGCCGCCGGGATGACGATGTCGAGCGCCACCGCCTCGTCGCTCGTGTCAGTCGCCCTGTTCGGTGCGGCGACGTCGGCCAACTATGCCCTGTCCGGCATGGTGGATGGGCGGCTTGTCCTGCTCTTGCTGGTTGGCGGCGCTGCAGGTGGCCTGATTGGCATCGCGATTTCCCGTGCACTGTCCGATAGGGTGCGGACGGCGCGTGTCGCCTTCGCCGTGATGATCCTGATCGTGGCGGCCTATGTCGCATGGAACGCTGTCGGCGCCCTGACCTTTCATCCTGCGTAAATGGCGGGCAAGGCAGTCGGACTGAACAAGCTTGCTGAACTCTTGCCTTGGGGCTGATATAGGTCAGAGTTAATAATGGATGCCAGCGGGTGGGTGGCACGAACAAGCATATGGAGACGTGGGATGGGATTGATCTGGTGGATTTTACCCGCCGTGGCAGGCGTGATTGGCCTGATGCTGCTGTTTGCCGGCTTTGGCAAACTAGCGACCCTGAAACCGGTTGCCGGTGGCTCGCGCCTGTTGCTTGGCGTCGGATTCCTGGGGCTGGCCGGGATCGTGGCCTTTGCGGGCCTCAACCTGCAAACCTACAAGCGCCTGACCTCTGAGCGAGACGTTGCGCAGATCAAGTTCGCCGCTGTGGACAACGCGCCCGGCACCTACCATGTTGATGTAACCTTCTCGGACGGCCAGAAACTGCTGGAGACGACAGGCGCGCAGCCGATCCTGCGCGGCGACCAGTTCGAGATCGGCGCCCAGGTCATCAAGTTCCTTCCGGTCGCCAATATGCTCGGCTATGATTCGATCTACCGGCTGGAATATCTCGAAGGGCGCGATGCGCGCCGGTTCTCCTCTGACGCGGTATCCGACGCCCAGACCAATGGCATAGCGCTGTCGCAGAACCCGGGGCTCGACGTGCACGCGCTGGCCGAAAAGGAAGGCAAGCGTTTCGGCATCGATGCGCAATATGGCTCGGCCACCTACCAGCCCATGGGTGACGGCTTCGAATATGATGTTAACATCACGCAGGATGCGCTTGTCGCCCGGCCGACCGAGGCTACGAAGGCGCTGATCCAGAAGGGCGCTTATCCGGGCTTCCAGTCGACGAACGGTGGCCAGAAATGAACCCCTGGGAGCGTTACGTCGTCCCGAACCTGATCGCATGCGCCTGTGGCTCCAAGCCAATCATGAAGCAGCGGGAGAAAGTTGTTCCGAAGGCGGAGGGCCGTGTACTTGAACTCGGCTGCGGGTCCGGCACGAATTTCGCCATGTATGATGCCAGCAAGGTCGACCGCCTGTTTGCGCTCGAGCCGTCGCACGGCATGCTGGTCAAGGCGCGCCGCGAGGCCGGCACGCTTGGCTTTGGCAACCAGATCGAATTCCTCGAAGCTGGGGCCGAAGCCATTCCGCTGGAAGACGATTCCATCGACACGGCGGTGATCACGTTCGTGCTGTGCACGATCCCGGACTGGAAATCAGCGCTGGCCGAGACGCGGCGCGTGTTGAAGCCCGGCGGGCGGATCCTTTTTTCCGAACACGGATTGGCGCCGGATGAAGGCGTCGCCAAATGGCAGCGCCGGATCGAACCGGTGTGGAAGCCGTTGGCGGGCGGCTGCCACCTGACCCGTGACGTGGCGGCGATGTTCACGGAAGCCGGCTTCACGCTGGAAGACGCCGAAACCATGTACCTGCCATCGACACCACGCGTGGCCGGCTTTGTCAGCTGGGGCGCCGCACGCGCGGCCTGACGATAATGCGCACACCGCCCTACCTGCCCTATTTCGCAGGAGCGCCAAGCCTTGCGCCGGGCCTGAAGCCGATTGATCCAGGCAAGTGGTTGTCGCCTGACAGCGAAGTGGAAAGCTGGTTGCCCGAAAAGACCATGCTGATGCGAACGCACCGCGCGCAAGTGTTTGCCGATACCGGCATCCCGGATGCCATCGCCGAGACGGCGGAGGCCGTCTTCGCCGTCGCAGGCCCCGGCGGACCGTACTGGGACAGCCCGCTCGAAGCGGCGGCCGCGCGTGTCTCAGATGATCTTTGTCTCCTCTTGCCGGATGAGCGCGGGGAATGGGTGCTGCGCGCGGCCAGCCTGGTCGCGCCGACATTCTGGTCGCTGGCGGACAAGATTGGCCAGCCGCTGGCCGGATTGCACACAACGGTGCCCGCTGCCAATCCGGGCCTCGTCTCGCGCATTTCGCGCATGTTCGATGCCCTCACGCCCGGTAAGGTGCTGGAACGGTTCAACTGGACCGTCCAGGCCGGGCCTGCGCGCTTCACGCCGAGCAGCGAACCGCTCAAGGCGATGGCGCGGGCGGCTCCCGATGAGGCTGCACTCGAATTGCTGCATTTTCGGGTCGAGCGGCAGACGATCACGAAATTGCCCCGGACGGGTGCCGTTGTATTCACGATCCGCACCTGTATCGACCCGCTGGTGGCCGTCTTGCCCGACGCCGACCATGCGCGCGCGTTCGAGGCGGCGTGGAGCGGCATCGACCCGGCACTGGCCGATTACAAGGGCTGGCCAGTCTATGAGCGACTGGTGCGCGCGGCGCTGGCTGAGCTGACCTGACGCCCGCGCGGGTGGACGAATGGCGCGGCGCCGCCTAGATCAGGCCCGGATACGGACACACCGGAGACTGATATGAATTACTGGCTGATGAAATCCGAACCCGACGCCTGGAGCTGGAAGCAGCAGAAGGCAAAAGGCAAGGCGGGCGAGGAATGGTCCGGTATCCGCAATTACACGGCGCGCAATTTCATGCGCGACATGAAGCTGGGCGACCAGGTGTTCTTCTATCACTCCAACAAGGGGCTGGAAGTGGTCGGCATCTGCGAAGTCAGCGCCCTCAGCGCGCCGGATTCGACGACCGATGACGCACGCTGGGACTGCGTGCACATCCGCGCGCTGGCTGACATGCCCAAGCCGGTGACGCTGAAGGACGTGAAGGCCAATCCGAAACTGGCCGAGATGAGCCTGGTCAAATCCTTCCGCCTGTCGGTCCAGCCTGTGCTGGCGTCCGAGTGGAAAGAGATGTGCCGGATGTGCGGGATCGACCCGAAGACGCTGAAGCCGGTTTAGGCGCAGGCGAGGTCCATCGCAGCCTCGCAATGGATGCGGGCGGTGTCGTAAACGGGCAGGGGGCTGTTGGCCGCGTTCAGGACGAGCCCGATTTCCGTACAGCCGAGGATGACACTGTCAGCGCCGCGCCCGGCGAGCGCCTGCGTGATCTCGGTAAAGCGGCGGATGGTTTCCGGCGTGATGATGCCTTTGACCAGATCGTCGAAAATGATGCGGTGGATGTCATCACGCTCGCCGGGTTCCGGCACCATGGGCGGCGTACCGAACGCATTGGCGAGGTAATCCGGATAGAAGGGCTCTTCCATCGTGTAGCGCGTGCCGAGCAGGGCCGGGGCGCGGCGCCCGTCAGCGCTGAGTCGCGCCGCTGTGGCGTCGATGATGTGCACGAAAGGGACTGTCAGGGCTTGCTGCAGGGGCGCAGCCACCTTGTGCATCGTGTTCGTGGCGAGGAGAACCAGTCCGGCGCCAGCCTGTTCCAGTCGCTTGCTGGCTTCGGCAAGTTCGCGGCCTGCTTCATCCCAGGCGCCGGTCTGTTGCAGCGCCTGCACATGACCAAAGTCCAGCGCGTCGATCATCACGCGGGCGCTGGCATTGCCGCCCGCCCGGGCGCGCGCGAGTTCGCATAGCGTTTCGTAGTAGATGACCGTCGAGGCCGGGCCCATGCCGCCGATGATGCCGATCGTCTTCACCCGCGATTGCCTTCCTCGAAGCCGGCAAGCGTCCATTCGGCGAATTGCGACAGGTCACCGCCGGTGAACAGGAAGCCCGCCACACCGGCAGCGCGGGCGGCCTCGATATCGGTTTGCTTGTCGCCAATCAGGAAACTGGCCTCCCGTTTCACGGGAAAGTCGGCCATGGCTTTCAGCAGCATGCCGGGCTTCGGCTTGCGGTCGAAACTGTCGCGCCGGTAGCGCGGATTTTCGCCTTCCTCGTGGTAGGGGCAATAGTAAACGCGGTCGATGGCGGCGCCCTGTTCGCTGAGTTCGCCCAGCATCCAGTCATGCAGCACGTGCATGTCGTGTTCACTGTAATAGTCACGTGCGATTCCGGACTGGTTGGTGACGACGAAAACGAACCAGCCACGCGCCTTGAAGGCTGCAATTGTCTCAACTGCGCCCTCGACCCATTCAAAGTCGGAGACTCTGCTGACATAGCCCTTGTCGACGTTGATCACGCCGTCGCGGTCGAGGAAAAGAGCAGGGCGCTGATGGATCATCTCGGCGCTGTTTGCCCGTGTGCCGCCCAAGTTGCAACACCTGCCCCCGTGTCAAAACGACTGGACCTGCACGGGAAAACGGGGTTGTCTCTGCGCTGAAGGGCCGACAAGAGCCCTCAACCAAGACCCATGGGAGGGCAAAATCTATGGAACAATATCTACCGCTCATTCTGAGCGCTGTCGGTGGCGCGGTGCTCGGTTCAATCATTGCGAAGCTGACTGGTGGCAGTGGCACCGGCGGAATCGTCGGCGGCATCATCGGTGGCCTTGGCGCGCATTTCGGCCTTGATGCAGCTGGCATACAAGTGCTGGGCGACGCCGCAGCCGGGGCGACTTCGCCCATGAATATCATTAACAGCCTGCTCGAAGGCGGCGTTGGTGGTGGCGTGCTCGGCGTGATCGTCGGCATGGTCATGAAGAGCAAAGGCTAGCGCCTTCGCGTTCTGATACGATTTCAATCAAATACCTGGCGATCCGGCCTCAGCCGGGTCGCCTTTTCTATTCGGCTACCGCCGGGAGGGCGTCCCGGTTTTCGCGAACGCCGCGCATGAACGGCACGATGGCGAGCAGGGTCAGCAGCGCGGACAGCAGGAAGGCTGCGCCGCCAAACCGAAACGGCGCGCTGTCATGCGTGAAGTAGTAGAGAATGCCATTCATCGCGAGCGGACCGACGATCATCGCCAGCGAATTCAGGCTCGAACTCGCCCCCTGCAATTCACCCTGCGCATTGCGCGGCGTCAGGGTCGACATCAGCGAGTTGATCGCCGGACCCGTTACGCCGCCCAGTGCGCCAATCGGGATGATCGCATACACGATCCAGGCCTGTCCGGCGAAGGCATAGGCGAACAGGCAGATCACACTCACTGACATGCCCAGTAAGGCGGTACGCACGGTACCAATCCGGTTCAGGATCGGTCCCATGAGACCCGCTTGGACGACGGCGGCGCCGACGCCGACCAGGCCAAGCGAGAAGCCGATCTCCTTGGGGCTCCAGTCATAGCGGATCTCGCCATGCACCGACCAGGTCGCCGGGAAGACAGTGTGTGCGAGAAAGAAAATGCCGGCGGCCAGCAGGAACCATGAAATCTGGGGCAGCTTGGAAAAGTGCTTGGCGGCGCCGAACGGATTGGCGCGCTTGAATGCGAAGGGCCGACGGTGCGCCTTGTCCAGCGATTCCGGCAGCACGAAGAAGCCGTAGCAGAAATTCACCGCAGCGAGGCCTGCAGCGGCGAAGAAAGGCGCACGCGGGCTGATCTCTCCCAGGAAACCGCCGATGACCGGTCCGAACACGAAGCCGAAACCGAACGCTGCGCCGATCATGCCAAAGGCGCGGCCTCGGTCCTTGGGCTCGGTCACGTCTGCGATATAGGCATTGGCGGTTGAATAGGTTGCGCCCGAAATGCCGGACAGGGCCCGCCCGATGAAGAGCAGCCAGATCGATCCGGCAAACCCCATGATGATGAAATCGATAGCGAGCGTACCGATCGAGACGAGCAGAACGAGCCGGCGTCCGAAATGGTCCGACAGGGCCCCGACGGTCGGACCGAACAGGAAGTTCATCAGCGCATAGGTTGCCGCCAGCAGGCCGAGCCAGAGCGTGGCGTCTTCCGGCGGCACATGCATCATGTCCTGGATCAGGCTCGGGATGACCGGAATGATCAGGCCGAAGGCCAGCATGTCGATGGCAACGGTCACCAGAACGAAGAGGAACGCGTTCTTGCCGTGTTTCCGTGGGGCAGGGGTATCGGTCATGTTCACGCTTTGGGAGGGAATGCAGGAAAGGTCAATCGCGTCGCGTCAGGCTTGCGCCAAATCCGATGGACAGTCACGTTGACGGCGCCCGGGCGTCGCACCAGAAATGCCCGGAGGGCATTGCAGGAGAGGCATCAGGCCGTGGCAGAGGGTATTCCGGTCACGCGAATGGATGTTCCGGCGTCACGGATTGCAGCGATACGCGAAGCGGTGCGCGCCACCACGCATCTGGGCGGCGGGCCGGAGGCATCGCGCCTGGCGCAAGCTGACGACGCGCCCGCTTTCCTCGCCTTCCTGTCGGACCCGGCCGTGCACGCGCCGATCTATTCCTTGCCGCGTCCCCTGACCGAAGCGAACGTGCTCGCCTTCATCGAGGATCACCTTGTCCAGCGCGAGGTGGGCGAGGGCCTGCTGTTCGTGCGTGATGACGGCGAGGGAAGAATCCTCGGCTATAGCGACATACAGGTCTGGCCCGAATGGGCGGCGGGCGAACTTGGCGGTGCGCTGCACCCGTCTCAGCATCGTCAGGGCCGAGGCACGCGCGGCGCGGCAGAGAGCTTCACATGGATGTTCGGCTCATTGGGCCTCGACCTGATCTGCGAAACGGCGAGTCATGAGAACACGGCCACGCAGCGCGTGCTGGATGGGCTCGGGTTCGCGCGGAAAGGCGAGGTGGAGAGCACCCGCCCAGACGGCACGACGCGTGCCTCGCTGGTGTGGGAAATGACGCGGGATGACTGGTTTCGCCTGCATCCGGCCTGAGGCTCAGAACGTGCCGTGGCGGCCCTTGCCTTTTGTGAAGGCGGTTGCGCCCTTCAGCGTCTCGCCGGATTTCAGTACGTCGAGGCCGCCTTCAACTTCCGCCTTCAGGGCGGCGTCCATGTCGAGGCTCCACTGGCGCATCGCCGACAGGCGGTCGGCGCGCAGGCAGGTTTGAGGGAACGCGGCGATGTCGCTTGCGAGCTGGATGGCGCGGTCCAGCGCCTTGCCAGCCGGGGCGGCGTAATTGGCGAGCCCGATGGCGAGCGCCTCGTCCGGGCCGACTTCGCGGCCAGTCAGGACAAGGTCCATCGCGCGCGAGGCGCCGATCAGGCGGGGCAGGCGGATCGTGCCACCATCGATCAGCGGCACGCCGAAGCGGCGGCAGAACACGCCGAACCGGGCCGAATCCGAAGCCACCCGCAAGTCGCACCAGAGCGCCAGTTCCAGCCCGCCGGCCACGGCATAACCCTCGACGACGGCGATGACTGGTTTGGAGAGTTCGAGCCGCGTCGGGCCCATCGGGCCCATGTCGCCGTCCGGCCGCACCGGGTTGCCCTTGCCGGAAGCCACGGCCTGAAGGTCTGCGCCCGCACAGAAATTGCCCTCGGCGCCTGTCAGGATGGCGACGGAAAGGCTGTCATCGGCATCGAAAGCTTTGAACGCCTCGTAAAGCGCGACGGCGGCCTCGCGGTCGACGCAATTGCGCCGGGCCGGCCTGTTGATCGTGATGATCAGAAGATCGGCTTCCTGCCGGGTCAGGACGGTGTCGGGTATACTCATCAGAACCCGCCATCTGGCGCGTACCGCCCCAGGAAGGGTGCGATCCGGTCGAGTAGTGTCGGCACAATCCTGTCCGGCAGGTCATGGCCCCATTTTTCGATCACCGCGATGTCGGCGCCCGGGATGCGGCGCGCGATGTCCTGCCCGGCGGCGGGCCTGATCAATGTGTCCACGGCGCCATGCAGGACGAGGGTCGGGTGGGTGATGGATGCAAGCCGCTCATGCCAGCGCGGCTGGGCGAGAATGGCGGCATACTGGCGAGCGACGCCTCCGGGCCGGTCGGACCGCGCCATTGCAGCGATGGCTGCGGCGCGGATTTCATCGTCCGGCAAGCGGATGTCCGGATGCGATCCATAGGCAGCCCGCCCCTTTACGGCCAGGTCGGCCACGGCGTCCGGCGTCCGGTTTTCGGGAACGGCGGTCAGGGCTGCGGTGGCCTCCGGAGTTGACGGCGGCAATGAAGGGTCGCCCGATGTTGTCATTACCGGAATGAGGGCGCGGACCCGTTCGGGATGGTTGAGCGCCATCAGCTGAACGATCATGCCGCCCATAGAAACGCCGAGTACGTCTGCGTTTTTCGCGCCGAGCGCCTCGACCAGCGCAGCGGCATCGGCGGCCATGTCGTTCAGCAGGTAGGGGACGGCGTCGTGCATGGGCTTGCCCGCAGCAATGCCCTTCACAATCTCCCGCGGAGATGGCGCGGACTGTCCGACCAGTTCGGTGGTGAGGCCGATATCGCGATTGTCGAAGACGACGACGCGGCGACCGGCATCGGCAAGGCCGCGCCGGAAACTGTCCGGCCATGATGTCATCTGGCTGGAAAAGCCGGAGACCAGCAGCATTAGCGGGTCATTGGGCGACCCGGTCTCATCATATTCGATCTCTATACCGTTTGCTGCAATTCGCGCCATGTCCGGTTTCCCCTGTCTGCTCTTGTTTTGAGCAGAGTAGAGGGCATGCCGCCGGGGCAGTAAAGCTAGCGCCCGAGTTCTTTCATCGCTTCGTCGAGGCCGCCAAGCGTCAGTTCGAACATGCGATGGTCACCGACCAGTTCGCGGATCAGCTTGATCGAGCCGGTATAGTCCCACGCGCCTTCCTTGACTGGGTTCAGCCAGACAAGGTTCGGGAAACGTTGCACGAAGCGCTGCAGCCAGATGCCGCCGGCTTCCTCGTTCCAGTGCTCGACCGAGCCACCGGCATAGGTGATCTCGTACGGGCTCATCGTGGCGTCGCCGACGACGATGACCTTGTAGTCGGACGGGAACTTGTTCAGCACGTCCCAGGTCGGAATGCGGTTGTTCATGCGGCGGCGATTGTCCTTCCACAGGCCCTCATAGGGGCAGTTGTGGAAGTAATAGTATTCGAGATTCTTGATCTCGGACTTGGCCGCCGAGAACAGTTCTTCCATGATCCGCACATAGGGATCCATCGAGCCACCGACATCGAGCAGCAGGAGGACGGAGACGGCATTGCGCTTTTCCGGGCGCATCTCGATGTCGAGATAGCCGCGCCGCGCCGTGTTGCGGATCGTCGCGTCGAGGTCCAGTTCGTCCGGCGCGCCCTTGCGGGCCCATTTGCGCAGCCGCTTCATGGCGACCTTGATGTTGCGGGTGCCAAGCTCGACACTGTCATCGTAATTCTTGAATTCGCGCTTGTCCCAGACCTTCACCGCACGGCGGTGGCGGGATTTCTCCTGACCGATGCGGACGCCTTCGGGATTGTAGCCATTGGCACCGAAGGGGGACGTGCCGCCGGTGCCGATCCACTTGTTGCCGCCCTCATGGCGCTTCTTCTGCTCTTCGAGACGCTTTTGCAGCGTCTCCATCAGCTTCTCGAATCCGCCCATGGCCTCGATCTCGTCCATTTCTTCCTTGGAGAGGAATTTTTCGGACATCTTGCGCAGCCATTCCTCGGGAATGTCGGTGACGTCGACGGCGTCCGCGAGGCTGTCGAGGCCCTTGAAGACATGGCCGAAGACCTTGTCGAACTTGTCGATATTGCGCTCGTCCTTCACCAGCGCCGAGCGGGACAGGTAATAGAAATCGGTCACGTCCATGTCGATGACCTGCTTGTCCATGGCCTCCATGAGCATGAGGTATTCCTTCAGCGTGACCGGCACTTTGGCTTCACGCAGTTCATTGAAGAAGTTGAGGAACATGGGGCATCTTTCCTGACGTAAGAAGTGAAGATAGTCCGCCTTGGACGCCATGTCCAAGCTGACGCAGCGAAAAGCTGGCCGCTCATGTCCAGTTCACCCCGCCTCGCCTAGAAATGGCGGCATGTTGAAGGCTTTCCTGATCCCGCTCGCCGGCCTGTCGGCAGCCTCGCTCGCGCATGCGGCCCCGTCGGCCTGTCAGGGCCCTAACGAGGCGACATGCATGTTCGAGGCGATCTGGGAGGCTGCAGGCGTCCTGCCGCCTGAGAAGCAGGCCCGGGTCCAGGCCGCTTTCCTTGAAACTGTCGGTCGCTCGGGCGATGCCGCCTTGCTGCAATCATGGCAGTCCCGGCTCGGCGCACCGGCCCACCACCGCACGCCGCAGGTCGATTATGCCGGGCAACAGGCCGAGGCCGTTGTCGCCGAATCAGGGTGGAGCGGTTTTGAACAGCGCGCGCGTGCCGGGGCCGCGCCATTCAATATCGGCCGTCCCGAGATCATGGCCGCCGGTGTGCGCCTCGCGACCGACGCGGCCACCCAGCGCCGACTCATCGACGCGATGTTCGATCTGGCCCAGACCAAGGTGACGCGCGGCGGCCTCGGCGATGATTTCGAGAAGGGGGATTTCGGCCATGCGCTAGCTGAACTCTCCATGCAGCGCTGCGATCTTGCCAGCTTTGACCGGGCGGTCGCGCTGACAGCGGCCCCCGGTAGCCTGCGCTATGCGCTGTGGCGCGGACGGATCACCGGCGATGCCGGCCAACTCGCCGCACGCATCCGGTCTGAGGGCGATGCCGATGACACGCGCCATGTGCGCAATGCGCTGGAAGGCTATGGCCCCGTTGCTGCGCTCGGCTATTGCCGTCGCTAGCAGGTGAGACAGTTTGTCTGACAGGCTTCCCGACGCCGTTGAACCGGTTCATAAGGATCGACCATGACTGAATTCCACGATGATCTTGCCGATCCTGACGGCGACCCGCCCGAGGCCATTTGCGGCGCCAAGGAAGTGGGCGCTCTTGCCCACCTTTACCGTGCCGAGGTTTACCGCTCGACGGTGTGGCGCCAGCGCCTCGACCAGACGACCAATTGGGCGGTGATCTCCACCGGCATCGGCCTGTCCGTCGCTTTCGCCAATGCGCAGGCCTCGCCTTTTCCCATCGTGCTGGTCGGTGCACTCTGCATCGTGTTCCTGACGCTGGAATCACGCCGCTACCGCTTCTTCTATGTCTGGCGCTTCCGTGCGCGGGTGCTGGAGATTGCCTTCTATGTGCCGATGCTGCGCGGGGAGGGGGCTCGTATCCCGCTCGACCGCGGCACGGCCCTGTCGGACGATTACGAGAAGCCGCAATACCGGATATCCAATATCAGGGCGATCGGCCGCCGCCTGCGCCGCAATTATGGCTGGCTATTTGCCATTCTCGGCGCGGCCTATTTCGCCAAGATCGCCATCCATCCAACCGATGTCGAAACCTGGTCGCAATTCGTGCGCCGGGCGCACATTGGCCCGATCCCGGGCCTCGTCGCCATCAGCTTTGGCCTGCTGTTCCACGCGACCTGGATCGGCATCGCGGTCAAGACCTGGCTCGACGAACGCCATGACAAGTCAAAGATGGCCGACTTCCTGAACAGCCGAAAAGACGTCAACGCACGCGAAGATGCCCAGGCAGAGATGGACATTCTCGGGCATTAGGTGCCGCTGGCCTGATGCATCGTGCAAATGAAAGAGGCGGACCGTGTTACGGATCCGCCTCCAGCAATTTCAACCGCGTCGCAGTTTGAGCTTAGCCCGCCGGGCCGCGGCGTCCGCCGCCGGGGCCGTCCTGGCGGCGTGAGAGGAAGGCGAGGCGTTCGAACAGGGCAACATCCTGCTCGTTCTTCAGCAGCGCGCCGTGCAGTGGCGGGGTAAGCTTGTCCGGGTTCTGCTCGCGCAGCGTCTCGAGGTCCACATCCTCGTTCATCAGGAGCTTGAGCCAGTCGAGCAGTTCGCTGGTCGACGGCTTCTTCTTGACGCCGGGCAGTTCGCGCATGGCGTAGAACGTGGTAAGCGCGTCGCCGACCAGCTTCTTCTTGATCTCGGGGAAGTGCACGTCGATGATTTCGCGCATCGTCTCTTCGTCCGGGAACTTGATGAAGTGGAAGAAGCAGCGACGCAGGAACGCGTCCGGCAGCTCTTTCTCATTGTTCGACGTAATGATCACGATCGGACGGACCTTGGCCTTCACGACCTCATTGGTCTCGTACACAAAGAACTCCATCCGGTCGAGTTCCTGCAGCAAGTCGTTCGGGAACTCGATGTCGGCCTTGTCGATCTCGTCGATCAGCAGGACGGGGCGCTTCTTGGCGGTGAAAGCCTCCCACAGCTTGCCCTTCTTGATGTAGTTCTTGACGTCCTTGGCGCGCTCTTCACCCATCTGGCCGTCGCGCAGGCGTGAGACGGCGTCATATTCGTAGAGGCCCTGATTGGCCTTGGTGGTCGACTTGATGTGCCACTCGATCAGCTCGCAGCCGAGCGCCTTGGCCACTTCGATGGCCAGCACGGTCTTGCCGGTGCCGGGCTCGCCCTTGATCAGCAGGGGGCGCTCAAGCGCGATGGCAGCATTGACGGCCACTTTCAGGTCATCGGTGGCGACATAGTCCTTGGTGCCTTCAAAACGCATGGGGCAGGGTCCTTTTATAAACGGTTGAGGTCACAATAGGCTGCGCACCGGGCGGAGCAAGCTTTGACGTTAGGGGAAGCCTGACATTCGGTGAAAAAGTGGTAATTCGGACATTCCCTAGCGGAAACGACTTCGCTCCGTGTTCGGCATGTGCTATAAAGAATAGGCCATGCGCGCCGCCACAGAGCACCAGCTTCAGCTTAGCGTCGCGCTCGTCAGTGTTTTGCCATTCCCATGCAGGAAAGGCGCTTCAGGACGGGTGCAGGCCGTATGATCCAAAATGCCCGATGATAACGGGCGCATGGCACATTAACTTTCCCCAAGCCTCAGCCTGCCGGGTTCGCGATCCTTAACGCGTGGCAATCATGCGTTAACGCCTTTCTGCAAAATTCATCGAATTAGGCAGAATTGGATTCGCTTGAGATGCCCTTGAAGCTTTCCCTGAAGCCCGGCGAGACGTTTGTCGTCAATGGAGCAGTCGTGCGCAATGGCGACCGTCGCGGCGTGCTCCTCTTGGAAAACCAGGCCCGTGTCCTGCGCGAGAAGGATATTCTGCGCCCGAACGAGGCGACGACGCCGGTGCGGCGGGTCTATTTCGCCATCATGCAGATGTACCTGCTCGGCGAAATCGATGGCTCAGCCTATACGCAGGCCGCAGAAGCCATTGCCACGCTGCTCTCGACAGTCGCGCATGAAGACGAACGCGCTGGCATCCTTGAAATTTCCGCTGATGTTGCCGCCGCCGACCTGTACCGCGCGCTCAGTCGCTGCCGCAAGATTATGACGGCCGAGACGGCAGGGTGCAGTTGATGGCAGATGGCAGTGTCATGCGCGCTCGTTTACAATCTGGCGACGCCCGCCTGAGCCTCGACGAGGCAATTGCCCGGCTTGAAGCTGGCCAGGGCGACGGTGTCATTGTTGATCTGGGCGATGGCCGAACGGCGGTGGCAGACGGCCATCGCGGCGATGACGGCCTGCTGCAGCGCCTGCGCGGGCACCGCATGATGGTGGCTCTGGCATCGGGCGCGGCAGACCTGTCCAAGTTTTCCGCCGCAGCCGGCACTGTCAAAGTTGCACCGCTTGTGCAGGAAATCCTCGACGCTGCTGTGCAGAGAGACTAGGGGCCTCGCGCATGAGCGCAGAACTTGTCTCTCTTTTTACCGCGACCTTCGTCACATTTTTCGTGCTGATCGATGCGCCCGGCGTGGCGCCGATCTTTGCGACCCTCACGGCGCAGGGCGACGCCGCGTATCGTCGCAAGATGGCGTTCAAGTCGACCTTCGTGGCGACGATCATCATGTTCGCTTTCGCGTTCGGCGGCTCCTGGTTACTCGGCGCCATGCATATCTCGATCGACGCCTTCCGCGCCGCGGGCGGCGTCCTCCTGTTCCTGATTGCGCTCGACATGGTGTTCGAGAAGCGGACAGAACGGCGCGAGCACCGGGCTGAGGAAGTGCTCGGGGGGCACAAGCCCAATACGGAACTGGATGATATTTCCGTGTTCCCGATCGGGATCCCGATGATTGCCGGGCCCGGCTCGATCGCCACAGCGATGTTCTACATGTCCGAGGCCACGATGTGGCCCGAGAAGGCGGTGGTCCTTTCAGCCATCGGCCTCAACCTGCTGTTGACCCTCTTGATTTTCCTGGCGGCGGCGCCGCTGGTGCGCCTCATGGGGGCCAGTGTCGCCGGTGCCCTGACGCGAATCCTGGGCGTGATCCTCGCGGCCCTGTCGGTTCAGTTACTGATAGATGGCATCAAGGGCGCGTTCGGCCTCGCCTGAGACCTTGCCTATTGCGGTGCTTCGATGCGCGGGCGCCGGCGCAGGCTGCGGCGCAGCGTCGACCACGTCACCCAGAACATGACGAGCCCGGCAGCCGTGAGACCCATGAACTGAAGCACGAGTTCGCGCGTCCAGCGCACGCCTGTGTCGGCAACGCGCATCGCGCCGGGACCCATCTGCTTGAACAGGGCTACTGACCGGTCGCCGCCGGCCTCGGCGATCAGGCGTACGCGGCGCAGGTCCGCGCTGTCCTTGACCTCCTCAATCAGGGTTACGGCGGCCGACGGATCGGTCAGCGTCCCGATCCGATCAATTTGTGCCAGGTCGGTTTCCAGGCGGGCGAGGCCTTTCGGGTTGATGGCGCTCTCATAGGCCGCACGTGCGCGCTGGACCCTTACCTTGGTGATCGCAAGGTCGGCGAAAGCCTCCTCCAGTGCCGGCTTCAGGACTGAATCTGGCAGGGCAGCATTTAGCCGGTCTGTCAGGTAGTCGTTGAATTCAGGTGTAATGCGACGCGACCGGCGCGCCGATTTCAGGATAGACAGGGCACGGATGTTGGATTCCGCAAGCGCATCCGGCTGGTCCGCCTGGTCCGCCTGGTCCAGGCCGATACCGGTGATCTTGAGCACGAGTTCATCGACCCGGTCGCCCTTCATCCAGCGTTCAGAATGATTGGCGAGATCGGCGTGCGTGCCGAGAAGGGCAAACCGGGCTGCGACGATTGGCGAAACCGCCTCGTCAGCCAGTTCCCCGGCTTCGGGATCCGGCACGGTGACATCCGCATTGTCCTCGTCCGGATCGACTTGCGTGTTCAAGTTGCGGGCCGACCCCGTGGCGTCGGCAAAACGCTCACTGACGGCGACCGGCAACTTTCTGAGGGCGGCAAGTGCGATGCGTTCGTCTTCGGTGCCGGTGATTTCCGAATTTGCTGCGGCCATCAGCTCCTTGACGTCTTCGCGGTCCAGCATTTGCGGCGCAGCCATCAGGAAACCGCGCGCCGCCGTCACGTCGCGTGCGGTCAGCTCGCGCGAGATGATATCATGCCAGAACTTGTACTTGTCAGCTGAGTTGCGCGGCGCCATCGCGCTGAACGCGTCATCCATGTTGTGGCGGGTCTGGTCAATCGCCTCGACCGACGGCGCTTCGGAGAAGGTGGCACCGGAAAACGCACCGCCAACGACCTGTGCACCGATCACAGGAATGAGGATCAGCAACGAATTGAACATCACTGCCTGCATCCAGCCGGAGGAGCGGATCGATCTTTTCCTTCGGCGGGCCATGGGCACTAAAACCGTTGCGAAAGCTGCACTTTGGACGAGGTTTCATAGAGCGCGGCGTCGATCCAAAGATCAAGCCTTAGCCTGCTAAATGCAGCGCAATTGCCGGTTTTG
The DNA here is from genome assembly GCF_041689225.1 of Hyphomonas sp. Classification (GTDB taxonomy): domain Bacteria; phylum Pseudomonadota; class Alphaproteobacteria; order Caulobacterales; family Hyphomonadaceae; genus Hyphomonas. The sequence goes on along the minus strand of NZ_JBDNGN010000107.1, from coordinate 53,920 downwards.
GGACCTATTCTTTATGTCATACTACTATCAAATATACACCAAATGGCCACACTGACCTGAAATCATTGGATTATTAATCTTCTGCTTAGCGATTGCAGTGAATCGCTAGCCGCTCTATATCGGGGCCCATCCTGGTTAAAGGTGTCTGCTATGAGTATTGAACTATCAGACGATTACCGCCCCTCCGATGACGAGGAGTTCATGAACGAGCGTCAGCTGGCTTTTTTCCGGCGGCTGCTTGAGAACTGGAAGGCGGACATTCTCGACGGCGCGAAACAGACGATCCACAATTTGCAGGATGAGTCCGGTTCGTTGCCCGATGTTGTCGACAGGGCGTCGGCCGAAAGCGACAAGGCGCTCGAACTGCGTACGCGCGATCGTCAGCGCAAGCTGATCTCCAAGATCGACAGTGCGCTGCGCCGGATTGGCGACGGGACTTATGGCTTCTGTGAAGCGACGGGTGAGCCCATCGGCCTGCGCCGTCTGGAAGCTCGTCCGACGGCGACGCTCAGCCTCGAGGCGCAAGAGCGTCACGAGCGCAAGGAACGGACCCTGCGCGACGACTGATCTCGGTTTTCCGGAACCAGAAATCAAGAACGGCGGCCTCCCGGTTTTCGGAAGTGCCGCCGCCTTTTTACCATCAACCCAACGCCGCGGCGATTCTGTGTCGTACCTCGTGCGTTAAAAGGATCATCGCATCAAGGTCCGAACGTTCCCTTACCTGATGGTAATCAGGGTCTTAAGACAAGCCTCGCTAGTTTAAGATCGCGCGATGATTCGTTAATCCCGGCCTCCGCGACCAACTGTTTTTTCATCCTGCAAAGCGGGTAGGGCGCGAAAAGTACTAACCAGTCGTTAACTCTCTTGGCGCACACTGGTCGTTTGCTGGACCGGATCCCTAATTGCGCCCATGAGCCGTTCATTGCCATCCACAGCTGACGACGGTTGGGACATGTCTCCAAGACGTGAAACCGCCGTCATGCTCGACATGCCCACGCGGTTTGAATCCTTCGAGTCCGAGACGCAGAAGCCTGTGATGCGCGGCAAGCTCAGCTCCGCCGAAATCGAGGCGCTGCTGCGGCCCGACCTGTCCGACATGGACCCCGAACCAGCGCCCGAACCCGTATCGGTCACGCCCCGCGATATTCCCGACCTGGACACGCCTGCGGCACCGGTGGGCACGACGGCCCGCCCGGACCTTCCCGAAGATGCCCTGCGCCTTGCTGCACGCCTGTCGCTTGCCTTCCGCCAGGGCTGCGGCCTGCGCGCCGCAGCAACCGTCACGGCGGCGTCCGGCGGCACCTTTACGTCGGCGCTGGAGTTCTATTCAGGCGAAACGGGACGGGCGATCGCCTGTTTCGCGGCGCCGAACGGCGAAATCATCGCAATGCTCAGCCTCAGCGCCCCGCTGGCAGCGGCCCTGATCGAAAGCGCCTGTGGCGGCAAGCCCGGCCCCTTCGTGCCGCGCGACCTGACGCCGCTCGATACGGCTCTGCTCGAAGGCCTGGTCCGCCCGCTTGGTGCAGGTATTTCATCGTCGCTCAGTTTTGCCCGGATCGAAACCGATGCCGACTTCGCCGCCGCCCTCGCGCGGCCCGGCGCGGCTGACGTGATCGATCTCGATATCCGGTTCGATCAATTGCGGATGCCGGCACGGATGATCCTGGCCAACGATGACCTGTTCGACTTCGTTCCGCCTGCGGCGGCTACACGGACGTCCCTCGGCCCAACCCCCATCCCTGCCACACCCGCACCGACCCCGTCCGGCGCCGCTGTCACCGCCGTGCTAACGGCCAGAATCGCCAGCCTGAGCGTGCCGCTGTCGCGCCTGACCGACCTGAAAGCGGGCTCGACCCTGCTGCTCGGCGTGCCGGCAGACCAGCCGGTCGAACTCCTGTCCGGCGGGCGCAATGGTCCTGTTGCTGCTGAGGCTCAGATTGGTCGCAAGGGAGCACAAATGGCCCTGCGCATTACGAAACGCGGCCCGGCCCTGCGCTAATTCACGCTGAGCGCGCCGAACGTTTGCCCGCCATGTATTCGTCAGCCCCTGCGCATGACGCTTCCGGGGAGCCGTCGCCCAGAATCTCTGCTTCCTTCTGCGCCCACAGGCGTTTCTGGTAATTCGAGGAGATAATATCCGTCACGACCAGAACGAAGATGACCAGGTAGAAACTGGACTTGCTCATCGCGTCGATAGCGACTCCGAAGATGTGCATATGCGCGACGTGCGCGCCCTCGGTGACCAGAAGCACGCCGACAAGGAACAGGATGAAGAGGCCGAGCACTTCATACATCCGGTTTTTCTTCAGGAAATTGGCAACGGCGTCGGCCATCAGCGCCATCCCGATACCTGATACGATAATGGCAATCGCCATCAGCCAGACCTGGTAGGCGATCACGATATTTCCTGCCGAATCGACGGATTTGTCATTGGCGATGGCCATGGCGGACAGGATCGAGTCGAACGAAAAAACCAGGTTCATTGCCACGATCAGGAGAATGGCCTGCAGGACCGTTTTGGGCCGTCCGCCTTCACTGTGTTCGATGAACTCGACGGTCAGAAGGTGTGTGATTTCCTTGACCGCCGTATAGATGATGAAGGCGCCGCCTGCGAGGGCAATCAGACTCTGGAACGTGAACTCTCCGACGAAGAAGCCTGGCAGGTGCACGCCGAACAAGGGTTCAGCGAGCGCATCGAATAGCGCGACAATGATGAACAGCAACACGACGCGGAACAGGGCGGCAAGGCCGATGCCCCAGCGCCGCACCATGGGTGCCTTATCCTCGCCCACGCGCTTGGACTCAATCGAGATGTAGAGCAGATTGTCGAAGCCGAGGACGGCCTGCAGCATCAGCAGCATCAAGAGCGTGAACAGGCCCGATACTGAAAGAACTTCCTGGATAAAACCTGCCAGCATGGCCGCGCCCTCGCATTTTGCTTCGTGGTGGTGTCACGAGGGTTAGCGCCTTGGAATTGATAACGTTCCGTCTATCGCGCTGCGGTTTGCCGGATGAATTCAGCCTCGATCTCGATGTCGACCGTGTCGGTCACAAGGCCCGAAAATCTCGACACGCCGAAGACCGTCCGGTCGATTGTCGTCACTGCCGAAAAGCCTGCCACGTCCGCGTCGCGCAGCCGGTCAAAGGCGGCGCCATTGAACGTCACGTCCAGCGTCACGGGCGCTGTCACCCCGCGCAGGGTCAGGTCCCCTGTCACTTTCGCCGTGGTGTCAGCTGTCATCGCGACGGATGTGGACTTGAAGACAGCCTGCGGGAATGTGGCAGTGTCGAACCAGTCAGGCCCCATGAGCTCGGCGGCGAACGGTGTGTTCGCGACATCGAGCGTGGTCATGTCGATCACCGCCTCGACGCTTGAACTGGCCGGATCGGCGGCATCACCCGTGAGGCTGGCATCGAACGTCTCGAACCGGCCGACATAAGTCGAGAAGCCGAGATGGTTGATGCGGAACAGGACCGACGCGTGCGCGGGATCAAGCGCATAGTCGCCAGCCTTCACGCGGGTGATTGCCGTGCTCACGTCCGGTTTCAGCAGCGGCGCCACGACGGCCGTGCAGGCCGCCAGAAGGGCGAGGCTGAGCCCCGCCGCTGCCGGTTTCAACAGGCGCTTGTTCATGGCCTTAGCTCTCCCTGGTTTCGTCCACCCAGGCTCTCACATTCTGCTCAAGGATGGCCAGCGGCACGGCGCCGTCTCTCAGCACGACATCGTGAAAGTCCCGAATGTCGAACCTGTCGCCCAGCTCTGATTTCGCCATTTCACGCAGTTCGACAATTTTGAGCATGCCGATCTTGTAGGCCGTGGCCTGACCCGGCATCACGATATAGCGGTGGATGGCCTTCTGGCAGTCGCCTTCAGGGTTGGGTGTATTGTCCATCAGGTACTGGACGGCCTGTTCGCGAGTCCAGTGCTTGTCATGAATGCCGGTATCGACAACGAGCCGGGCCGCACGCCAGATTTCCATCGCGAGCCGGCCAAAATCATCATACGGATCAGAGTAGTATCCCATTTCCTTCGGAAGCAATTCGGAATAGAGGCCCCAGCCTTCAGTATAGGCCGTATAGCCGCCAAACTTGCGGAAACTGGGAATGCCCTCCAGTTCCTGCGCCATGGCGATCTGCATGTGGTGGCCCGGAATGCCTTCATGGAAGGCGAGCGCCTGCATCTGGTAGGTGGGCATGTCCTGCATGCGGTAGAGGTTGGCGTAGTAGGTGCCGGGACGGCTGCCATCCGGCGCGGGACGCGAGTAGAAAGCCTTGCCGGCCGACTGCTCCCGGAAGGGCTCGACTGCCTTCACAATCAAGTCGGCTTTCGGGAAAGTCCTGAACACCATCGGCAAGTCTTCGCGCATGGCGTCAATCGCCGCTGTCGCTTCGCTGAGGTATGCCGCGCGGCCCGCGTCTGTATTCGGCTTGAAGAATTGCGGGTCGGTCCGTGTGAAGTCGAAGAAGTCCTTTAGGCTGCCCTCGAAGCCGACCTTGACTATGATGCCGCGCATCTCGTCCTGGATACGGGCCATTTCGGCGAGACCCAGATCGTGGATGTCGTCGGCGCTCATGTCGGTCGTTGTGATCTGCTTCAGGCGCATAGCGTAATAGGCGTCGGAATCAGGCAGTTTCCACGCGCCATCATCTGTCGTCGCGACAGCCGCTTGCGCTTCCAGTTCTGCAATGGCGGCGTCATAGGCCGGCCCGACGGATGCTTTGAGCGCATCAGCGGCCCGGACCAGAAGCGATGCGGCCTCATCCGGGGTGACCCCGTCCGAGCTTTCCAATTCCGTCACTTTCCCGCGGAAGTCGTCCATCAGCGGGCTGTCTTCGCTGCCATCGGCGACGTCGGATGTGAATGGATAGCCGGTAATGACGCCGCGCGAATCCGACAGGACATAGTCATAGACAAAGCGTGGCGGCAGGATGCCCTTTGCTGCAGCGGCCTGCGAATTGGCGACATTCTGACCGAGATAGGCCGGAATGCCCTCCAGCCGCGCGATATAGGCCTCGGCGTCTGACGGGCTGCTCACCTTGTGCTGGTTCACTAGGAAGGCGGGAATGCCGGACTGAACGCCGAACATCTGGTTGAACACGTATGCGTGGTCGCGAAAGGGGAAGGCCGCCTTGGCCTGGGACAGTTCGTATTCGGTCAGCCGCCAGGACAGTTTCGCCTGTGGGTCAAGCGCGTCGAAATCGAACGTTGCTTTCATTTCCGCGACTATGGTGCGCTGCAATTCAAGGTCTTCCAGTGCGTGCGCGTCGGATTCGTCGTCCCATTTGTCGTAATCATCCTTGATGCCCAGATAGGTCTGGGTCATCGGGCTGCGGGCCACGGTTTCCTGGAATTTGATTTCGAACCAGTCGTTGAGGCGTGCGCTTTCGTCCTGCGTCACTTCAGCAGGCGCCAATGCTTCAGCGATCGGGGCCTCGGGCGCCGTGGGCGTAGCGCAGGCGGCGAGTATCAGGATGGCCGCAAGGGCGGTGGCGGTACGTGTCATGAGAAACTCCGAATCAGATGAGGTTTGCGCGATTTCCACAGTGAGTCTTAACGCTTTTTTTGGTTTCGTTAACCTTTGCCGTGCCAATATAAGTCGACTAGGATTCCGCTACGGCTGAGTCGGCCGCGTGCCGGCGGAATCAATGTATAGTGATCCGGCACGCTGTGATGCTGTCGGTGCAGGAGACGTAACGCGCATGGATTCCCTGGAACTCACACAGGCGGCCAATACTGGCGATGATCGCGAAATCACCGGCGGTGAAGGCTTCGCCGAGCTGGGTGGACGTTTCGATGTCATGCAGCTCCTGTTCTGGGGCTGCCTGCTGATTTCGATCGCTGCCGCCAGCGTTGCACTCGCCTGGCCGAAAGCGTCCGGCGCGCCCGGCCCGATCCTGCTGATTTCGATGGCGTCCGGTGGCCTCGTATTCCTGCTCTGGAGTGTGCGCGGGGCAGGGCGGTTCCTAGGCCTCTTCCCCGAACGGGGTTCGGCTGCCCGCGCCGTGCAAACCAATATGCCGCGTTTCGGCTGGATCGAGGCGCTCGACGAATCCGTTCTGATCACCGATCAGGGCGGTGCGCCGGTTGCGGCCAATGAATCCTACAATGAACTCAGCCGGATTGCGCTGATGATCGGACAGGCTGATGGCGGCGCGGTCACGGTCGACCGCCTGTTCGGCGCCAATCCGGGCCTTGCTGCCCCTGTATACCGCCTTTCCAAGTCCGCGAAGGCCGGCCTTGCGCGCCGCGAAGTCCTGCCGCCGATTACGATCGGATCGGACCAGGTGCCGGCCCAGTTCGAAATTGGCGTGTCGCCGCTGCCGCGCCAGCGCGTGCTTTGGCGCATCCGCCGTATTGCCGGCCAGCAGGAAGCAACCGGCGCATCGGACCTGAAATCCCTCTATGTCGAAGACGCCCCGATGGGCTTCTTTGCCGCGCGCCCTGATGGCACGATCACCTATGCCAATTCCTGGCTGCGCGAGATGCTTGGCCTGCCGGAAACGGCGAAGAATATCCGTATCGACGACATCATGCGCCCGGAATTCGTGAAAATGCTGGCGCGCGACCGAAAGACCGGCGCGCCGGGCCGGGCCGATATCCAGCTGCGCGCGCGTGACGGTGTTGAAGTGCCTGTGCAGGCGATCACGACCTGGGCCGGACGTGGCGCAGAGGCCGCCGGCCGCACGATCATCCTCGCCAACCAGCAGGTGATGAACGGCCAGGAAGAGCGTTTGAACTTTGCCTCATCCTCGCGTCCGCCGCGTCTCGAAGGCGACCCGATGTTTGACGACGCGCCGTTCGGCGCGGTCCGCCTGCAAGGTGACGGCGTCGATGGTGCGATCATTCTCGATGCCAACCGCGCGCTGATGGAGATGACCGGCGGCGAAGCCACGCCGGGCGGTCATTTCTCGAACCTGTTCGTGGCTGACGAGGGCCAGGAAGCGCTCAATGCCTCGCTGATTGATGCTATCGACAAGCCGGTTGGCCTCAAGCTGGCCGGTCCTGAACCGCGCCATGTCAACGTGTTCGTCACGCTCGACAGCAATGGCCGGCCGTCGGTCGCCTATGTCATCGACATTACCGAACAACGTGAACTGGAACTGCGCCTTGCCCATGGCGAGAAGATGCAGGCCATCGGCCAGCTCGCTGGCGGCGTCGCGCACGACTTCAATAATGTGCTGCAGGGCATCATCCTCAACAATGAAGACCTGATGACCAGCCACCCCGTGGGCGACCCGTCCTACAATAATCTGAAGTCGATCCACGAATTCTCGATCCGTGCGAAAGACCTGGTCCGCATGTTGCTGGCCTATGCCCGCCAGCAGACGTTCAAGCGCGAAATCTTCAACGTGACGGACTTCCTGTCCGAGTTCTCGATCCTTCTGCGCCAGATCCTCGACGAGCGCGTCGAGATCGTGGTCACGCATGGCCGCGACGTGCCGCATATCAAGGCCGACAAGAACCAGCTCGAAACCGCAATCATCAATCTCGCCACCAATGCGCGTGACGCCATGATCAGCCACAATAATGGCGGCAAGCTCACGATACGGACGGCCCGTGCAACCGGCCGGGACGCGCAGGCCAAGGGTTTCGGCTTTGTTGAAGACGGCGATTATATGCTGATCGAAATGGAAGATACTGGCCATGGCATGCCGCGCGAAGTGATGGACAAGATCTTCCAGCCCTTCTTCACAACCAAGGAAGCCGGTGTCGGCACGGGCCTCGGCCTGGCGACGGTCTATGGCATCATCAAGCAGTCGGGCGGCTATATCTGCCCGATTTCGACGGTCGGCAAAGGCACGACGTTCCAGATCTATCTTCCGGCGCTTCGGGCCGAAGACATCCCGGCGCCGGTCGAGATCACACAGGCCGAAAAACTGGCAAATCGTCCGATGGATATTTCCGGGCGTGGCCGCATCCTGTTGATCGAGGACGAAGACGGCGTGCGTGCCATCACGGCGACGCAATTGCGCAAGCGCGGCTATGACGTCTCGGAGGCCTGTGACGGCGAACAGGCCATGGAAGTACTCGAAGACGCGCCTGGCAGCTTTGATCTCGTCATCTCTGACGTCGTCATGCCCGGCATGGACGGCCCGACCCTGATCCGCGAAGCCAAGGCTTTGCTCGGCCATGCGCGCGTCATCTTTATCTCTGGCTATGCCGAGCGCGACCTTGCCAAGCAGCTTGACGATGACCGTGCGGTCTCGTTCCTAGCCAAGCCGTTCACCTCACGCCAGCTGGCCGAGCGGGTGAAGATGGAACTGGGCAACCCGAAGGCTGAAGCGGCCTGACCGGCCTCACATCATTCGCTTGGTCGCCCAGAACTCCTTGAGGACGAGGGCGAAGCTGCCCGGATGTTCGGCGCAGGCCCAGTGGCCCGCACCATGCTCGACATGGAGGGGGGCGTCCCAGCGCTTTGCAAAGCGCTGCGCGACCGACAGGCCGACAAAGGGATCGTTCTCGCCCCAGTAGAGCTGGCCCTTGGCCGGCAGGTCCGCGAGATCGTCTTCCCAGTCCCCGGAAATGCGCAGGCCCCGGGCCGACCGGTAGAGTTTCAGGATCGACTGGCGCATTGTCTTGTCGACCAGCGGCGCCTCATGCGCGGCCATGGCAGGCGGCATGCCGCTTTCGACCAGCGCGGCCTGCAGTTTCGTCTCATCGCGCATGCCCGTCATGACAAGCTCGCCAAGCAGCGGCGTTGCCCACATCCGTGCCATGCGGTGACCTGAATACTTGCTGTCGATTACGGCATTGGTGACGCACCAGCTTTCCACCAGGTCGGGTCGCAGGGAACAGGCCCGCAGCGTCAGGAGCGCGCCCCAGTCATGGCCGACAATGTTCACTGGCTGGCCGACGGCCTCCATCTGCGCGATCAGCCAGTCGGCATAGGCGTCCTTTGTGCGAGTGAATCCGGGCGGGACAGGGCAGCCGAAGCCCGGCAGCGCCGGCGCCATCCATTGGTCCGGCTTCAGGCCGAGTGCCTTGACTAATGGGCCCCACAAGAAAGGCGTATCCGGCACGCCGTGCACAAACAGGATCATTGTCTTGCTCCCCCGAGCCCAGGTGACGATTCCTGAGTGGTATTGAGACACAAGCTAGGTCCCGGAGCAAGGAATTCGCATCCAAGGGGAAGCGGTCAGTTAATCCTGACCCAACAGATGCGGCCAAACCGGTCATAGTCTTCCATTTCGGACACCATTTGCCGAAACAGGGTGGCGTCGCCGATCTCTTCCGGGAGGAGCGGATCGAGGTTGATTGTGCGAATCACCGACTGGCCGATCAGTAGCGTTTCTTTCGCTGCGGTATCGCGCGACAGTCCCGGAGCGGCCTTGCGGCTCTGCTGCATGGCGGCGATGGCGGACTCGTAGCGGGCTTTCAACGCATCCGTAGACCAAAGGTCACACCAGTTCGTGCCTGCGGGGAGGGCAGTCTCGGTTATCGTGACGAGCAGCGCGTCCGCCTGCAGGCCGATGCGCACCAGCGCCGCGCGCAAGTCGGCCAGTGACAGGCGCAAATTATCCGGCCTGACCCACAGCCCGGATTCGGCTTGCGCAAAGCCGTAGAGCCGGAGGGCGCGCATGCGAGCACGCAGGTCCTTGCGGTCGGTCCGGCCTAGATGGTTGGTCATGACCCCGATCCAGCCGCCCTCCCACGACTGCGTCCGATCCGGTGCCGTACGCCAGTCGCTGATCTCTGCAGTCAAGGCAGCGGCCTTGGCGCCGGTCGCATAGGTGCCGCGGTCGACGCTCTCCAGAAGGCCGTCCCGAACGAGCCGCGTGACCGCCATACGGATGGCGGTCGGCTCGATGCCGAACAGGGCGCCGGCACGAGTCAGGTAGGTCAGCGCCTGCGTCCGCCGTCCGCGTACGCTCATCAGCGACAGGACAAGGGTGCGCGCGGATACGTCTTCGGCGGCGAGGGGTTCAAAACGTAACGACATTTGACCTATTGTGCACAATCGTGTTACAAATACAAATAATCAGAACAAACCGATTGGGAGACGCCCGACTATGACCGAAGCCGTACGCTTGTCCGAGGCCGTTTCGAAAGAAGAATTGCGAGAGCTGTCAACGCCATCAGACGTGAAGGCCATCGCCTCGCTCCTGTTCAATTGGGCGCTGATCATGGCGGCCTTTGCCGTGCCGATCATCTGGACGAACCCACTGACCATCCTTGCGGCGATCGTGTTCCTTGGCGGGCGCCAGCTTGGTCTCGGCATCCTCAATCATGACTGCGCCCACCATGCCTTCGTGAAGAGCAAGGCGGGCAATGACTTGATCGGCCACTGGTTGTGCGGCGCGCCATTGAACATCTCTGTCTATGCCTACCGCGCCTATCACCTGAAGCACCACAAATATGCCGGTACGCCGCAGGACCCGGACAAGATTTTCGTGAAGAATTATCCAGTCTCGCGCGACAGCCTGAAGCGCAAGCTGGTGCGCGACGTCACCGGTCGCACGGGTTTCCGTGACACGATGATGAAGCTGATAGGCTTCAAGCTGAAGAAGCATTATCCGTGGCTCGTCTTCCATGTCGGCCTGCTGGCCGTGCTGACAGCGGTTGGCGCGCCTTGGGCCTACCTGATGTGGTGGGCCGCCGAGATCTTCGTCTATCCCGTGCTGACCCGTGTGCGCCAGATCGGCGAGCATGGCGTCGCCATTGACCGCGACAGTCTCGACCCGCGCGACAATACTAGCACGACGCTCGCGTCCTGGTGGGAACGTCTGTTCATCGCGCCAAACCAGGTGAACTATCACCTTGAGCACCATCACTTCGCCGCCGTGCCGGGCTACAACCTGCCCAGGCTGCACCGCCTGCTCTCGTCGCGTGGCTATTACCGCGACCATGACTGTATCTCGCGCGGTTATCTTGACGTGCTGAAGCGCGCAGTACGTCACGACGACCCCGAAGGCGCCGCAGTGGCCTGACACTGTTTCTTGCGCGCCGCCCGGTCTATGCTGGACGCATTGCGCAGGAGAACACGCCATGATCCGAATGAACCACACTGCTGCCTACCGGATGGCGGGCCTTGTCGCTGCCGCCTTGTTGATGACCGCCTGCGCGAAACCTGCGCCTGTGCCCGAAGAAGCACTCCCCGTAGAACCCTCGCTCGGCATCGACGTGCTGGTCGAGCGTCCGGACGGTGAGTTCGAGAACACCGCATCCGAGAAACTGGGGCAGGGGCGGGCAATCGCCGAGAATATCTGTTCGACCTGCCACGCCATCGGCCTGGAAGGCCCGAGCCCGCATTCGGACGCGATCCCCTTCCGCGACCTGTCGAAACATTACCCGATCGAAGACCTCGCGGAGCCGCTGGCCGAAGGCATAATGGTCGGCCATCCCGACATGCCGGTCTTCGCGTTCGAGCCGGACCATATCGACTCGCTGATCGCCTATATCGAGAGCATCCAGACGCCGCACGAATTGTAGCGGCGCAGGAGCGGGGCTTCACGAGTATTTGAATTCCGGGGCGTCGAGATCGATCGCCGGGATGACGTCCTTTTCGGCCCAATAGTCCTGATTGTGCTGCCATTCCGGATTCGATCCGCGTTTCGGCATCAGGTCGATTGAACGCATGAGGTAGTTCGGATTGAAGTTGCCGGTATCGATCCAGGGCAGGATGTCCATATCCTTGTCCTGCGGCCTGAGGGCGGCCTCGACCTGACGGACGCCCTTTTCATCCATGTGCTTGAGCAGGTGGCAGACAAAATCGCCGAGCAGGTCGACGCGCAAGGTCCAGCTGGCGCGGAAATAGCCGAACATCCAGACCATGTTCGGCACGCCAGTGAACATCATGCCGCGATAGGTGATCGTGTCGGCGAAATTGACCGGCTTGCTATCCACCGTGAACGGAATGCCGCCGAGGACGGACAGGTTGAAGCCGGTTGCCGTGATGACGATGTCGGCCTCCAGTTCCTCACCGGACTTCAGCAGGATGCCCTTTTCGGTGAAGCGGTCGATATGGTCGGTGACCACGCTGGCCTTGCCACTGGCGATGCCCTGGAAGAGATCACCGTCCGGCACGAAGGCGATGCGCTGCTGCCACGGGCGGTATTTCGGTGTGAAATGCTTGTCGATATCGAAATCGGGCCCGAGGAATTCGCGCACGCCTGCCAGCAGTTCCTCCTTCACGGCGTCGGACTCCTCCTCCGCCCGGCGGGTGAACTCATTCTGGTCGAACAGGACCTTCCGTCTGACAATCTCGTGAATCCATGCGTCGTCGATTTCCAGCTTGCGCAATTCGTCGGCGAGTTCGTTCTCGTTGCGCCCGGGAATGAAATAGGTCGGTGAGCGCTGCAGCAATGTGACATGCTTGCAGTCGCCGGCGATTGCCGGAACGACCGTCGCGGCGGTCGCGCCAGACCCGATCACGGTGACCCGCTTGCCTTTATAGTCGAGGTCTTCCGGCCAGGTCTGGGGGTGCACGATCTGGCCTTTGAAATCGTCCATGCCCTCCCACTCCGGCGTATAGCCCTTGGCATGGTCGTAATAACCCTGGCACATCCAGAGGAAGTTTGCGGTGATGCGGACGGTTTCGCCGGTGTCTGAACGTTTCGCTTCAACGGTCCAGCGCTTGTCCGTCGATGACCAACTCGCCGACAGGATCTTGTGATTGTAGCGGATGTGCCGGGCGATATCGTTGTCGTCGATTACCTCATTCATATAGGTCAGGATCTTGTCGGCGGCCGCGATTGGCTGGCCGGTCCAGGGCTTGAAGCGATAGCCGAACGTATACAGGTCGCTGTCGGAACGGATACCCGGATACTTATGTGTCAGCCATGTGCCGCCAAAGCTCTCCTGGGACTCGAGGATGACGAAGCTCTTGTCCGGTGTCTGGGTCTTGAGGTGATAGGCCGCTCCGATACCGGAAATCCCGGCTCCTGCGACCAGCACATCGAAATGCTCGGTTTCGGCGCCGGTGGATTTGCGCTCAAGCGTCTGGGTGTCTGCCATCGTCGTTATTTCCGTCCCTGTTGTGCCTGCCTTTCGAGAGCCAGTGCTTTCTGCAGCTATAGAAGCGCATCCGGAGTTGCCCGTACACTCCGGAACTTCCCGTAGCGCACAATCTGTCGCAGGGCCGGGGCGTCAACCCTCCCACAGCCAAAACCGTTTGTGCGGCGCAGCAAAGCGTGTCATAGGCCGGCTCAGCAGGGACAGCGCTCCAAAAAAGCGTGCCGCTGCTCTCGCATTGATCGTAAGCCTATCCGGTTTCGCGTCGAGTGCGCATCAGAACCGGGATGCCGATCACAACAGGCTTCCTAAACAAACAGAGCCAAAAGCGCGCGCGGGCACGAGCCTCACGCTGCGCCTGAACATGAAAGAGCCATTTTGACCCAATTTACCGAACTCGGCCTCGCCGAGCCCGTCCTCAAAGCCATTATAGCTGAGGGCTATACCACGCCGACGCCAATCCAGGCGCAAGCCATTCCCGCGCTGCTGAAAGGCCGCGACGTGGTCGGCATCGCCCAGACCGGCACCGGCAAGACGGCGGCCTTTGTTCTGCCGCTGCTGAGCCTGCTGGCCACCAAGCCATCCCGTCCGGCACCGCGCACGGCGCGCGTGCTGATCCTTGCACCAACGCGTGAGCTTGCGGCGCAGATCGCCGACAGCGTGCGCACCTATGGCAGTCATATGCGTCCGAGCGTCGCCGTCGTCGTTGGCGGCGTGAAGCCCGGTGCCCAGATCAAGCAGATGTCGCGCGGCGTCGACTTCCTCATCGCCACGCCCGGCCGCCTGCTCGACCATATGGACACGCGGGCCATCAGCCTGGCTGACACAACCGCCGTCGTGCTCGACGAAGCCGACCAGATGATGGACCTCGGCTTCATGCCGGCCATCCGCAAGGTCATGGCCGCGGTGCCGAGCAAACGCCAGACCCTGCTGTTCTCGGCGACGATGCCGAAGCCGATCCGCGCCCTCGCAGACGATTTCCTACGCGATCCGATCGAGATTGCCGTCACGCCGGAATCGAAACCTGTCGAGCGCATCGAACAGGGCGTCTACATGATCAAGGGTAATGCGAAGCCTGATTTCCTCGCCGAGCTGCTCGCGGCCGACGACATGGACCGCGCCATTGTCTTCACACGTACCAAGCATGGCGCCGACAAGGTCGTCAAACACCTCGGCAATAACGGCCTCTATGCCGAAGCCATTCATGGCAACAAGAGCCAGAACCAGCGCATCCGGGCCCTCGACGCCTTTAAGAGCGGCAAGGCCCCGATTCTGGTCGCTACCGACATTGCCGCTCGCGGCATTGACGTCGATGGTGTCAGCCACGTGATCAATTTCGACATGCCGAATATTTCGGAATCCTATGTCCACCGCATCGGGCGTACGGCTCGGGCCGGCAAGACCGGTATCGCCATCTCGCTCGTCGGCAATGACGAGCGCGCCTACCTGCGCGATATCGAGAAGCTGACCGGAAAGTCCATTCCGCGGCTCGACCCGCCAGCCGGCACCGCGCTCGACCTTTCGCAGCCGGAAGAAGAGGGCCCGCACAAGCAACAGCGCAATGGCGGACGCAGCCGTCCTGGCGGCGGCGGAAGCCGTGGCGGCCATTCACGCAATGGCGGCGGTTCTCCCCGCAGCCAGGGCGGCAAGCCGAACTCGGCGGGTAGCTCGAATGGCGGCAAGAAATTCGGCGGCAAGCCTGGCGGCCAACGGCCCGCCCGGTCAGGTGGCGGCAATTCCGGCGGTAGTGTAGCACCCACGCGCAGCCGGGGCTCCTGGTCACCTGCTTCCAGCTAAGTGAGGCCGGGCCGGGCAACCGGTCTTTCCCCATCGTCAACCTTGCGATACGCGCCGTCCTTGTTCAAGGATGGCGCGTATTCGTTTTGAGGAGACGCCCCATGAAAACCCGTATCACCGAGATGTTCGGTATCCAGCATCCCATCATCCAGGGCGGCATGCACTTTGTCGGCTTTGCCGAGATGGCGGCTGCGGTGTCCAATGCCGGCGGCCTCGGCATCATCACCGCGCTGACGCAGAAAACACCGGCTGACCTCGCCAACGAGATCGCCCGTTGCCGCGACATGACCGACAAGCCGATCGGCGTGAACCTCACCTTCCTGCCCGTGGTCAATGCACCTGACTATCCGGGTTATGTGAAAGCCATCATCGAAGGCGGCGTAAAGGCCGTCGAGACCGCCGGCAACAACCCGGTCCAGGTCCTGCCCGTGCTCAAGGAGCATGGCATCAAAGTCATCCACAAATGTACTGCCGTGCGCCACGCGCTGAAAGCCCAGTCGATCGGCTGTGACGCGGTCAGCGTTGACGGGTTCGAATGCGGCGGTCACCCCGGTGAAGACGATATCCCCAACATGATCCTGCTGCCACGCGCCGCTGACGAACTGGACATCCCGTTCGTGTCATCCGGCGGCCAGGCGGACGGACGCAGCCTCGTTGCCTCGCTCGCAATGGGCGCTGACGGCATGAATATGGGCACCCGCTTCATCGCCACGAAAGAAGCACCCGTGCACCAGAACGTGAAAGACGCAATCGTTGCCGCGTCCGAACTCGACACGCGCCTCGTCATGCGCTCGCTTCGCAACACCGAACGCGTGCTCAACAATGCCGCCGTGGAACGCCTGATCGAGAAGGAAAAGGCGCTCGGCGACAAGCTGCAATTCAAGGACATCATTGAGGAAGTTGCAGGCGTTTATCCGCGCATCATGATCGATGGCGAAATGGATGCCGGCGCATGGAGCTGCGGCATGGTCGCCGGCCTGATCCACGATATCCCGACCTGTAAGGAACTGATCGACCGGATCATGGCCGAGGCCGAGGAAATCATCACCAAGCGCCTCGGCGGCTTTTTAAACGCCTGAAACAGGTAACAGCGTTGCCTCTCCCCAACGGGGGAGGCGGCGTGTCTATTCGGCGTCCTTGATCGGTATGCCGTAGAGTTCGAGCCGGTGATCCACCAGCTTGTAGCCCAGCTTGCGGGCGATCTCGATCTGCAATTCCTCGATCTCTTCGGAATGAAATTCGACGACGCCGCCTGTCTTGATGTCGATCAGGTGGTCGTGATGTTCGTCCGGCACTTCTTCATAGCGCGCCCGGCCATCGCGGAAATCGTGGCGTTCGATGATGCCGGCATCATCGAACAGCTTCACCGTGCGATAGACAGTTGCCAGCGAAATCGAGGAATCCATGGAATTGGCCCGCCGGTGCAATTCTTCGGCGTCAGGGTGATCGTCCGATGACGAAAGGATGCGCGCGATCACACGGCGCGGCTCCGTCATGCGGAGGCCTTTTTCAGCACAAAGTTTTTCAAGTCGATCCATTTTTCTGTTCTGCCTTTAACGCTGGGGGAAGTCCAGACGTTGACGCGTCAAACCGACAGGTCCCGGGACATCAGGATCGCGGCGGCGGGAATGTCCCGCCCGGTTGTGTAATAGCCCGGGCGGCGGCCATCCTCGGAGAATCCGAGGCCCTCATAGAGATGCCTTGCGGCCGTATTATCCTCGGCAACATCCAGCGTGATCCTGCCGATGCCACGCTCGCCAAGACGGGACATGAGGCCTCCCAGCAATTGCCTGGCCATACCGGTCCGCTTGAGGGCCGGATCCGTGGCAATCGTGAGGATGTCGGCCTCGCCGGCGACGGTCTGCACCAAAACAAACCCGGCCAGGCCACCATGCTGCTCGATCCCGAGGCCCAGCGTCGTGCTTTCCGACAGGAGGTCGCGGAAGGCCGCTGGGCTCCAGGGGTCGGGAAAGCCTGTTGCGTGCAGCATCGCGACCCGTCCGGCATCGTCCGGCCTGAGGACGACCAGGGGCAGGGTCATGGTTTTGGTCCGGGCAAGGTGGCGTCCGGTTCGCGGGCATAGACGGGGGAGGGCGGGTGGCTAGCCGGGTCGAAGCCGGGGGCCTTGAGCGCCGCCGTGATCGCCGAGGGCCGCATCGGGCGCACATCTATCCGTTCGGCAGTCTCGCCCAATGCGTCTTCGCCATCGATGAAGATCGGCACGGTAAATCCGGCCAGCATGGCTTTCAGGTCGGTCAGGTTGACTTCGACCGGCGGGGCAATGCCGGCGTCGCCCTCCAGCCCCTGCACCCACCAGGTCTGGTCGGGCGGGCGCTTCTGCGCGAGTAGCGCGCCGAGACTGTTGCCTTCCATGCCAGCGGGTATGGCGGCTTCCAGGCTCGTCACGCCGATACAGGTCGCGCCGGTCACCAGGCTGAGGCCGCGCGCATAGGCGACCCCAATCCGGATGCCGGTGAAACTGCCGGGACCGGTGACGACCGCGATCCGGTCAATGTCTGCGAGTGTGATGCCGGCGTCTGCTAGAACGCCTTCGACAAAACCGGGCAGTTGCCTGTCCTGTCCGCGCGCCATTGTCTCCCGCGCGTCGGCGAGTATTTCACCATTGCGAGCCACTGCCGCTTCCAGGGCAGCTGAGGCTGTGTTGAGGGCGAGGACCAGCATCTCGGGCGTGACTTCAGAGAATCCGGCAGGCTTCGTCGAAGTCCAGCCGCGGGCTGCGGTCGAACAGTTTCGACTTGTCGCCATGGCCGATATTGCAGATGAAATTGGCGCGCCAGTGATTCATCTCGCCATCCTGGCTCTGGAAGAATTCGGCATTGACGCCATCCGCGTCGAAGCCGGACATCGGGCCGCAATCAAGCCCCAGCGAGCGCGCGGCGATCATCAGGTAGGCGCCCTGCAGCGACCCGTTGCGAAAGGCCGTCTCGTCGCGATTGCTGTTGAACCAGTCCTTTGCCCCCGGCGCATGGGGAAACAGTGCCGGGATCTTCTCCTGGAAGTGCTGGTCGTAAGCGATGATACAGGTCCATGGCGCGGTCAGTGTCTTGTCGTGATTGCCGGCAGACATATGCGGCGCAAGACGCTTCTTGCCTTCGTCCGTGGTCACCCACACAAACCGGGCCGGCGAGCAATTGGCGCTGGTCGGGCCCATCTTGGCGAGGTCGTAGACAGCGCGCACGAGCACTTCGGGCACCGACTTGTCGGTAAATTCATTGTGGCTACGCGCGTCGCGGAAGATGACATCAAGGGCGTGGTCGTTGACCGGATGGGCCATGGGCATCGTTTCCTTTTGTGATTTGTATTCCGGTAGGTCCCTAGAGGACCGCTTCGACTGCCGTCACTTCAGGAACGTAGGTCTTCAGCATGTTCTCGATGCCCTGCTTGAGCGTCATTGCCGAGGACGGGCAGCCGGCGCAGGCGCCGCGCATCGACAGGTGGACAATGCCGGTGTCCGGCTCGAAACGATGGAAGATGATATCGCCGCCATCCTGGGCCACAGCCGGGCGGACACGGGTCTCGATGAGTTCCTTGATTTCCGCCACGATCTCGGCGGTTTCGCCGTCATAGACCGTGCCGTCATCGTCCGCGCCGCCTGAGGCGACAGCGCCATCTTCGACCACCGGCAGTCCGGCCATGAAATGGTCCATGATCGCGGCCAGGACCATCGGCTTCACGTGTTTCCAGTCGCGGGCGGTACCCTTGTTAATCGAGACAAAATCGCTGCCGAGGAAGACGCGCTCGACACCATCGACCTGGAACAGGGTGCGTGCGAGCAGGCTCATCCTTGCGCTGCCAATATCCGGGAAATCAAACGGGCCGAGATCTCCCGCCACGGGCTGGCCGGGCAGGAATTTCACGGTATCCGGGTTCGGGGTCGGTTCGGTCTGGATGAACATGGGCGTATGGGCCCCTCTCACATGGTTGTTTCCATGCTGACATGGCCCGAAGACGCCACGTGTTCAAGGGCAAAGCGGCGTTCAGGGCGCGGTGGCAACCAGATCAGGGTCAAGCGAGGCGACCGATTCAAGGTCTTCCTCGGGTACCGCGTCGAGGGCGTCGGCAAGTGCCAGGGACGCGATTTTGGCCTCAGCGAGGAAGAATCCCATGCTGGCCAGGTGATTGGCCATCAGCATGCCGTCGCCGGGCTGGTTCGATACGATCAACGGTTTCATGCGCGCGGCGCGGCCCCAGGCGTCCTTCGCCCGGGTCATGGCGGCCTGTACATCCGGCGTCCGGCCGAGGCGTGGCTCGGACCGTTCGGTGGCCATCAGCATCTCGCGGGCGACGTGGGCCCGGGCCTTGGCGCCATAGAAGGCGATGATATCGGTGCGGCTGGCAGGCCATTCGACGACGTCGCGATTGATCTGGGTCGAGAGGTCCGTAAGGTCGGTTTCAGCCCAGCCGGCAAATTGACGGGCTTCTGACTTGAGTAGTTCCAGCCGGTCAGGTTGGATAGCCAGTCCGCGTGCGGCGCGGGTGTCGAAACGGTTGAGTGCCTCGGCCGCCGAGGTCAGGCGCGGGCGCATATCGTCGCCGGGCATGCCGTGCAGCAGGCGGGCCGCCGCAGTTAGGTCAGCGTCAGGTTCGCCATTGACGGGGCTCATCACGGCGAGAAGACGGGTGTGTTCGGCCAGCGCGTCAGCCGTCGCCTTCTGCCAGGCCGGCATGGCGGTCAGGCGTGCTTGCGGGTGCCAACTGGCACGGTCGCCGGCCCAGCCGGTGCCTTCGAGTTCGCGGGCAATCTTGTTGATGGCGACGCCCGCTTCGGGCGACGCCCAGTTCTGGCTCGCGGCGAGGAGTACATCGCTGTCATCGATCCGGTGTGACATCACGGTCATCACCGGATAGGCTAGCACCGCGCCAACGACGACGCCGACTTTCAACATCAGGATGGAACGGCGCCACCAACGCTGGAAAAACAGCATGATCGGGCTGGGCTCGGCATAGTCGAAGGTCACAAGATGATCGGTACCGATCCGGGTCACGACGGGCCCTTCCTCTTGGTAGGCCGCAGGCAAGCGACTATCAAATGCCATCCACTCTACTTTCGAACGCTGGAACTGTTGCTATTGTGACACTATGCGGGGATTTCCACGTCATTAACAGTCCCTTAACCGTTAAATCTCTGCAACCCCGATTTTCACGTGCAATTGTCCTGCCAAAGCCCTTGTCAGGCTTTGCTTTTTTTCGCGCGCGCGTGCCTGAAAAAATAGCAGTCAGCCGTCCTGGCCGATGATTTCCGCTTTCGTGACCAGCAATTGTTCCCTGCCCTGACCATTGCTGAATGTCAGCACGAGGTAGACTTCGTCGCCGATGGCGACATTCGGGTTCACACCGAAGAACATGAGGTGGTTTGCGCCGCGTTCGAGCACGAGCGGCGTTTTCGCTGTCACCGGCAGCGACTCCACCTGCCGCATGCGCATCATGCCGCCTTCCATTGTCATTGTGTGGATTTCGACACTGTCGGCAATGTCGGCAGAGACAGAGGTCAACGCTTCGTCGGCGCCCGATACCGTGATGACCATGCCACCGCTTGAGACGTCACGTCCCTCGGCGGGCTTCACGATATAGGCGTCGGAAACTTCAAGAACGCTCACGCCGTCGGGAAGAGGCTTGGAACAGGCGGCGACCAGGCCGAGTCCCAGCAGCGCGGCTGCCAGAGTAGAAAGTTTCATCTTGCGTCCTTTTGGGTGAATCACCTCACGCGGGAACCTAGGGGCATTGCCGGATGAGTGAAAGGTGGCACAGCTGCCGCTGGCTGCTTTCAGACCTGCCAGAATCCGATAATGCGGCGCACTTCGTCCATGACCGGCGCGGCGATCGCGCGGGCCCGGTCAGCACCGGACGTAAGCGCCCGGTCAATTTCGGCCGGGTCGGCCAGGATGTCGCGATAGCGCGCTGTGATCGGCGACAGGTGGGCCACGGTGACATCAATCAGCGCGGGCTTGAACACGCCAAAACCTTGCCCGCCAAACTGGCTTAGAACGGAATCGACCGTCTCGCCTGATAGCGCGCTGTAGATGCCGACAAGGTTCGCGACTTCCGGACGGCCCTTGAGCCCTTCGGCGTCGCTCGGCATGTCGCCCAGCAGGTCGGTCTTGGCCTTCTTGATCTTCTTGGAAATGTCTTCTGCCGAATCCACCAGATTGATGCGCGACAGCTCCGATGGATCGGATTTCGACATCTTCTTCGTGCCGTCCTTCAGGCTCATGATGCGCGCACCAGGCCCCTGGATCAGCGGTTCGGGCACCGGGAAGAAGTCCGGTACGTCATAGTCCCGGTTGAATCGCTCGGCTATGTCACGGGCCAGCTCAAGGTGCTGCTTCTGGTCATCGCCGACAGGAACATGCGTGGCCTTGTATAGAAGAATGTCTGCCGCCATCAGGACAGGATAGGTAAACAGCCCCACCGATGCGCGCTCGGCGTCCTTGCCAGCCTTGTCCTTGAACTGGGTCATTCGCTCGACCCAGCCCATGCGGGCCACGCAGTTGAACACCCAGGCCAGTTCGGCATGTTCCGGCACCGCTGATTGCGGAAACACCACAGACTTGTCCGGATCAATGCCGCAGGCCAGGAAAGCGGCAGCGATCTGGCGCGTCTGGTCCAGCAGGTCGCGCGGCGCGACCGGCATGGTCAACGCGTGCATGTTCACCACGCAGTAGATGCCCTCGCATCCCGATTCCTGGAGGTCGACGAACTTCTTCAGCGCGCCAAGATAGTTGCCAAGGTGCAGGTTCCCTGTCGGCTGGATGCCGGAGAAGATGCGCTCGGGGCCAGTATAGGCAGGGGTCTTGTCAGTCATGCGATGGGCCAATAGCGCGTTTGATCAGCGCCGCATAGTGCGGCGAATGTCGCTGATCCGCACGGCGCCGGTGATAATCGCGGCCAGCGCATAGGTCGCGCCGCCGGCAAGGACGAGCGCTACGGCAGTCAGGGCCTTGCTGTCATAAAGGTGCGCCTTGATTGGCTCGAGGTTTTGCATCATCAGCCAGACCACGACCGACATGATCGCCGTTGCGAGTACGGCCCGTACGAGTCCGGAGGCCAGCCGTGGTCCCGGCCGGTACCAGTCGCGCCGGATCAGTGTCGTCCAAAGCAGGGCGACATTGACCCACGCGGCGATGCTGGTGGCAATCGCAAGACCGATAAAGCCCTGCTGGCCATGAGACTTCATCCAGAAGAAAAGGCCTGCGCCCAGCGCCGTGTTGATGAAGACCGACACCAAAGCGTAGCGCATCGGGGTCTTCGTATCCTCGCGCGCGAAATAGGCGGGTGCCAGCACTTTGATCAGCACGAAGGCCGGCACGCCCCACGCAAAGTGGAACAGTGCGCTGCCGGACTGGAACGCATCGTCGGCCAGGAAGGCCCCGCGCACGAAAAACGCGTCGATCAGGAAGACTGGCGCCAGCATCAGCGCGGTCGCCGCCGGCAGGGTCAGCGCCATGGCGAGGCCGATGCCTTCGTCCATGGTCGCGCGGCTGGAGTCATCGTCCAGTGCGCGCGCGGCCCGTGACAGGCGCGGCAGGATGGCGATGCCCACGGCCACGCCGACCAGACCGAGCGGCAACTGGTAGAGCCGGTCGGCGGCGTAGAGCCAGCTCTTGGCACCGACTTCGAAACTGGCCAGCGACTGGCTGACGATGATGTTGATCTGTGTCCCGCTGGCGGCAATCGTGCCGGGCAGGGCCAGCAGCATGACCTTGCGCACGGCGGGCGTCAGGCGCGGCCAGCCGATCAGGCTGAGATGGACCTTCTGGCGGCTGACTCCCCACCAGAGGGCACCGGCCTGCAGCACGCCGGCCACGAAATAGGCGATCGAGGCGGCCTTGGCCGTGATGACAGGGTCTGTGCTGACAAAGGCAGCGGGTATGAGGCAAAGGTTAAGGATTGTCGGGACGCCCGCCGACAGGATAAACCGTTCCGACGAATTCAGCACGCCCGACAGGAGGGCGCCGAGCGCCATGAACGTGAGATAGGGCATGGTGATGCGTGTCAGGAAGACTGCAAGATTATAGTGCACGATATCGTCAGCCTGGCCGCCATGGATCAGCAACAGCACCCAGGGCATGAAAACCTGCGCGAGAATGGTGAGGGCCGCCGTGGCCGCGAACAGCACCCGCATTGCTTCCTGCGCCACCACGCGGGCGGCTTCCGCGCCCTCGGCTTCCAGCGTGCGGGCATAGGTCGGCACGAAGGCCGAGGCAAAGGCGCCCTCGGCAAAGACGCGGCGGAACAGATTCGGGAATTGCTGCGCTGTCGCCCAGGCGTCGCCGATCGGCCCGGCCCCGATGCGCGCGACCAGCAGGATGTCGCGCACCATGCCCAGAACACGGCTCGCCAGCGTGAGGGAAGATTGCACGAGTGTGTTGCGCGCGACGCTCATGCGAGTTTCCTTCGATGAATTCTCAGAAACTGTCCACGGCGCGGGATCGTTTCAGTTTCCGGGCCGGCGTATGCGGCGCATCCAGTTCTTCGCGCCCAAGTACGGCGAGAAGACGGTCTTTCAGTGAATCCTTGCGCGCCTTTGTGCCCAATTTCTGGCCTTTTGCATTCTGGACGTAGAACGCATCGAACACGCGTTCGCCATAGGATCCGACATGCGCCGAGTGGATCGACAGCTTCATGTCGGCCAGCACGTCGGCAACTTCGTGCAGCAGGCCCGGCCTGTCGCGTCCGCCAACGTCGATGACCGTATACTCCGCCGAGAGGTCGTCGCGAATCTGCACCGATGGCTGTACCAGGAAGGCCGCCTCACGGCGCCCGGCGCGTGTCTTGACGTCGCCCGTGATCGGGTGTCCGGCCAGCGCGTCCCGCATCGCCGCTTCCAGCCGCTCCATGCGCGGCGCATCGCCCGCCGCGAAGGCCGCCTTGTTGTTGTCCTGCAGCATGAAAATGTCGACGATCCGGCCGCTATTGCTGGTGAAGACCTGCGCCGAGACCACGTTTGCGCCGAGCCGCGCGAGGGTGCCGGCAAGGTCTGCAAACAGGCCGGTCCGGTCTGCGCCGGACACGATGATGGCCACCGCGCCGCCATCGGCGAGATACCGGTGGGCCACCGTGTCATCATGATCGGTCAACACGCTTGCCTGCCAGGCGAGGTCGTCGGGGTCGAACCCGGTCCAGTAGGCGGTTTCCATTTCCAGCATGATCGTCGGCACGCTGGCGATCTGGTCGACCAGTGCCTTGCGGCGGCGTTCGGCGCGCGCTTCAAGTTCGGCGTACACGCCGGCTTCGTCAGTGCGTCCGCCGCGCAGCGCTGCCGATGTATTATTGTAGAGATCGCCCAGCAACTGACCCTTCCAGGCGTTCCATACGGCCGGCCCGACGGCCTTGATGTCGGCAACCGTGAGAATGTAGAGGAGGCGCAGCCGTTCCAGAGACCCGACGAGTTCGGCGAACTGTGCCACCGTGCGCGGATCGGATATGTCCCGCTTCTGGGCTGTCTCGCTCATCTCGAGATGATGTCCGACCAGCCAGGCCACGAGTTCAGACTCAGCTTCCGGAATGCCGAGGCGCTGGCATGCCCGGTAGGATGTCTTGCTGCCTTCGATCTGCTGGTCGCCCTTACCCTTGCCGGTATCGTGCAACAGCATTGCGAGATACAGCGCGCGCCGGTTTTCCAGCAATGGGAAAAGCTCAGCCGCAAGCGCGACCTTTTCGCCGCGGCCATGTTCCATTTCGGATATGTATTCGACCGCGCGGATCGTGTGCTCATCCACCGTATAGTGATGATACATGTTGAACTGAGTCTGCGCCACGATGCCGCCGAATTCCGGCATGATCCGGCCGAGCAGGCCGGACTCGTTCATCCAGCGCAGTACCTGGCCGGGCCGGTCTCCGCCCATGATCGATTCGAGCACAAGCCGGCGGGCTTCCGGCAGTTCGCGAACGGCTTCGTTGATGCCGCGCAGGTTGCGCGTCAGGGCCGTCAGCGCGGCGGGATGAATATCCTTGCTCTCGCGACGGGCAATCGTGAACAGGCGCAGCATGTTCAGTGGGTCGGTTTCCATCACGTCTTCACTGGTCACGTTGATGCGGCCATTGTCGACGGTGAAGCCCTCGTCCGGCAGCGGCTGGGGCGCACGGACGGGCAGGAAGCGGCGCAGGCCTTCGGGCTTCTTCTTGTGGTCGGCTTCCAGTTTCGCGGCCAGAATGCGCGTCAGGCCGCCTACGTCCTTGGCGATCAGGAAATAGCGCTTCATGAAACGCTCGACGCCTTGTTGCTCGCCGCGGTCACGATAACCCATTCGTGAGGCAATCTCGGGCTGCAGGTCGAAGCCGAGACGTTCTTCGGGCCGGCCGGTCACGAAGTGCAGCTGGCAGCGCACCGTCCAGAGGAATTTCGCAGCCCGGATGAAAACCGCATATTCATGCTCGGTGAACGGACCGTTGCGCATCACGTCTTCCAGCGTGACGCCGCCATACATGTGCTTGGTGATCCAGTAGAGCGTCTGCAGGTCGCGCAGCCCGCCCTTGCCCTCCTTCAGGTTCGGCTCGACCACGTAGCGTGCATCGCCGTGCCGGGCATGGCGCGCGTCGCGCTCGGCCAGCTTGTCGGCAATGAACAGGGCGTCCTTGCCCTTCACGGCGTCCTTCTGGAACAGTTCGAACATGTCGGTTGCCAACACCTCGTCGCCGCAGATGAAACGAGCGTCGAGAAGTGACGTCTTGATCGTGACATCCTCGGCGGCCAGTTTCACGCACTCGTCCGGCGTGCGGAACGCATGGCCGACCTTCAGGCCCATGTCCCACATCGCATACAGCATGTACTCGATCACGCTCTCGGTATGCGGGCTGGCCTTGTAGGCGCGCAGGAACAACAGGTCGGTGTCCGACGAGGGCGCCATCACGCCGCGTCCATAGCCGCCACTGGCGACAATCGCGATCCGCTCGGCCTCGGTGGGGTTACGGGCGCGAATGACGTGCGTGGTCGTGTAATCATACAGCGCATGGATGACTTCATCCTGCACCGCGCACAGAAGGCGCGCCGTATCCAGCCCGTCAGCGCCCTGCTGCAGGCGTTCCTGCGCGATCATGCGGCCGCGGAACAGCGCCGCGTGCAAATGGTCGATCGCAATCTTGCGGGCCGCTTGCGGGTCACCGAGATTGTTCTGGGCGGCTGCCGTCAGTTTCACCCGCAGCGCGCGCCCGTCGATAATATTCGAAATCCGCCAGCGCCCGGGCCGCCGTTTCGACGGGCTGCGTGTCTCGACAAGGCTGGGCGCTTTGGGGGCAGAGGTCGACGTATCGGTCATGCAATTCCTATAGCAGGTCAGGGGCTGCGGACTATCACCGCTTTTCAGGTGCGGTTGGCAAGCTGCGCGACTGTTTTACCACGCCATAGGCGAAACTGGTCTCGATTGAGGCAATGCCGGGTATTTTCTGGATCGTCTGGCGCACCAGCTGCTCGTAATCGTCCAGGCTACTGGCGACGACCCGCAACTGGTAGTCCTCGCTGCCGGTCATCAGGTAACAATCGATCACGGCGTCAGTTTCCGCGATCCGCGCCTCGAAGCGCCCGACGGTCTCGTCCGAATGATTGGTCAGGCGGATGCGCACGAAACCGGTGATGGGAAAGCCGCAGGCCTTCTCATCCACCAGCGCCGTATAGCCCGTGATCACCCCGGCAGCCTCCAGGTTGCGCACGCGCCGCAGGCAGGGTGAGGGCGACAGGCCGACCTGTACCGACAATTCCTGGTTGGTTAGCCGCCCGTCGCGCTGCAGCGCCTTCAATATCTTGGCATCAGTTGCATCCATTCCGCACTCTATTGGCAGAATCTGCCAACTTGCAATGTTTTTGAGACAGGAATAGGCAAAAACTGCTGGCCCGCCTGTGCTATACTGGCGCAAACACAGGAGATACGCTCATGGCCTATGATTCCTCGCGCCCGCTTGGCTTTGCCACCCGCGCCATCCATCACGGTTACAATCCGGCGGACAATGCCAACGCGCTGACCCCGCCGCTGCATCTCACCTCCACCTTTGCCTTCCAGACGGCCGAGCAGGGCGGCGCCCTGTTTGCAGGCGAAGCCGAGGGTCACATTTATTCGCGCATTTCCAACCCGACGGTCGCGCTGCTCGAATCCCGCATCGCAAGCCTCGATGGCGCAGAAGCGGGTCTCTGCACGGCCTCCGGCATGGGTGCGATCTCCGCCACGATGTGGACGCTGCTCAAACCCGGCGACGAAATTATCACCGACAAGACGCTCTATGGCTGCACCTTCTCCTTCATGCGTGACGGCCTCTCGCGCTTCGGCATCACGATCACCCATGTCGACCTGCGCGACCCGGAAAACCTCCGCGCCGCGATCTCGGACAAGACTCGGATCGTCTATTTTGAAACCCCCGCAAACCCGAACATGCGTCTCGTCGACATCCGCGCGGTGTCAGACATTGCCCACGCCGCCGGCGCCCTCGTCCTCGTCGACAATACCTATGCCTCGCCCATGCTCACGCGGCCTATCAGCCTCGGGGCCGACTTCGTACTCCACTCGGCCACCAAATACCTTGGCGGCCATGGTGACCTTGTCGCCGGCGCCGTCTGCGGACCAGCCGAGGCCATCCACGAGATCCGCATGGTCGGCGTGAAAGACATGACCGGTTCGGTCATGGCGCCGTTCAACGCCATGCTGGTGATGCGCGGCCTGAAGACGCTGCAGCTGCGTATGGCCCGCCATTGCGAGAGCGGCCTCAAGGTCGCCGAATGGCTTGAAGCGCAGGCCGGTGTTGCCGCCGTGTACTATCCGGGCCTCGCCAGCCACCCCCAGCACGATCTCGCCAAACGCCAGATGCCTGGCTTCGGCGGCATGATCGCGTTCGAGCTTGAAGGCGGATACGACGCGGGCATGGCGATGATGAATCGCCTGAAGCTCATCCGCCGCGCCGTCAGCCTCGGTGACGCCGAAACCCTGATCCAGCACCCCGCCAGCATGACCCACTCGACCTACACGCCCGAAGAACGTCACGCCCACGGCATCAGCGACGGGTTGGTGCGCCTCTCGGTGGGATTGGAAGACGTGGGTGACCTGCTGGACGATCTCGCGCAGGCGCTCGGAGCGACCGCGCGCTAGCCCACTACCACATGCTCGTCGCCAAACCAGAGTGGCGATTTCGCGAGGTCGATGAATTTCTTCTCGTCCGCGAGCAGTTCTGCACCGGCCTTGACCGCCACCTCGCTCGTATTCGCCGCCATCGGCTCTTCGCTTTCGAACCACAGCTCGGCCACGCCGTCATAGGCCTCCGGCGCCCCGCGTGATGCGGCAATGCCGGCATTGAGCGCATCGTGCCCGGTATGCACCTGCACGTAACGCAATATGCCCAGCGTCTTGGCGTGTTTCGCCACCAGCGGCGCATGCTGTTCACGCCAGTAAGTCTGGAAGTCCTCCCGGCTGAGGTGGGGCAGGCGGCGAAGGCAGAAGCTAAGCTTGATCATGGCCTGAGCCTATTGGCGCTCCTGCGCCCTGTCGACCGGAATCCATCCGCCTGCCGCTACGACAGGGTTGGCAGGCAAGCCGGGCCCGCACACAACCAGTTCAGTATATCGCGTGAACATGTTTAAAGGCGCGCAACGAAACATTTTGAGGAGGTTTACCGGTGGAATTCAAGGACGTGGTCATGGGCCGGCGCAGCATTCGCGGCTACCAGAAAAAACCGGTGCCCAAGGCGCTGATCCGCGAAGTGCTGGAAATGGCCATGCGCGCGCCGACGTCGCTGAACACCCAGCCCTGGAACTTCTACGTTGTCGCCGGCGACGTGCTCGACAAGATCCGCGAAGGCAATGTCGAACGCAACCTCGCGGGCATTCCGCACTCGCGCGAATTCCGCCTCGGCCCCGACTATGCCGGCGCCCATCGTGAACGCCAGATCGGCATTGCCATCCAGTTGTTCGAGGCCATGGGCATCGAGCGCCACGACAAGGAAGCGCGGATGGACTGGGTGATGCGCGGCTTCCGCCAGTTCGACGCGCCGGTCTCCATCGTCATCACCTATGACAAGTCGATCCAGGGCAGCGATGTCGCGCCGTTCGATTGCGGCGGCGTGGTCAATTGCCTCGTCAATGCGGCCTGGTCCAAGGGCCTCGGCTGCGTCGTCAACTCGCAGGGCATCATGCAATCGCCGGTCGTGCGCGAGCATGCCGGCATCGCGGATGATCAGGTCATACAGACCTGCGTCGCCATGGGCTGGCCGGATGAAAGCTTCCCCGCCAATGCCGTCGTCTCGACCCGCAAATCCGTCGATGAAGCTGCGACATTTGTCGGCTTTGACGACTGATCACTCACTTTCCGGACAGGGCCAAACGTGACCAGAGCGTCGCGTGATGCTACCCTGCGACAAACATTGGAGCCTCTTATGCCGAACACACTGGAACTCAACCGACGTCACCTGATGATGGGCGCCGGCCTGGCCGCGACCGCGTTCGCGGCAGGCGCAACGCAGGCTCAGGCCGAAGCCGATGCCACCGCGCCGGACCTTGCCGGCAAGTCGATCCTGATTACAGGGTGCTCGTCAGGCTTCGGCCGTCTCGGCGCAGAACATTATGCCCGCCTTGGCGCCAAAGTATTCGCGACGATGCGCAACCTTCCGCGTCCGGAGGCGGATGAATTGACGGCCCTCGCGGCCAGCGACAATCTCGATATCACCGTGATAGAAATCGACGTCACGTCCGATGAGCAGGTCGAGGCCGGCGTCGCCGAGGCGCTCAGCGCTGCGGGTGGCGCGGTCGATGTCCTGATCAACAATGCGGGCATCGCCTTTGCCGGGCCGATCGAAGTCCAGGACATGGAAGCCACGCAGCTTATCTTCAACACCAATGTCTTCGGGCCCCAGCGCATGATCCGCGCGGTCCTGCCGGCCATGCGCGCGGCTGGCAGCGGTCAGGTCTTCAACATCGCGTCCCAGCTTGGCCGCGTCATCGTCCCGGGCTACGCGCACTATTCGCCGACCAAGTTCGCCCTCGAAGCGCTCAGCGAGCAGCTGGCCTATGAGACCGTGACGCAGGGCATCGAAGTGACGATCATCGAACCCGGTGGCTATCCGACCGAGATCTGGGAAAATCAGGTCGCCCTGTCGGCGGCGCTGAAGGCCCGGCTGCCGGAAGAATTGCTCGCCGCCTATCCGCAGATGACGGCTTCCATGGGCGTCGATAATGGCGGCGGTGGTGGCGAAACCGATCCGATGGACATACCGCGCAACATCGCCGAAATCATCGCCATGCCGGCCGGCAAGCGCCCCTTGCGGCGCGCGGTGCACCCGGTGGCCCGTCCGCAGGAAGCCATCAACGCCATCTCCGCCCAGCAGCAACTGGCCATGCTCGGCAGCTCGCCCTATGGCCCGCTGGTCAAGGCCGTACTGGACTAGGTCAGCCGATGCGCCGACCTTCGGCGTCAATCAGCAGTTCGCCGTCTTCCTTGTGGAGCGGCCCCGGTGGCAGCGTCTCCAGCAGGTCGAGAACGGCCTCGCTGGGGCGGCACAGGCGCACGCCCTTGGGCGAACAGACGATGGGGCGGTTCACGAGCACAGGCGTCTCCAGCATCGCGCTGAGGATCGTCTCGTCACCCACGCCAGGCTCCAGCAGGCCGAGTTCCGCCGCCGGTGACTTTGTCTCTCGCAGGGCCGTGCGCGGCGTCAGGCTCGCAGCGGCAAACAGGCCGAGCAGTTGGGCCCGCGTCCAGCCCGTCTCCAGGTATTCGATCACGACATGTGCGCCGCCGCTGGCTTCGATCATCGCCAGCACGTTGCGCGAGGTGCTGCAGTCAGGATTGTGATGGATGACCATCATGGCTCAGGTCTCCGGGAAGGCGTTTCGCGTGCGGTTGGCAAAGGCCACGAGCGACAGCATCACCGGCACTTCCACCAGTACGCCGACAACCGTCGCCAGCGCCGCGCCGGAGTTCAGGCCGAACAGGCTGATCGCCACGGCAACCGCCAGTTCGAAAAAGTTCGACGTCCCGATCATGGCGCAGGGCGCTGCCACATTGTGCGGCACTTTCCAGGCCCAGGCCGCGCCATAGGCAATCGCGAAAATGGCATAGGACTGGATCAGGATCGGCACGGCAATCAGCGCAATGATCAGGGGCCGGTCAATGATCACCGTCCCCTGGAACCCGAACAGCAAGACCACCGTCGCCAGCAACCCGACCACGGAGGCCGGTTTGATCCGCTCCATGAACCCGGCCACCGTCGCGTCGCCTCCGCGCGCCATCAGCATCCGGCGCGTCGCCATGCCCGCGATCAGCGGGATCACGACATAAAGCGCAACCGACAGGATCAGCGTCTCCCACGGCACGGTAATGTCGGTCACGCCCAGCAGGAAAGCGACCAGCGGCGCAAAGGCGAACACCATGATCGCGTCATTCACGCTGACCTGCGCCAGCGTATAATTCGGGTCGCCCTTGGTCAGCTGCGACCAGACAAACACCATCGCCGTACACGGCGCAGCGCCCAGCAGGATCAGCCCGGCAATATAGCCCTCGGCATCCGCCGCCGGAATGAAGCCGGCGAACACGTGCTTGAAAAAAAGAACGCCCAGCGCAGCCATCGTGAACGGCTTGATCAGCCAGTTGACCACCAGTGTGATGATCAGCCCCTTCGGCTTCTCGCCGACGCGGGCCAGGCTGGTAAAGTCCACGCCAATCATCATCGGCCAGACCATCGCCCAGATCAGGATAGCGACCGGGAAGTTCACATTGGCATATTCCAGTCCCGCCAGTGTCTCGAACAGGCCGGGAACGAGAAAGCTCAGCCCGATGCCAGCTACGATGGCGGCGGCGACCCAGACCGACAGGTAGCGCTCAAACGCACCCATGCCGCTAGCAGCCACCCGAGCGGGCCAGCGCCAGTACGGGCGCACACACATCTGTCCGGCCCTCGCAGCAATCCTCCATCAGGAAGACGATCAGGCCACTGACCGCATCGAAATTGGCAGAATAGATGATCGACCGGCCCTGACGCTGCCCTGTCACCAGACCGGACTGGGACAGGATGTTCAGCTGCGCCGATAGCGTATTCGGCGGCACATCCAGGGCGGACGCAATATCGCCGGCCGGCAGGCCATCATGGCCCGCTTTCACCAGAAGGCGGAACACGGCCAGGCGGTTTTCCTGGGCCAGGGCGGAGAGTTGTGAAAGCGCGGCTTTGGTTTCCATAATTCCAGCAATATGGAAATATGGAAACGAGTCAACACGGTTGCATTGAACGAGCGGTGGGCCCTCGCGTGCCGTGCCAGCGGCACAGGCGCGGTCACTCACCTGAGTCGAACGTGCACTGGCCTGTCATGACCCGGTTTTCGCCGGGCTCGCATCCTTCCTGCATGAACAGGAAATGGCCCGAGCGGCGATCAATATCGAGCGTGCTTTTGACCGAAGACCTCCAGCCGCAATAGGGGGCCGCGATGTCCTGCCGAAGGGTCAGCGCGGCATCGGTCATCTTGACGTCGCATGCGGTCGTTCCGGCCTGCGCGCAGACATTGTCGGCGCCGCCGACATCATTCTGGACGAAGAGGTAGCCCTGGGCAAAGTGGAAGCCGACGGTCCGGCTGAACTCGGGACGCGCCTGTTCGTTTGCCTCGCAATTGAACGTGACACCGTCCCTGCTGGCGTCGCTGCAACTCATCAGCGCGACGCAGGCCGCAGCTATTACCAAGGTTTTATTCACGTGTTCAGTCCTGTTCCCGGGCAACATGCCGCTTCGAATGTCCCTGCCGCCTGAATGCCCCACCAGCCGTCACTGTCCGGTTAACCCGCCGCCGACGGGGTTTCCACCTTCGGCAGGGCATCATCCCGCCCGAATAGACCAATCTTGTTGCATACAGCCACGCCACCTGCTTGATGTGCGCCATGCAAACACTCCTTCCCCTGGCCTCCGAGATTGGCGCCTTGCTCAAGGCGCGCCGTGAAACCGTCGCGATTAGCGAATCCTCTTCCGGGGGGCTCATCTCTGCGGCGCTTCTCGCCGTGCCCGGTGCCTCGGTCTATTATCGCGGCGGCGGCGTCATCTACACGCCCCAGGCCTTTCGCGGCCTGATGGACCTGGGCCGCGCCGACATGCCCGATGGCATGCGTTCCTCGACCGAGCCCTATGCCTGCCTTCTGGCCCGCACGATCCGGGGCAAGCTCGATGCCGACTGGGGTCTGTGCGAAACCGGCGCTTCGGGCCCCGGCGGCAATGGCTATGGCGACGCTGCCGGGCATACATGCGTCGCGCTGGCAGGGCAGGGCGCCGATGGCCCGCAGGAAATCTCCCGCACGCTGGAAACGGGCCTCGCTGACCGCGAAGCCAATATGTGCCATTTTGCCGTCGAAGCGCTCAGCCTGCTGCACGAGGCGCTGGTCTAGGCTGCGCCTGGCACTCGGAAAGGAACGCCGCCCATGAACAATGCAGACCAGATCGAATACTGGAACGGCCCCGCTGGCCAGAAATGGGTCGACCAGTCAAACCGGCTCGACGCGATGCTGGCGCCTTTCGCCGACAAGGTCATCGCGGCGGCCGACCTGAAGTCGGGCGAAGCCGTGATGGATATCGGTTGCGGGGCAGGGGCGCTCAACCTGCGCGCGGCTGCCAAGGTTGGCGCGGCGCACGGCGCGCTCGGCGTCGATGTCTCCGCCCCGCTCATCGCACTCGCCCGCGCCCGTGCGGCAGAGGCCAATGCGCCCGCCCGGTTCGAACTGGCCGATGCCAGCGTGTTCACCGCGCCGGATCCCGTCGGCATCGTCATCTCGCGCTTCGGCGTCATGTTCTTCGAAGACCCGGCCCCCGCTTTCGCCAATATCCGCCAGTCGGTCAAACCGGATGGCAGGCTGGCTTTCATCTGCTGGCAGGCCCTCAGCCTCAATGATTGGGCCCTCGCGCCCCTTCAGGCGGCCATGGCTTTCCTTAAGGAAGCGCCAGCCCCCGCTGATCCCACCGCCCCCGGCCCGTTCGCTTTCCATGACAAGGACCGGGTCGCCCGCATCCTGTCAGACGCTGGCTGGGCCAATGTGTCAATTGATCCGGTGGAAACCGCGATCATTCTGCCGGGCGACGATGTCGAGACCACCGCCAAATTCATGATGCAGCTCGGCCCGCTCTCGCGCCTCCTCGCTGCTCAGGGCATAGATGAGGCACAAGTCGAAGCCGCCCTGATCACCCTGATGCAGGATCACAAAAAACCCGACGGCCGCATCGCCATGAAGTCGGCCTGCTGGATGGTCAGCGCCGATAACGCTTAGTCCGCAGACGGTGGATGCATGTCAATTCTTGGCGTCCGTGTCGCGCTCTCGTCCTGCGTCCGCTCTCGGCGTCAGGAAATACGCAAGAGCTTAATAAGGCAGGTCATCAGGTTGAACATCCACAAAATCCGCTTCCGTGGTTTCTTGAAAACGGACGCTTAAGATTGTCTTCTTTCCCAAAGCGAGTGCTTTGGCAATCCTGAGCATTCCATCCATCAGTCTGCCCAGCGCGCAGAAGATGATGGGATACTGAAGATCAGCATCCAACATCAGCTTGAAATGCTCAGCGATCCTTCGGCACGAAGGCGTTTCGTCGCTTGAAAACCAATAAGGTTCGTCCAATTCGGAAATCTGCTCAAAATTTATGGACGTCGGCAAAAGCAATGAAGACAATTTGACCAAACGATCAACATCCCAAGCATAGAAACCATTTGGGCTTGGTCTAAAGTGGTACTGCTTCCTCATGGGCTATCTCAACATGCCTATAGGGTGATTGTAACACTAAGTCCCGTTTCCTATTCCGTCCAACGCCTCTTCCGGATCCCAAGCAGGCATAGCACCACCCGCATCAACACCCGCCTATGCCCGGCGGCCGGTCTCTTGTAGGGGTGGGTTCCGTTGTAAGGACGTCCCCGATGAGCCGCCTGTTTGAAGAACTCGACTATCGCGAGACGCCGATTGGCCCGATCAGCCTGCGGCGGCGCTTCCATCCGGCACTGAAGGTCGACGTCTTCGAGATCATCCTCGGCGACGAGCACCTGATGTCGAACATTTTCACCGTGTCCGAAATCGCGCTGGCCCGCCTCGGCCTCGACAAGCTCGCCAGTCTCAACCCCGGCTCAGCCGAGAAATGGGATGTCGTCGTCGGCGGCCTCGGTCTCGGCTACACGGCCGGTGCGGTGCTCGAATATGACCGCGTTGCCTCGCTGCGCGTCGTCGAGATGCTGGACGCCGTCGCCGACTGGCACGCAGCCGGGCTGGTGCCCCTCGATCCGCCGCTGAGCGCCGATAACCGCTGCCAGGTCGTGCGCGATGATTTCTTTGCGCTGGCCCAGTCCGAAACCGGCTTCGACGCGGCCCATCCGGGGCGCCAGTTCCACGCCATCCTGATCGATATCGATCACACGCCCGACTGGCTGCTGGATGCCCGCAGCGGGCATTTCTACAGCGAAGCTGGCCTGCGCAGGCTCGGCAAGCACCTGAAACCGGGCGGCATCATGGGGCTCTGGTCCGATGTCCTGCCCGACAGCGACTTCGTGCAGCGCCTGTCAGATGTGTTCGGCGAAGCCTGGGCCGAGCCGGTGACTTTCCACAACCCGCTTCAGGACAACACCTATACCCAAACCATCTACCTCGCCCTCAAGCCCGCCTGAACGGCGCGCGGTCATCACTTCAAGCAGGCTTTCATCTCGGTCCCTAACCAGTACCCGGATTTATCGCGCCCCAGTCGCGTTCCGGGCGCTAGTTGAAAGGTTGCCATATCAGCACCGATGACCTGGTCCTGGTGCCAATAAACGGCGAAACGATCTTTGGAATACCCGGCGCCGATGAGCTCGAAACTTTCCCTGTCCTGCAAGGGCAGCCTGAACACCGCGAAGTAGACGCATTTTCTATCCGCGCTGAAATTACCGTCTTCGCTGTCAACGGGCTGGAAGGTCGCAACATCACATGGGACAAACCGCGATCCGCTGGAATAGGCCGCCGATTTGTCGACTGCGAGTTGAGGGCCGATCAGCCTGAAGGTGGCACCATCTGCGCCGTCAATCGGCTCAGTTCCGTACCATGCGCGTATATCATCAGTCGCCAGAATACCGCTGATGGCAGAAAAGGACGCGGGGTCGGACCCCAATACCGCGGCACCTTCGAAATACCCGCGTTGATTGTCTTTGCCCCAGCGCGTAAAAGCCAGCGCTTCGAAAGTGGGCTGGTCCGCTGCTGTCTTGCGTTCCAGTTTTTCAAAGCTCGGATGTGCCGACGAGCCGGAATAGGAAATCCAGTACACGCCATCTTCCCGAACCTCTTAGCGTTCGCCCTCAATCAAAGCACAACCGACCAACAGTCCAAGGGTCAGGCCGAACAGTGCTCCAAACCCGATGATGCGATTGAAGGCGTGCTTTCGATACGTCATTTTTCCGGCATCCAGAGTAGCGAGAGGTGGGGTCCATCGTCGTCGCGAAAAGCCACGTCATCGAGTAACCAGGCGTCCCCAGTCGCCCGAAAGGTATATTTGTAAGAACGGACATAGCCGATTGTGTTGGTGTGGGCTGTCGTGACTTGTCCGGTATCGGTGCCCAGTTGAATGTCCAGAATGACTTCGTGGTCGTTGCTGAGCAGGGGTTCGCTGCTGATCACTGCGCCGTAGGCGGTCCGACCCGGGACACAGTGACGCCGCAACAGCTCCGCCCAGTCGCGGTCGATGATGTCCATTGATGGATTGGTTCCTGTCGTCTCGACGGCGGCAGCATTCCAGGCCTCAAAATCCGCTATGAACTGTCGCGTCTTCTCGGCGAGACGTTTCTCGGAGGCGGTAACGGGTATGTAGGACGAGATTGGAAGCGATGGCGTGGCGCCAAGGTCCCGATCGGATGAGGCATGGCCCGTCGTCGGCTCGACCGCGACAGAGGCGCATGAGGTCGCCAATAAAGACAGAGCTCCGACAACCATTTTTTCAAGATTTGTTGCTTTCAGGAAGGCATGCCCGTTTTACACTATCGGTTTCTGCCAACAAAGGAATTTTGCGAGGCGGGCCGGCCTTTCCGGCAGTCCGGCGCGACGGTCTGCCAGTGAGCGCAGCACATTCCACCCGCGCCCCGTAGACTTATCCTCCCCCCTATACTGCCCCCCATGCGCCCACCTCTATGCGCACGTCCATGTCCTCCTCTGGCCATGGCTCTGGTGGCAATTGCAGAACCTGAATCGCTGGATGAAGGCGACCGGGCGCGGCCTGCTTGTCGCCGTCGACCGCTGGGGCAATGTTTATATCCGCTGCATGTCCGATGCGCCGGGGGCGGAGGACCGCTTCGTGCGTGCGCCTGTCTCAGACAGGTTGGCGAAGGCGCTGGCCGACGACCCGTGTCCCCGGCGAAAGCCGGGGCCTCAGGCCATCCTGTCCGGATGGGCCTCCCAAGGTCCCGGCATGCGCCGGGAGCACGGATGCATCACTGGGCTGCCCCCGCCACATACCTGACCCGGACCACACCCCCAGCACACCCATACCTCACCCCTCAAGCGCCCTCACAGGCGCCGCACGTGCAGGCTCAGTCAAAGTCCACTTTCTCGAGGAACAGGCCGTCCGGCGGCGACACTGGCCCGCAGGCCGTGCGGTCGGTCGCCGCGAGTATCTCGCCCAGCCAGCGTGCATCGCGCTTGCCGCGCCCGACTTCGACCAGTGAACCGACCATCGAGCGCACCTGCCGGTGCAGGAAGCTCTGGGCCGACAGCGTGCATTCGATCCGGTCGCCATAGCGGGCGATATCGAACCTATCCAGCGTCTTGACCGGGCTGCGCGCCTGGCATTCCATGTCGCGGAACGTGGTGAAATCATGCGTGCCCAGCAAAACCTGCGCGGCGTCATGCATCTTGCGGGCATCGAGCTTTGGCGCAATGCGCCATGCGAGGCCCTTTTCCACCGTCAGGTCGGCGCGGCGGTTGATGATGACAAAGCGATAGTGGCGCGCCTTGGCGCTGAAGCGGGCGTGGAAATCCTCGTCCACTTTCTCGGCCTTCAGGATCGCGATCGGCAGCGGGCGCAAGTGGAAGTTCAGCGCATCGGCCACCTTGCCCGGCCGGTCCACGGCAAAGTCGAGATGCGCGACCTGTCCCATCGCATGCACGCCGCTATCTGTGCGCCCGGCGCCATACACCTCCACCGGACCGCCATCCAGCTTGGCTGCGGCTGCCTCGATGGCGCCTTGGACCGTCGGCTTACCCGGCAGCCGCATCCAGCCCTGGAACGGCCCGCCATGATATTCGATGAGGAGTTTGTAACGGGCCATGGCTAGCGCCCTAGCCGAAGGCAGGAGGATACGTCAATTCGCCTGCCTCAGGCGCGCCGGGATTGATCACCTGCGCCATGAAGGCCGGCCCGCTCCAGGCCGCCTTGAACGGCGCGGCCGTTTCAGCCGAAAAGCCGAACTTCGGATAATAGGGCTCATGGCCCAGCACGAAGACGATCCGCTCCTCCCGGCCGCCCAGTATGACTAGCCCCATGCGCACCAGTCCGGCTCCGATCCCGCGCCGCTGGACATCCGGCTTCACGCACATCGGGCCAAGCCCCATGGCCTCCGGCTGCCCGTCGATCAGGATGCGGAAAAACTCTATATGGCCGACGATCTCCTCATGCTGGTGGGCGACCAGCGACAGCAGGCTGTCGCCATCCTTGTGCAGGCGCCGCGTAATCTTGGCCTCCGCCGACCGGCCAAAGCTCGCCCGGTTGAGCGCCGCCACGGCATCCATGTCGTCCAGCCTCAGATTGCGAGTCCATGTTTCGGTCATGGAGGGCCGATCGGGGAAGGCGCTAGCGTGTTCCGCCAGTCAGACCGCGCAATGAAGGCACTCGCGATCTGGACCGGAATGAGAATGGCAACGCAGGTGAGCGTCGCCGGATGGAATTTTCCGAGCGTCCGGCGGTCAAACAAAAGGAGCGCGATGAGGAACGGGTCCATGACAAGATAGACGGCAATATCGAGCAAGAGAGGATCGAGCCCCGGCATCTTCAGCGTCCACCGCGTCGCCGCCGGTGCCACAAGGCAGAGGGCCGCTGTGAATGTCAGGCGCCGGTACCATTCGTGACGAGCAGGATCGACGCGATCATCAGGCCCGTGAACAGGCCGATGTCAGTCACATTGAACCATGTGATTTCATACGGGTGCGGGAAATCCTTTGCGGCGCGTATCTCGGCGGCGCGCTGCGCCATCCAGAAGCCGAGCGGGACCAGCGCGCCGGTCAGCGCAAATCCCGCAAGGCCGATCTCCCTGTGCCGCGCAATCTGCCCGGTTGCAGCCAGCCGGGTCTGCCAGACATAGAGTCCGATCCAGGCAAAGTAGGCCAGGCCGTGGAGGTGGTGCAGCAAATGAAAATGCCGCGAGCCGGTCAGCGCAGGCATGTAATAGGTCAGCGGAAAGCTGAGGACGACAATCACCCCCATGACGATGGCTGAGCGATAGAAAAATTGCGGGCGTCCAGCCGCGCTGGTTTCAGTCGATGACATTTAAGTGCCCCCTTGTCCCTAAGGGAAACTATCAGGGCGCCCTGTCGGGCTGTCAATCAAACCCCGGTCAGGCCAGAATTGTGCCGGGCGCAATGGGCGTGCCATTGAGGAAGACCGTCGCCGTCATCGGGCCCTTGCCGGGCCGCTGCAGCTGGCTGATGCGTACCGCGCCGCAATCGCCGCACGCCACCAGCAGCCGGTCGTCCAGCACCGTGCCGGGCGCTGCGCCGCCGGACGCGCCGGTCGCCTCACTCATCAGCAGTTTCAGGCGTATGGGCTCGCCGCCATCATCCGGTGTCCAGACGCAGGTCGCGCCTGGAGCAGGGGAGAGGCCGCGTATCTGGCAGTCGATTTCGGCGGCGGGTTTTGACCAGTCGATGGGCTGGTCGGCGGCTGTCAGTTTGTGGGCGTAGGTATCGCCGGTTTCCGGCTGCGGCTTCGACGTCAGCGAACCATCTGCCAGCCCGGCCAGCGCGCGGGGCGCAAGGTCGGCGGCGAGTTCCGCCAGCCGGTCGTGAAGGGTGCCAAAGGTCGTGGCGGGTGTGATCGGCGTCCAGGCCGAGATCAGCACCGGCCCGGTGTCGAGCCCGGCGTCCATCAGCATCGCGTCAATGCCTGTCTCGTGGTCGCCCGCCATGATCGCCCGCTGGATCGGCGCAGCGCCCCGCCAGCGCGGCAGGATCGAGGCATGCATGTTGAGACAGCCTAGGCGCGGCGCATCCAGAATGGCCTGCGGCAGGATCAGCCCATAGGCGACCACCACGGCGGCATCGAGGCCGAGCGCCGCAAAGGCCTCCTGCTCCGGCGCTTTCTTCAGGCTTTTCGGCGTGCGCACGTCAAGCCCGTGCGCTTCTGCCCAAGCCTGCACAGGCGTTGGTGTTAGCTTCTTGCCCCGGCCCGAGGGGCGCGGCGGCTGGGAATAGACGCAGGCGATCTCGTGCCCCGCAGCGACCAGCGCAGCGAGCACATCAACGGCAATCTGGGGGCTGCCCATGAAGGCAAGGCGAAGGGGTTTGGTCATGGATCGCGGGTCTAGCGCGCGGGACGCTGGCAATAAAGGGAAGATTGGCGCGGCAGGATCAGGCGACGTCTTCGCGGATCTTGCGAATCTTGGCTTTCTTGACCTTGTCGATGGCCCGCATCCGCTTAAGGCGCGAGAGATAGTCGATGAACAGCGTACCCTCGAGATGGTCCATCTCGTGCTGGATACAGACCGCGTAGAGCTCTTCGGCCCATTCCTCGACCGGGTTACCATCATAATCCAGGTAACGGATCAGGCAGCGTACCGGGCGTTCAACCTCGTCGAAAATGTCGGGCACCGACAGGCAACCCTCTTCATAAGGCTGTGTCTGATCGACCGTTTCGACGATTTCCGGGTTCACGAAATAGCGCGGCTGGCGCTCTTCATTCTCGGGGGCGAGGTCCATGACGATGACGCGAAGCGGTACGCCGACCTGGATTGCGGCCAAGCCAATGCCCGGCGCGTCATACATGGTTTCCAGCATGTCATCCATCAGCGCGCGAATCTCGTCGGTGACGCCGCCTTCAACAGGCTTCGACACCTCCTTGAGGCGTGGATCGGGTACAGTCAGGATTTCGCGTATGGCCATAAGGGGGAGATATGAACAGAAGGACGTTTGGTCAACTGGTGCGGCTCATTTGGCAGCCAGCCGGGGCTTCTTGGCATCGAGATCCAGTTCGCCCGTCCGGTCCGTCGCCGTGGCGCGGTTTTCGATCAGTTTGGGCTCAGCGGGTGCCTTGTTGGGCGGTGCGATCGACAATTCCTCGAACTTGCGCAGCGTCGGCAGGACGCGCTTGTCCACTGATCCCATCATGGAATTGAAATGATCCACCGAGCCATTCAGCGACTTGCCCAGCTTTTCCATATGTTCCAGCAATTTGCTCATGCGGGTGTAGAGTTCGGCGCCCAATTCCGCCGCCTCCATCGCATTCGCGTTCTGCTCGTGCTGGCGCCACAAATGAGCGACCGTCCGGGCCAGTGCGATCAGCGTCGTGGGCGTGGTCACGATCACTTGCCGGGACATGGCCTTTTCGATCAGGTCCGGTGCCTGTTCCAGTGCCGCCGCGAAAAAGTTCTCCCCGGGTATGAACATGGCGATATAATCGAACCGGTTGCCGAGGTTTGACTGGTAGTCCTTCGACGCCAGCGTGGTGACATGGCGCTGCACGCTTTGCGCGTGCGCCTTCAGGTGCGCCAGCCGCTCGACCGGGTCTTCGGTATTCGTTGCGGCCATGTAGGAGGCGAGGGATACTTTGGAATCGATGACGATCTGCCGGTCGCCGGGCAGGCGGATGATCGCATCCGGGCGCTGGCGGCCTTCCTCGGTTGCGTCATGGACCTGCTCGTTGAAGTCGCAATGGGCCGACAGGCCTGCTTGTTCCATGACATTGCGCAATGTCATCTCGCCCCAGCGGCCGCCGCCTTTCGGCGCAGTCAGCGCGTTCACCAGTTTTCCGGTCTCTGCGGTGTTGCGGTGCAGGCTCTCGCCAATTGCCTTCACCTGTTCGGACAGCAGGGATTTATCCTCGGTCCGGACTTTTTCGAGGTCGTCGACACGCTTTTTGAAGGCGTCGAAATTCTCGCCAATCGGCTTCATCAGTTCCTGCAGCTGGCCTTTGGCGCCTTCCTTGTGCTTCTCGAACGTCTCGTTCGCGAGTTGCAGAAATTGGGCATTGGCCGTCCGCAGCACACCTTGGGCGAGATCGGCGAATTTGCGCTCATCCTCTTCGCTGCGGGCCCGGATTTCAGCCAGCGCGATTTCTGCCTGTCGGGCGACCTCTTCTTTCGTGCGCAGCGCCTGTTTCGTATCCGAGAGATCCTCGGCTGTCCGCGTCTGCTCCCGGCGGGCGAGGTCTGCTCGTCCCCACAGAACGTAGGCGGCAAAGCCAAGCCCCAGCACGCCCAGCAGCAGCACGATATGCACGGCGTCGAAGCCGGCGGTTCCGATGGTAACGATAGGTGTCATCTCGATATCCTGCCACGATTCCCGTGGAACATATCTAGAACGGTGTCATGTGTCCACGCGCTGAAAACGCCGCGTGAAAACTATCCGTTGGTCGGCGCGCCAGCCAGTGCGTTCAGGCTCTCGATCAGGTCTGCCGTGATCGTTCCGGTCACCGGAAGACCATTGGCTTTCTCATAGTCGCGGATGGCCTTGGCCGTGCCGTCGCCGATCACGCCGTCCGGTGTGCCGACATTGTAGCCGAGCGCCGAGAGGGCAACCTGAACACCTTGCACCTGAAGCGGATTGCCGGTGTTCCAGGGCTGGGCCCCAAAGCGTCCATTGCTGATGGCATTGTCGCGAGAAGCTTCCCAGAAGACCGACCGCGCGCGGGCCTGTTCGGCAGCTTCGGCTGATATGCGACCTGAAAGGTCGGCGATCTTGGCCGGCGCGCCCGCATCGCCATTCTTGCCGGCAATTTCGAACCAGAACATGGCTTCGGTCAGGTTCGGGCTGATGCCCAGGCCCTGCTCGTAGAGCACGCCGAGATTGTACTGGCTGTCGACAATGCCGAACTCGGCGGCCTTGCGGAACCGTTCGACGGCGCCGGCATAGCTCTGCGGTCCGCCATCGCCCTCGGCCATGAAGACGGCAAGGTCATGCATGGCTCTGACATTGCCGCCATTGGCGGCTTTTTCTGTCCACTCCCGGGCCAGCGCCAGATCCTTGGGAACGCCATTCCCCTTCTCGTGCAGCTTGGCGAGGCCGTACTGGGCGATCGGCAGGCCCTTGGCGGCAGACTTGCGCATCAGCGCTGCGCCGACAGCAAAGTCGCCAGCGGCGATGCGCTCCTGGGCCAGCTGGTACTGGGCGATATGGTTTCCGGCAGCGGCAGCGCTTTCCACCGTCACGAAGGGCGAGATGGCCGGGAAATTCGAGGCAACCGCTGCTGCAGTCACCGCTGGCTGGCTGGCGAGCGCGACAGGCGCCGGCACTGTCTCCATCGTCGGCGCGGCATCGAACAGTCCAGTGTCGGCCTGCGACGCCGCAGATGCGTCACCGGCAGCCTTGGTGGTTGCAGGGAGAACATCAATGCCTGCTTCGGTGGCGACAGGCGGCGATTTTGCGATCGTCGCAGCGCCGGGATCGACATAGGTATCGACCGAGGCGACGACGACAGGGGCTTCCTGCTTGCCGCGAATATAGAGATAGCCACCTACGGCGGCCCCGGTAATCACGACAGCCGAAGCAGCAGCATAGAGCGGCAGCTTGCCGGAGCCGGACGTCGCCCGGACCCCATTGAAGTTCGGTTTGTCATTTTTGCGCCGGTTGCGGCGCTGTGGTTGCGCATCCGGCGGGCCGGCGGCGACGATCGCGGCCCGGCGAGCGCGAGCGATATAATCATTCGTGTCATCCGCCCGAATCGCAATCGGCTCGGGATCGTCTTCATCGAACGGGTAGGGTTCGTCGTCCGGATCGGGTTTCTGCGAAATCAGCGCGAGAAAATCCTCATCGTCGGAATCATCCATATCGAAAATGTCGGATGCGCGCGCTTCGGTATGGCTGTCATGCTCGCCATCGATGCCCTCCAGTTCAGAGAGCGGACCGAAGAAGGATTCCGGACCGCGCTCGGCTGAAGCAGCAGAAAAATCCTCGTCCGTGTGCTCACCGATACCAGCTTCCTTCGGCGCGCTGGGAGCGTCCTCAAAATCGGACTTGTAAGGCGTACTGCGACTCTCGACAGCTGCGTCCCAACCTGCAATCCCGGCTTCAAAGAAGGCGTCGTCGTCGTCCGGATCAATCAACGAGTCCGCAAAGACAGCGTCGTCATCCTGAAAATCAGATGCCGCCGTTTCAACGAACATGTCATCGTCATTGTCGTCTTCGATTTCAGGCAGGCCGGGTTCGAAGGGCGCGCTGTCATCGTGGGCGGGCGCCTGGATTGCCTGTTCGACCAGCGGATCGTCGGAAAAATCAGGTGCGTCTGGCATCGCATCGGCACCGTCCGGGTCGGCATAGGGCGGGGAGGTGA
This sequence comes from Hyphomonas sp., assembly GCF_041689225.1. Taxonomy (GTDB): domain Bacteria; phylum Pseudomonadota; class Alphaproteobacteria; order Caulobacterales; family Hyphomonadaceae; genus Hyphomonas. Next base: position 9,741 of record NZ_JBDNGN010000107.1, on the reverse strand, counting down.
ATTCCTCGAGGCTTTCAAGCCGGGTGGCCAGGGACACGATGGCGCGCTGCACGGGCGACAGGGACGCCGACGACTGGGTCTGCATATGCTCAAGCCGCTCGGAGACATTGGACAGGGCATCCGACAGGCGTACATCCGTGCGCTTGCGGTCCTCTTCCAACTGGGTCGCCATAGTCTTGATGGCACTGTCTTGGCGCTGTTGAAGTCGCGAAGCGGCCGATGCGACCTGTTCGCCGATCTGTTCAATGGCTTGGGCGCTTCGCGTTTCGCTGTCGCTGACGCGATGGTCAATTTGGTCGGCGAGCGAGTCAATGCGGGCGCTGACGGTTTCGCCGAGGCGTTCGATTTCGCCGCGCACGGCCTCGCCTGCAGCGGCGTCATCGCGGGCTTCGACATCGCGGATGCGCTGCTCGAAGCTGGTCGACATCTGGCTGACCTGGTTGGATACGGTTTCGATGGAGCGCGACTGGCGCTCCTCGGTGGCCGCGAGGCGTTTCTGCACATCCGAAAGCCCGGTCGTGAGGCCGGAGACGGCTTCACTATCCTGGACATTGGCGGTGCGCGCGATCTCGTCGGCGAGTTCGAGCCGGGTCTGGTCAACGGTTTCACGCAGGGACTTTGTCAGGTCGTCGAAACGGGCCTCGAATTCCGAGCGCAGCTTTTCAGCAAGTTCCGGATCAACGGATCCCGCCAGCGCTTCGACACGGTTGTCGAGGTGGTTGAACGTCGCCTCCAGGCTTTGCAGCGCGGCGTCGGTCGTGGTTTCGGCGCGGTTCAGGCGTTCCTGGATACGCAGCAGCGTGCTTTCCATGGAATCCAGCGCGCCCGATACGTCGGACTCGACCGCAGTCAGGCGCTCATCGGTCTGACCGGCGGTGGCGAGGCGTTCCTGGACGTCGCTTTGAAGGGTGGACAGGCGGGTCGTCAAATCGCGCGCGGCGATCTCTGAACGCTTTTCGGCTTGGTCGACGGCCTGTTCGACCCGCGCAGCGGCGTCTGACAGTTTTGATTCGACCCGGGTTTCGACGCCTTCGACGCGGTCGGTCAGGTCGGCAAAGCCAGCCTCGACCCGGCCCTTGATGGCGTGCGCCTCCTGCTGGGCGAGTTCGCCTTCATCATTGACGTGGTCAGCCAGCTTACCGAGCGCCTGTTCGAGCGACTTCAGCGCTTCGAGGTTCTGCTTGTTGGAGTCATCTTCTTCAAGCCTGCGAACTTTGGACTGGAGCGCCTCATAGGTGTCGCGGATCTCGTCCATCAGGCTTTCGACATGGCCGACAACGGAATCGCTGCTCTGCTCGGCGTGCTCGAGCTTGGCGACGAGGCCGAGAACCGTGTGGTCCATGCCCGAAATCGCCAGCGTGGAGCGGGCTTCCGCCGCCTCGATGCGGCGGGTCAGGCGGTCCAGCGTGTTGGTGGTCGCATCCGGCCGCGGTCGCGGATTGCGGAACAGCGACGAGATTTCGTTGAGCTGGGATTCCTCATCCGTCATCAGCAGGCGGTTGAGATATTCGCCGAGCGTCAGACCTTCGGCGCTCGCCGCTTCGCGCGCTGCATCGCGCGCGCGCTGGTCAATGCCTTTGACACTCCAGGGCCCTGTCTGGTTCATCCCGGATTCTCCTCGCTCAGCCCGCGAAGTTAACGCTACGGGCAGATTCGTTCACATTTTCTAACGGTGATGACAGCCAGGGTCTTAAAGCGAGGTTAAAGGTAAATATTTTCGCATCATTTGGTAACAGGTATGGTTATTGCATTTACCATAGGGAATGTTTCCGCGAACGTTCGCGGAAAGTTGACGTTGACGTTCGCGGAACCCTTGGTCTAAGCTGTCTTGATGCATCACAAGACATCACACATATCCGCCGCCGATAGCCGCACCTTCACGATTTCCGAGCTTGCCCGGGAATACGGTGTGACCCCCCGTGCCCTTCGCTTCTATGAAGACAAGGACATGCTGCATCCTGCGCGCGATGGCATGACCCGTGTCTATTCGAACCGGGATCGTGCACGCCTGACGATAATCGTCCGCCTCAAGCGTCTCGGCCTGCCGCTGGCCGATATTCGTGAAATCCTCGACCTCTATGTTCTGGATGACGGCGAACGCGCCCAGAAATACATGATGCTCGACAAGTTCCGCAAGCAGGTCAAAGAGCTGGAAGTCCAGCGCGAAGACATCGACACGGCGCTGACGGAACTGCGCAAGGGCATCCTCTGGCTCGAGGAACTGATCCAGAAGGTCGGTCCGAACGAAGAAGGCAAGCGACAGGTTGCGGCCTATGAGGCAGTTGCCCGGCGCCAGCTCGACGAAGTCTGATCCACCTCTTTTCAAGGGTTTCTGGCAACTGGAACGACCTTTCTAGAACATGCGTCTAGAACGGAGTCAGTTGCCATTTTTTTACAAGGATTCCGCCCCATGCCCCGTTACGACGCTCCGGTCCGCGATATGCAATTCATCCTGCATGAAGTTCTGCAATTGCAGAACTATTCGAACCTGCCCGGTTTCGAGGAGGCGACCCCTGACCTGATCGACGCGATCCTGGAAGAAGGCGGCAAGTTCGCCAAGGAAGTCCTGTTCCCGCTCAACCGTGTCGGCGACGTGCAGGGCTGCAAGCGCAATGATGATGCCAGCGTCAAGACGCCTGACGGGTTCCCGGCCGCCTACACGGCGCTGGTCGAGAATGGCTGGCCGCTCCTCTCGAAGGATCCGGCCATGGGGGGGCAGGGCCTGCCGCACGTTGTGAACCTCGCCTGGGGCGAGATGATTTCCTCGTCGAACATGGCCTTCGGCATGTATCCCGGCCTCACTTCGGGCGCCTATGAGGCCCTGATGGCCGGCGGCTCTGACGCGCAGCGCCAGATGTACGGCCCGAAAATGGCCAGCGCCGAATGGGCCGGCACCATGAACCTGACCGAGCCGCAATGCGGCACCGACCTCGGTCTGATCAAGACCAAGGCCGCGCCCCAGGCCGATGGCAGCTACAAGATTACCGGCCAGAAAATCTGGATCTCGGGCGGCGAGCAGGACCTCACAGAAAACATCATTCACCTTGTGCTTGCCCGGATCGAGGGCGCGCCCGAAGGTATCAAGGGCATCTCGCTCTTCGTCGTGCCGAAATATATCGTCAAGGAAGACGGCTCGCTGGGCGAGCGCAATGCCTGCTCGTGCGGCGGTCTTGAAGAGAAGATGGGCATCCACGGCAACGCGACCTGCGTCATGAACTATGACGGCGCGACCGGCTGGCTTGTCGGCGAAGAACACAAGGGCATGCGCACCATGTTCGTGATGATGAACGAAGCCCGCCTCGGCGTCGGTCTGCAGGGCCTCGCCCAGGCCGAAGTGGCCTACCAGAATGCTGTCGACTACGCCAAGGACCGCGTCCAGGGCCGTTCGCTCAACGGCGCCAAGGCGCCGGAAAAGGTCGCCGACCCGATCATCGTCCATCCGGACGTGCGCCGCATGCTGCTCGACCAGAAAGCCTTCATCGAGGGCGCCCGTGCCTTTGCCTACTGGACCGCCTTCCAGGGCGACCTGCAGCACAAATCGAACGATGAGAAGGTGCGCGAGCGCGCCGGCGACTATATGGCGCTGCTGACCCCGGTGGTGAAAGCCTATCTGACGCACAAGGGCTGCGAGAGCGCCAATCTCGGCCTTCAGGTGCATGGCGGATCGGGTTTCACCCGCGAATGGGGCATGGAACAGTTCGTACGCGATAGCCGTATCACCATGATCTACGAAGGCACCAACGGCATCCAGGCCCTCGACCTAGTCGGCCGCAAGCTTGCCAGCAATGGCGGCCGGGCTGTGTTCAGCTTCTTTGCCGAACTGGATGACTTCCTCGGCACGGCCGGTGATGACGCCGAACTGCAGCCGTTCGTCGAAGGCCTGACAATCGTGAAGGGTCAGCTCCAGGAAGGCACCAACTGGCTGATGCAGAACGGTATGTCCGACTTCAACAATGCCGGCGCGTCCAGCCACGATTACCTGCACCTGTTTGGCCTGACGGCGCTCTGTTTCATGTGGGCGCGCATGGCCAAGGTCGCGATCGAGAAAAAAGCCGAGGGCGACCCGTTCTATGGCGAAAAGCTGCTGACCGGCCAATACTTCCTCGACCGCATGCTGCCCGACGCAGCCGCCCATCTCGCAAAGGTAAAAACCGGCGCGAAATCCATGATGGCCCTGTCGGCAGACCAGTTCTGATCCATGGCGAGCCCTGTGCCTGCGGCCTGACGTGGCGTGACGTCTGTGCAAACGGGCCTGCATAACCTACATGTTGACGTGAACGTAAGCGGAAGTTTCCGCAAGGTAATACAGGAAGACATGCCCATGCTCGAGAGCCCACTGAACGTGCCGAAATCCGCTTGGCGCAGTGATGAGGAGATGGATATTTTCTCCGACGCCGTGGGCCAGTTCTTCGAAAAGGAATGTGCGCCGCATGTTCCGGCATGGCGCAAGGCTGGCGTGGTACCGCGCGAAATCTGGACCAAGGCCGGCGAAATGGGCCTGCTCTGCGCGTCCGTGCCGGAAGAATATGGCGGGGCAGGGGGCGATTTCCGCCACGAGGCCATCATCATCGAGCAACAGCAGTGGAAAGGCGTCGACGGGTTCGGCATCACTCTGCACAACGCCATCATCGCGCCCTATATCACCGCGTTCGGCACTGAAGAGCAGAAGCGCCGCTGGCTGCCGCGCATGGCGTCGGGCGAACTCGTCACCGCCATCGCGATGACCGAGCCGGGCGCCGGCTCCGACCTTCAGAACATCAAGACGACCGCCATCAAGGATGGCGATGGCTATGTCATCAATGGTTCGAAGACCTTCATCTCCAACGGCCAGACGGCCAACCTGGTCCTCGTCTGCGCCAAGACCGATCCGACTCAGGGCGCCAAGGGCATCTCGATCCTCTGCGTCGAAACCGAGGAAGTCGAAGGCTTCGAGCGCGGCCGCAATCTTGAAAAGGTCGGCCAGCACGCCGCCGATACGTCAGAACTTTTCTTCAACGACGTGAAAGTGCCGGCCTCGGCCCTGCTCGGCGGGGAAGCCGGCAAGGGCTTCATCCAGCTGATGCAGAAACTGCCGCAGGAGCGCCACGTTATCGGCCTGCAGGGCGTCGGCATGATCGAACGCGCGATCCACGAGACGGTTGAATATGTCAAAGGCCGCAACGCCTTCGGCAAGACGATCTTCGATTTCCAGAACACCCAGTTCAAGCTCGCCGAAGCGAAGACCGAAGCGACTGTCGCAAAAGTGTTTGCAGATCACTGTACGGAATTGCTGCTGAAGGGCGAACTCGATGCCGCAACAGCTTCCATGTCGAAATACTGGATCTCCGATCTCCAGTGCAAGATCATTGACGAATGCCTCCAGCTGCATGGCGGCTTCGGCTATATGGACGAATATCCCATCGCCCAGATGTATGCCGACGCTCGCGTCCAGCGCATCTATGGCGGCGCCAACGAGGTCATGAAAATGCTCATCGCGAGGACGCTCTAGTCACTCATGCCGGACAGCAAGCGCATCACGGAAGTTTTCGCCAAACCGAGCCCGTCCTCGACGTCGCTCGGCTTCGAGCTGCTCTCGCTCGACCTAAAAAAATGGGAGGCGCGGGTGCGCTTTGATGGCCGCCCGGAATTCTGCAATCCCGCAGGCGTCATCCAGGGCGGCTATCTCGTCGCCATGATGGATGATACGATTGGCATGCTCGCCGGGATGAGGGCGGGCAAGACGAAGCTGCCCTCCACGGTGGACCTGCACACCCATTTCCTGCGCCCTGTCCGCAAGGGCGCCATCGAAGTGGTGGCCCGCCTGCGCAATATCGGCCGCGCGATGGTTTTCGCCGAGGCCGAACTCTACGATTCCCGCGGCAAGGAAGCTGCCCGTTCCACCGCGAGCCTCACCCTGAACCCGGTGAACTCACCGGCGACCTGATCAACAGTTTTAAAGGAGCCTCTCCCATGAATGAAGCATATCTCTATGACGCCGTCCGCACGCCTCGCGGCAAGGGGAAGTCGTCCGGCTCCCTGCACGAAATCACCGCGCTGAGCCTTGGCACGCAGGTTCTGCAGGCCATCCGTGACCGGAACAATATCGATACGGCCTGCGTTGACGATGTCGTCTTCGGCTGCGTCTCGCCGGTTGGCGAGCAGGGCGGCGACATTGCCCGCATCGCAGTGCTCAACGCTGACTATGCCGACACCACCGCCGGTGTGCAGGTTGACCGTTTCTGCGCCTCGGGCCTCGAAGCCTGCAACATGGCCGCGTCGAAAGTCATGACTGGCGAGGCCGACATGGCCATTGGCGGCGGCGTCGAATCGATGAGCCGCGTGCCCATGGGCGCTGCCGGCGGTGCCTGGTCGACAGACCCGCAGATCGCCATCAAGTCCTACTTCTCGCCGCAGGGCGTCGGCGCTGACACGATCGCCACCAAGTGGGGCTTCTCGCGCGATGACGTTGATGCCTTTGCCGTCGAAAGCCAGAAGCGCGCCGCCAAGGCCTGGAAAGAAGGCCGCTTCGCCAAGTCCATCGTTCCGGTGAAAGACCAGATGGGCGGTATCCGCCTCGACCATGACGAACACATGCGTCCCGAAGCCGACATGCAGTCGCTGGCAGCCCTCCAGCCATCCTTCCTCGGCATGGGCGCCATGGGCTTTGATGACGTCATCAAGCAGCGTTATCCCGAACTCGAAAAGATCAACCATGTCCACCACGCCGGCAACTCATCGGGCATCGTGGATGGCGCGTCTGCCGTCCTGTTCGGATCGAAGGAAATGGGCGAACGCTTCGGCATGAAGCCCCGCGCCCGCATCCGTGCCATGGCCTCCATCGGATCCGAGCCGGGCATCATGCTGACCGGTCCGACCGATGTGTCGCGTAAGGTGCTGAAAAAAGCCGGCATGAACCCGGAAGACATCGACCTCTACGAACTGAACGAAGCTTTCGCCTCGGTCGTTCTGCTGATGATGCACAACCTGAATATCCCGCACGAAAAGATGAACGTGAACGGCGGCGCCATCGCCATGGGCCACCCGCTGGGTGCCACTGGCGGCATGCTGATGGGCACAATGATCGACGAGCTTGAGCGGACCGGCAAGGAAACCGCCCTGATCACGCTCTGCGTCGGCGCCGGCATGGGCACCGCGACGATCATCGAGAGGGTCTAGCGATGAGCCGACGTGTCGCCCAATCAACTGGAATGGCTATTGGTCTCGCAGCCGGATCTATCATTGGACTGGTGACACGAAATATTGGCCTCTGGATTCCCGTCGGGCTTGCCATCGGCGTGGCCCTCGGTGCTCTGGCTTCTAAAACCTCAGACAAAAACAATACTGACGAGGGCAAATAGCCCCGCAAGGAAATCGATTATGAAACTCGACACATTCTCATTCGACATCGACGCGGACGGCATTGCCCATGCCGTGTTCGACGTGCCCGGCCGCAGCATGAACACGCTGACCGGCAAGGCCGTCGCTGATATCATCGCGATCACCAAGGAAGTGGCCACCAACGACAAGATCAAGGGCCTCGTACTCTCGTCCGGCAAAGCCAGCGGCTTTTGCGCCGGGGCAGACCTTGGCGAAATGGGCAGCCGCGCCGGCGGCGCAGGCGACAAGGCGAAAAAGACCGAAGCGGAGCTCAAGAAGGAGCAGTTCGATGCGGGCTTCTCGCTGAACAAGACGCTTCGCCAGCTCGAAACCTGCGGCAAGCCCGTCGCTGTAGCCCTCAACGGCCTCGCCCTTGGCGGCGGCCTTGAAGTGGCGCTTGCCGGTCATTACCGCGTTGCGGCCAATGACAATCCCAAGCTCCAGTTCGGCCTGCCGGAAGCTAAGATCGGGCTCCTGCCCGGCGCTGGCGGCACGCAGCGCCTGCCACGCCTGATCGGCGTGCAGGCAGCCCTGCCGCTGATCCTCCAGGGTGAAAGCTTCAATGCCGAGAAAGCCCTCGCCATGGGCGTCGTCAACGAACTCGCGCCATCATCCGAAACCGAGGCCAAGGCCACGGCATGGGTCAAGGCTAACCCGACCGCCAAGGCCCCGTGGGACGTCAAAGGCTTCAAGGTTCCGGGCGGCGTACCGCACCGCAGCCCCGGCGCCGGCCAGGTCATGACCATGGCGAACGCCATGCTGCACGCCAAGACCAACGGCAATTACCCAGCCCAGCTGAATATCCTGTCCTGCATCTATGAGGGCATCATGGTGCCGATTGATGCGGGCCTCCGCATCGAGACGCGCTACTTCATCAACACGCAGCAGCGCCCGGAAGCCAAGGCGATGATCCGCTCGCTGTTCCTGTCGACGCAGGCCCTGTCCAAGGGTGCCAATCGTCCGGCAGGCGTCCCGAAGTATGAGCTGGGCAAGGTCGCCGTCATCGGCGCTGGCCTGATGGGCGCCGGCATCGCCTATGAACAGGCACGCGCCGGTATCGAGACCATCCTCGTCGATGTCTCGGTCGAGAATGCCGAGAAGGGGAAGGACTATTCCCGAAAGCTCGTCGAGAAGAACGTGTCGCGCGGCAACATGACCAAGGAGAAGGGCGAAGCGCTCCTCGCCCTGATCAAGCCGACCGCCAACTATGACGACTTCAAGGGCGCAGACCTCGTCGTCGAGGCCGTGTTCGAGAATCCGGAACTCAAGGCCAAGATCACCAAGATGGCTGAAGCCCAGCTCTCCGATACGGCTGTCATGGGATCCAACACATCGACCCTGCCAATCACCGGCCTGGCTGAGGCCTCGGTTCGCCCTGCCAACTTCATCGGCATCCACTTCTTCTCGCCGGTCGAGCGGATGGGTCTGGTCGAGATCATCTCCGGCAAGGAGACCAGCGAAGAGACCCTCGCCAAGACGATCGATTATGTCCTCAAGATCCGCAAGACGCCGATCGTCGTGAATGACAGCCGCGGCTTCTACACGTCGCGCTGCTTCGGCACCTATACGCAGGAAGGCCTCGAAATGCTCGGCGAAGGCATCAAGCCGGCGATCATCGAGAATGTCGGGCGTCAGTCCGGCATGCCGATGGGCCCGCTCGAAGTGTCCGACTCCGTTGGTCTCGACACGGCGCTCAAGGTAGGTCGCCAGATGGCACAGGCGTCCGGTATCGAATATGGCAACGATCCGCGCGGCCAGATGATGGCCTGGCTGGTCGAAGACCAGGGCCGGGTCGGTCGCAAGGCTGGCAAGGGCTTCTACGACTATAACGAGAAAGGCAAGCCAGAGCGCCTGTGGCCTGAGCTGAGCAGCCAGATCGACGTCAAGGTCGACGAGTGCCCGCCAGCCCTGAAGAAAGAGCTGACCAGCCGTTTCCTCGTGCGTCAGGCCATCGAAGTGGCCCGCTGTTTCGAGGAGGGCGTCATCACCGATGCGCGCGACGCCGATATTGGCTCGATCCTCGCTTGGGGCTTTGCGCCCTATACTGGCGGCTGCGCCAGCTACGTGGACCTGATCTGGGGCATCAAACCGTTCGTCGAAGAGGCCGACCGCTTGGCCGACAAATACGGTGACCGCTTCCGTCCGGGTAAACTGCTGCGCGACATGGCCGCCAAGGGCGAAGGCTTCTACGACCGCTTCCCACCCGCCGACGTAAAGGCAAAAGCCGCAGCCTAGTCGGCGCGATCTAAAGCACATCCGCGACAAAAGGAATCGTGAGGGATTCCCTTTTGCTTCGAACTCTGATTCTCCTGTTCGGCAGGAGGATTTGTCGATGGCAGTTTCGTATTCGCTTGATTTTCGCCGGGCTGTTGCGGCCCATGTTGG
>NZ_JBDNGN010000106.1:0-19641 GCF_041689225.1 Hyphomonas sp. | reverse complement strand
CGGATCGCCGGCGGACGATCCGTGAGTAAGTTCAGTCGGCTACCGGGTGTGGCAGTTCGAATCCGAACCGATCGCAGTCTTTCCAGGCGTTCCGGTCATTGCCATAGGAAGGTAGGCCTCCGGCGTCTTTCAGCAAGCGCGCTGCATGGATGAGGTTCCATGTCATTATCGTCGTGTTTCGCTGCGTGAAGTCACTGTCAAAGCCGGCAGGGCGTTCAGAGTCCTGGCGGTCCCCGAATGAAGGCCCCGGGCCGACTTTACCAATCCACCCGCAATCGGCCTGTGGAGGTATCGTGCATCCAAGGTGCTGCAGGGCATAGAGAATATTCGCCTCACAATGTTTCAAGCCGTCCTCATTGCCTGTAATCATGGCCCCGCCGACCTTACCGTAAAAGATACTCTGACCCTCGTCGTTCAGCTTGCCAGACATTCCGTAAAGGCGCTCGACCAACTTTCTGCAGAGCGAGCTTTCCTGCCTAAGCCATATAGGTGTTCCGACGACGATGATGTCAGCATCAGAAATCGCAGACCATATGCTAGGCCACTCATCCGTATCAAAACCATTTTGAGTCATGTCGGAGAAAATCCCTGGCGGAACGTCATGGTCGGCAAGGTGAATATGAGTGATCTTGGTCCCCGCTTTTCTCATGATATTTTCAGATGTGTCCATGAGCCTGCCCGTATGGGACATGCTGGGATCGGGCTTCAGGCTGGTATTTATGACTATGGTGGAAAGGTCTCGCGCCGCTGACGGCAGTTCGTCTCTGTCTACAACGTCCATTGATATTTCCTTCCAAAATAGCAGCTCCTTTTTTCAATGCGCCAAGGCTAAAAAGGTTCAACTCGCGTTGCCAAAGGAAAGGACAATAAAAGGGTTCAATCGCCTGTTTTAACTATTTATTCTCTTCGCGCCAAATTCTCCCTACGATTTTCCGCCTCAATTTTAGGTGAAAGGGTACGACAGGACGTTCAAAATGGGGTCCTCTGACAACGCTGGTCTGCCATCTTTCCAAAAAGTGGGGGGGCTGGTCATTAGAGTCGGTCATCGCAAATCCCGGTGGACTTCCCCCGGTTTGCTGAGGTCGAGACTGATACGAAGGTGTTCAAGAACGCTGTAACACGAAACACTGCGACGATCCCGTCCATCACGCGCGGTTCGAAGTTGGAGGTCAACGAGAAGTATTTCACGAAGGCCAAGAATTACTATGTGGTGCTGCAGGATGACGGGAATCTCGTTGTTTATGACAAGGGCGATGCGTTCATATGGGGTAGCCATAATGATGCCCAGGCACCTCTCAACGGCAAGAGTGCAGAACTTCAGATGTCCGGCAATTTTGTCCTTCTGGATGCGCGCGGCGCTGTCATCTGGCAGACCAGTGTCGAGAACCCGCAGGCCGTTCTTGCCATCGAGAACCGCCAGCTGAAGGTCGTTGACCAGTCCAACCAGACGCTCTGGCCGAAGCCCTAGACCGTTAACGGGCCAGCTCCTGCTGCATTGCGTCGCGCAATGCAGCAGGAGCTGGCTCAACGTCCGACAAATGATTGGGGTGCATCGAGGTCATGGGTCATGATGCCCCCTTTTCGTTTCAAGGGATGGTTGGCGGCGAACAGCGCGCGCAATCGGGATGAATATCCGCGTATTACAGAACGTTGAACATTACAATAAATTGTGGGTAATTTGCGCGTGTAATGATGATTGCGTGCCGTTCGCGCCTCGACAAAGGGGGTGGGTTGGGTTGAGCTGTGTGTCCTTCTAGTGTGCTTTTTATGATGGAGGGCCCGCGATGAATGTGGTCCGCACTGTGTTTACTGCGACGGCGTTTCTGGGCCTTGGGGCCTGTGCCAGTACGCCGCCTGATCTCAATGACAATCTGATTGTCCGCGGTGAGCGGGTGGGCGATGTCAAACTGGGCATGACCCTGTTCGAGCTGTTTGCGGCGAGGGGGACGCCCCGGACGACAACGCCGATCCCGAATACGCGTGCCACGACCTATTTCTATGACGGGCTGACAATTGCCGCCGACGACACGCTGTACTGGATCATCGCGACCGATCCGCGTTACCGCACCGAGATCGGCGTTGGCACGGGCGCCGAGCAGATCCTTGCGCGGGGCGCCTATGGCAAGCCCCGGTGCGTCGTGACGGGCGACGGCGTCACGGCCTATGATTATGACGATATCTATTTTGAAGTGGATAATGCTTCAGGCAAGGTCAAAGACGTCGGCATCCAGCGCAACACGCAGACCTGCGACGGTTGAACGCGTGGTATTCGGGGAGAGGCGCCGCTTCGCGCGGGGCACGCCACGACTTGTGCGGACGAGACCATGCGCGTGATCGTTTCGCGGGCCATGGTGAGGGGCTGAGCATCCCGGTCACTGGAAACACGTATTGGTTTCGGCGCGAAACGCGGCGGCGCCATTCTCGTTTGACGGGTGCAGTTGGCGGGGTCGTTCTACCCTTAGGTGCCTAAATAGAATACAATTTAGAGTATATTTGCGCAAAAGGGGCTTGTGTGACACAGTTTTGTATACAATAAGATATTTGCAAACGAATCTTATTGCGACGTAAGTTTTGAAGAGCAGCGCATGACAAGCGTCTTGAGGGAGCCCTACGAAACAGTTGGAAAGCAGATGCCCGAGGGGCGCCTCGGCTCTGAAATGCATTGTGGCAGTCCTGCACCGCGTCGCGCGAAGACACGCATTACCTGCAGCACTCAGGGGAGTGAGGCAGAGGGAGTAAAAACAGATCTCAAAACGAGACTAATTTGAGGAAACGAAATGCCAAATGGATCTTTAAAGTCTGCGCTTCTTGCGACATCGATGCTGGCCTGCCTGTCAGCGCCGGGGGTGGCGACCGCGCAGGGAAGTGATGCGGACACTGCGACCGACGCAGAAAATCGCCTCAGCACAGTGACGGTTACGGCGCAAAAGCGTGAGGAAAACCTACAGGATGTGCCGATTGTGATCACCGCATTCTCGGCGGCGACAGTCGAAAGTCCTGGCGCGGTCGATATTACTGGACTGAACGGCCTTAGCCCGAACGTCGTGCTGCAAACACAGGGCCTGATCCCAAATGTTCCGATGGTGGCCATTCGGGGCATCAGCCACAGCGACCCCGACCCCAACAGCGATCCTAAGGTCAGTACGATCATTGATGGCGTCTACCTGCCATTTACCTCTGGCACCATGCTCGACATGTTCGATGTGGAGCGCATTGAGCTAATCAAGGGTCCTCAGGGCACACTTTTCGGCAAGAACAATCTTGCCGGAACGCTCAACGTCATTACGTCGCGTCCGAAAGATGATTTCGGCGGCAAGGTGCGGCTTACCGCTGGCGAAAATGGATTGCTTCAAGGTCGTTTCAAACTGGACACCGGCCGCTTCGCCGATGGCAAGCTTGCTGCCAAAATTGCCGTCAATCTGCGCAAGTATGATGGATATTCAAAGAATATTATCACCGGATCCGATCTGAATTCAAGCGATGTCAAGGCCGTCCGCGGCGCGCTCACATTCGATCCAACTCCCGACATCAGCTCTACCTTGATCGTCGATGCGCTGAAGGAAGAGATCGTCGGACCAGCCGGGCATACTGTCGATGACGGGTCCGCGGCATATCTTCTAATCCCGCAGCGGGCGCGCAACGATATCCGTGTCTCGGCATACAATTTTGATCCGTTTACAAACACGGACACGACCGGCGTGTCGTGGGAAACGAACTGGAAGCAGGATTTTGGTACGTTTACGTCCGTTATCGGCTACCGCGAGATTTCCTATCTCAACCATGGTGATTTCGACGGTCTGATAACGCCTGAGCCGGGGCTCGATGTGACCCGGGATTTCAACAGCGACGCCTATAGTGGTGAATTCCGGTTCGCATCCGATACCGGAAGCGCATTCGATTATGTTGTTGGCGTTTACGCAAGCAAGGACAAGTTCACCCAGATCAATACCGTCTTGCCGTCTCCGCCGGTCGCAACGAGCGGCGTCATAACCCAGGAATCACGCAGTCTCGCCGCCTTTGCACAGGGCGACTGGCACTTTGCCGACAAATGGACGCTGACGCTCGGTGGACGCTATACTCAGGACGAGAAGGACTATTCGATTGACTCGAAAGTCTTCATCGGCGGAGTGCTCAACGTCCCGGCTTCCTTTGCGACAAGCCTGGATGCCAGCTGGAACAATTTTACGCCAAGGGCAGCGATGCAGTATACTCCGACTGACGATGTACGCCTCTATGGATCTGTCTCTACAGGATACAAGGGTGGCGGGTTCAATTCACGCGGCACCACAGTCGAAACTATCGGTCCCTATGATGAGGAAAATGTCACCGCCTACGAAATCGGCATGAAGAGTGATCTGCTGGATGGCAAGATGCGCCTGAATCTTGCGGCATTCTTCAACAACTACAAGGACCTTCAGGGCTCTGTTACCAAGCTGGGTGCCGTGCGCGCCGAGAGTTCGACAGACAATATTGCCGATATTGAGACATCCGGATTTGAGGTTGAGTGGCAATGGCTGCCGACCGACCGTCTCACCGTAGCGGCCAACTTCTCATACCTCGATGCCAAGTACACAAGGTTCTGCCAGGATGTGGATGGTACGTTCACTGCTGCCCAGACCGCACCCGGACAATGCAGCCCTGCCGTGGAAGTCGTGCTCAACGGCACACCGACCGGCACGTTTGAAGTGCCTGTGGACAGTACCGGCCTCGATCTCGCGAATGCGCCACCCTATAGCGGAAGCGTGATCCTAGACTACGTGGTTCCGGTCGCAGTGGGTGAAGTCAAGGCACATCTGGATTTCCGGTACACCGACAAGTACAATACATGGGGGCGTAGCAATGACCCGGCCTATTACCGTGGTTCAGTTATCCTCGTGAACGGTTCCATCGCCCTTGCAGGGGATGAAGATCGTTGGCAGTTGCAACTTTACGGTCGCAACCTCACCGACGCGGAAGTCATTTCGGGTGCCGCCCGTTCTGGCACAAGCCCAATAATCCAGTATTATCAATCGCCGCGTGAATTCGGTATGGAGCTGACCTACAGCTTCTGATCAAGCAACGCGTTTGAAAAATAGTGAGTGATAACATGAGACGTCTAACAGCAGGCAGGTGCATCCGGATGACATGGCGAAATCGCTCTGGCCTATTTCTGATGACCTGCCTGCTGGTCGCCTGCGCGCCGAAGGTCGCGACGGTTGCGGACGGATCCGTAATTGATGCAACCCCTGTGGCGGCTGCAGATGAATCGCCCTCCGACTGCGGGACGACCCCTCATGACGGGACGTCGCTCTACTGGGGCGATATACACGTTCACACAGCCTACTCGCTGGACGCGTATGGGTTTGGCACGATGGCGACACCGGCAGATGCCTACCGGTTTGCGCGGGGCGAACCCTTCACGCTTGGCGGGGAGACGATGACACTTTCGCGACCGCTCGATTTTGTTGCGGTAACGGATCATGCGGAATGGCTGGATATCATGTATATCTGTACAGATCCGATCAAGCTGCATGAACCCTATTGTGACCGGCTTCGGCAAAACAGTACGCAGGCGACAGGCAGCAAGGTCTTCGGTGACTACGTGATACCGACAATCACCCAGGTGAAACCGCAAGTGACGCCGGTCTGCGAGGATGATCCGGACCTATGCATGGCTTCGCTGAATGATGCATGGACGCGCGTGCAACAGCAGGCAAATGAAGCAAACGACCCGTGTAATTTCACCGCGCTGATCGGCTTTGAGTGGAGCGCAACGCCGAGCTATTCTCACACGCACCGGAACGTCATCTTCCGCAGCGAGTCGGTCGTGCCGTTTCCGATCGACTATATTCGTTACCCGGAGGTGGGAAAGTTGTGGTCTATGCTGGATGAGAACTGCAAGGCCGAGGATGGCTGCGATGTGATCACGGTTCCCCACAATACCAATATGGGCGACGGGATGAGCTTCGATGTGGAGTCCGAATCCGAGCGCGATCTCGGCTTCCGCACCCGATTCGAGCGACTGGTGGAAGTGACCCAGCAGAAGGGCAGCAGCGAATGTCTGGCGCCGTTCGACGAGCGCCTCACTTCGGACGATTGCAATTTCGAGCTATTTACGACACAGCACTCGCGCGCAGTGCCGGCGGCTGATTTCACCGAAGCGGAGTGGGAGCAAACGCGACAAACCTATGCGCGCAGCCTGTTGTTCCGTGGGCTGCAGGCGTTTGACGTTTCCGGCGACAAAAAGCGGAACCCGCTTCAACTTGGTTTCGTCGGCTCAACCGATGCGCATACGGGTGTTCCTGGATTTGTCGATGAGGAGATGTGGCAGGGTTCGGTGTTCAGCATGGGCGACTTTGATCGCGCGATGACCCGGAGCCAGTTCAATCCGGGCGGCATCGTTGGCATTTGGGCGCGTGAAAACACCCGCTCGGCGATTTTTGACGCCATGAAACGGCGCGAAGTCTATGGCACCAGCGGCCCGCGGATCGCCGTGCGGTTTGACTCGAACCCGAATGGAAGCCCGCTCGCGTGCGATGCTGCGGACGTTCCATCTTCGGCCGAGGTTGTCATGGGCGGGCAATTCGTCAAGGCAAAGGGCGCTCCCGCCTTTCGCGTGATGGCCCTGCCGGACCAGATTCCGCTCGACAAGATCGAGATCATCAAAGGCGAATGGAAAGACGGGAAAATCCATGAAAGCCGGTCTCAGATATGGACCGGAACGAGCGGCAAGGGGCAGACCTGCGTCGTGTGGAGCGACCCTGATTTTGACGAGACCGCGCCGGCATTCTGGTACCCGCGCATCCTGCAGGAAGAAACGCCGCGGTGGACCGAGTTCATGTGCAAGCGCAAAGGGCAATGCGACGCGCACCCCGAGGCGATCCAGAAGGTTCAGGAGCGTGCGTGGGGCTCTGCCATATGGTATTTGCCGGACCACGCCAGAGAATAGGGGACGCCGACCCCGAAAGCGGAACTTTCGTCTGACATGCGAGGCGATTCGCAGCCGGTGACATAGGCGGGGAGGTGCAGGGATGCGCCCTGAATGGCGAGGATTTGGTGCATTCCGGGGCGTGCGCGCTCACGGATCATCAGCGAGGTGTCGCAAACGAATGATAACCGCTATCATTATGGCTATGCCTTCGCAGGAAGTGGCATATATCGTGCCGATGGGTGATTTCAGTCCCAAACGCGATCCCGGTCGGGGAAATATCTTGGAGATATACAATGAGCGCCGCAGCAGACCATGCCTACAAGATCATTCGGGGCAAGATCTTCGAAGGTGAACTGAAGGCGGGCGAGCGTCTGAAGGAAGCGGAATTGTCCACGGTCTGCGAGGTCAGCAGGACGCCCGTTCGCGAGGCCTTGCGCAAGCTTGAGGCTGACGGCCTCGTTTACATTGCCGCCAATTCCGGCGCTGTCGTGGCGGAATGGAACGAAAGCGATATCCAGGACATCTATGCCGTGCGCGTAAGGCTGGAGGTTCTCGCGGCGACCCTTGCTGCAGAGCGACGGTCGGACGAGGATCTTGTCCAGATGCAGGCCTGTGCCGAGGCCATGAAGCGCGTATCGGAAGCGGAAAATGCGCACACAAATGATTCCGAGATTGCCAGCCTCAACAGCCAGTTTCACCATCTGATCATCACTGCGGCCAGAAGCCGTGCTTTGGCTGCGGCTGCGGCGCAGGTCATTGAAGCGCCTCTCATGCTGCGCACGTTTCGCCGGTATGCGCCGGAACGGTTGATGCGCAGCGTGTCCGACCACTTAGAACTGGTCGCGGCTATCCGGGCGAAGGATAGCGCATTGGCCGGCAGCCTCATGGGGGGGCATATCCTGTCCGGCTTGCGCACGCTGGTATCACCGCTGGAATAGGGCTCCGGGCGAACCGCGCAACGAATTGTATATTTGTCCTGCGTAATCGGCCGAAATAATTGCCATCAACCTCCAATTTGTATACAAAAAAGCCGAGACGCCACTTGAATGGCGCCGGCTGAAAATTGGAGGAATTGGTGTGAGTGCATCCCCGGAACTGACAGTCGTAGCCGATGGTCTGCGCTTTCCCGAAGGGCCGGTTGCGCTGTATGACGGGTCCGTCCTCGTTGTCGAGATCGAGCGGCAGACATTGTCTAAGGTCTGGCCGGATGGCCGGATCGAGATCGTCGCGACGCTGGGGGGCGGCCCGAATGGGGTTGCCATCGGTCCGGACGGGGCTGCCTATGTGTGCAACAATGGT
Organism: Hyphomonas sp.; assembly: GCF_041689225.1. Taxonomy (GTDB): domain Bacteria; phylum Pseudomonadota; class Alphaproteobacteria; order Caulobacterales; family Hyphomonadaceae; genus Hyphomonas. The sequence continues at coordinate 11,432 of NZ_JBDNGN010000106.1, read as the reverse complement.
GGATTCGAGTGGCACGAAATCGGTGGCGCGCTCATCCCCTCACACAAGCCTCATGACTATTGCGGCGGGTCTATACAGAGAGTAGACCTTCAAAGCGGTGAGGTTACCCTTCTGTATACTGAATGTGGCGGGAAACTATTGCTCGGCCCGAATGACCTCGTGTTCGATGCGCATGGCGGTTTCTACTTTTCCGATCATGGAAAGTCGACCGATGATTATCGCGAAAACGGCGCACTCTATTATGCGACGTCTGATGGATCGACGATCAGCCGGCTGAAGGATGGACTGCTCGGCCCCAATGGCGTGGGGATATCACCGGACGGAAAGCGGCTCTATGTGGCGGAGACGCCGACCAGCCGGGTGTGGGCCTTTGACATTATTTCCCCCGGTGTGTTCGGCGACGCGCCGACACCCTTCCAGCCGGGGCACCTTGTCTGCACCTTGCCGCAATACCGCCTGCTCGACAGCCTGAAAGTCGAAGCTGGTGGCCGGATCTGCGTTGGCACGCTGATAGATGGCGGCATCACGGTTTTTGACACGGAGGGCGGGCATGAGTTTGTTGCCTTTCCCGGCGAAGTGGGGGTCACAAATCTCTGCTTTGGCGGCGATGACATGCGCGACTGCTGGGCGACGGCGTCGCCGTCAGGCCGGTTGTACAAGTTCCGCTGGCCCCGCGCCGGCCTGCCGCTGGAATTCAACGCGTGACGTGCGGGCGGTGGCGCCCGTTATGTTGTCCATTCCTGCGCTGAACGCACGGCTTCGCGCACCTTTCCAAGTCCGCTGAGCAGAATGACCGCAGCCAGCGGGATGAGCGTGGCCGAGGTGAGCGCGAGAGACTTGTTCAGCGCGGCGTCATCCTTGAATACATAGTCGGTCATCGCTGCGACCACTGTGGGGCCAAAGCCGAGGCCGACCAGGTTTGCGATGAGGAAGTAGAGCGCAACCGCCTGACCCCGCATTTCGTTTGGCACCATGAGCTGGATGACGCCGCCTGCGATGCCGCCCTGAAAGGCCGAGAAGAAGATTGCGCCCGAGAGGCAGATGATGCCGAGTGTCACCGAGTTGGCGAAGCCGAGCATGGCCGCAAATGGCAACATGCACAGCATGGAGAGAATGATCACACGGCTATAGGCATCGAAGGTCGACCGGGAGAACCAGCGGTCTGCCAGCAGGCCGCCGCACATGAGGCCGCTCGTGCCCATAACGATCATGACGATGCCGAACGTGAGACCGGCGTCCGCGCGGGCAAAGCCAAAGGTGCGGATGAGGTATTCAGGGCCCCAGATGTTCAGGCTGAATACGGCCATGATATAGATCGACACGCCGAGAATATGGCTAAGAAAGGCGCCCTTGCGGGCGACGAGGAAGGCGACAACCTCGCGCACGGGAATGGCGGGGGGCGTCGCAGTGGCGAGCGTGCCGGGAGCCTGTATCCGGCCACGACGGGCCGGTTCGCGAACGGTCATCATCAACAGCGCGATCAGGATGCCGGGAAAGCCGACGGCAAAGAAAGTGATCTGCCAGCCTTCCGTATGACCGAGCAGCGGAATGTCGATGGTGCCGAGGCTGAGCGCATAGTGAACGATCTTGCCGCCGATGATGTAGGCGAGGCCAGACCCGACGGTGACCCCGATCGTATAGACGCTGAGCGCGCGGGCGAGAGACTTCTTCGGGAAGTAGTCGGTGATCATGGAGTAGGCTGCAGGGCCGAGCGCCGCCTCACCCACGCCAACACCGACCCGCGCGGCAAACAGCGACCAGAAGCCCTGTGCAAAGCCGCAGAGCGTGGTCATCACGCTCCAGAACGATATGCCGATGGCAATCAGCACGCGCCGGCTGCGGCGATCGGCAATACGCGCGAGTGGCAGGCCCATCACGGCGTAGAAGATGGCAAAGGCGAGGCCCGCGAGCAGGCTGAACTGTGTATCCGAAATATTGAAGGACGTGCGGATGGGGCCTACCAACAGGCCCATTATCATCCTGTCTATAAACGAGAACATCTGTGCCATCATCAGCACCATGACGACATACCAAGCATAGAGCCCGTTTCCGGGCGGTGCGGCGACAGGTAACTCTGCGGCGGTTTCGGTGGTCAATGTCTGGTCTCCTGGGTGGGCGGACTGAGGGGTCGTAAATTTGCCGCCTCTGGCTGGTTCAGATGTAGGTCATACGAAGTTCGCGCTTCAGCACCTTGCCGTTGGGGTTGCGTGGCATGTCGGCCTGCAACACGACGCGCTTTATGCGCTGGCGTTTGCCGAGGCGGGCATTTGCCCAGGTGAGGATCTCCTCGGCGGTGTCCGCCGTGGCGCCGGACCTCGGCACGACAATGGCGATAGGCGTTTCACCCCATGTTTCATCGGGCACGCCGATCACGGCGATTTCGGACACCATCGGATGATCGATCAACACGGCCTCGATATCGATCGGGTAGATGTTCTGGCCGCCGGAGATGATCATGTCCTTCTTGCGGTCGGTAATGTAGAGGAAGCCCTCTGCGTCGGTGCGGCCGATATCGCCTGTGCGCAGCCACTTCACACCGCGACTGTCGATATATTCGGCTTCCATTGTCGCTTCGGGCCGGTTGTGATAGCCGGTCATCCAGTGTACGGAACGGACGCAGATTTCGCCCGTACCGCCAAAGCCGACCTCATTGTCATCGACATCGACCAGGATCAGGTCGTTACCTCGTACGGGCTTTCCGACGGAGGTGAGCCGGCCATCGGCGTCACCCGGCTGGAGCGTTGTCATGAAGCCTTCGGTGAGGCCGTAGAGCTCGATGACGACACAGCCGAAATTTTCCGCGATGCGCTTCTTGAGGCTTTCATAGAGGGGGGCGCCGCCGGAGATTACAGCCTGGAGGGACGCTACGGATTCCGGACGAAAGTCCTCATGGTCGAGTACGCGCTGGAACATGATCGGCGCCATGAATGTGTGTGTCACGCCATATTCCTCGACTGTCCCGACCCAGAGGCCGGGGTCGAACTTGTCGCGGATCACGCAGGTTCCGCCGACGAGGAGCGAGCAGAAGAGCGAGCCCCAGGCGATGCTGGAATAGAGGCCAATGGCGCATATCGACACGGCATCGAAATGATAGCGGTGGGCGAGGGAGAGTTCGTACATCGACTGTATGCGCCGGCGGTAGAGATGCGTGATTCCCTTGGGCAGGCCCGTCGTGCCGGAGCTGTAGATAATGTTGCAGGGATCATCGTCGCCGATCTCGATGCCGGGTTCGGCGTCGCTGCATGCGTCGCGCCAGGCCTCGTAATCGTCGGTGCCGGGCAGGGGATCGTCTGCGCCGAACACGAAGTGCCGGGTTCCATCGGGCAAGTCGCCATGGCGGCCGGTCAGGCGGGCGAACTGGTCCGGTGAATAGAATACAGCCCTGGCATCGGAATCGCGGAGCATGCCGACAAGTCCGTCGTCCTGCACTGCGACGTTCAGGGGCACGATCACCGCGCCAGCTTTCAGCACGCCATACATGATCTCCACGTATTCGGCGCAGTTTGACATCAGCACGGCGACGCAATTGCCACGCCCGATGCCCAGTACGTGCAGCCCGTTTGCGACCTGGCTGGAGCGCTCGTCAAGCGTTTTCCAGGTGACGGTCTTCGTATCGTCAATGAGAGCGGCCTTGTCCGGCAGCCATTTGCCGTGAAGCCGGACAAGGTCGTGGAAGAGGGGGGCCTTGATGTCGAAGGTCATTCCGGTGCAGTCCTCGTGGATTGGCGTTTCATGAGCCTGCTTGCTCGGCGCGCATGACGCGCTTCAGGACCTTGCCGGTTGCATTGCGCGGGAAGGCATCGACGAACTGGTAGCGCCGCGGAATCTTGTAGCCAGCGAGCTTGTCGCGCAGGAAAGTTTCTAGCTCTGCGGGGGGCACTGATGCGCCGGGCTTCAGGATTACGCAGGCAAGAAGGCTCTCGCCCCATTTCGGATCCGGCACGCCGATCACGGCGACATCATCGACGACGGGATGCTTGATGAGCTCGTTCTCGATCTCGACAGGATAGATGTTCTCGCCGCCGCTGATCACCATGTCCTTGATACGGTCAACGACATAGAGAAAGCCGTCCTTGTCCAGGTAGCCGGCGTCGCCGCTATGGTACCACCCGTCGCGGATGACTTCAGCGGTTGCTTCGGGGTGGCCCCAGTAGCCGGTCATGATGCGGTCAGACAGGCAGAGAATTTCGCCGATCTCGCCGGCGGGCAGGTCCGCGCCTTCAGTATCGACAATCCGGACCTTGTTGTTGCCAAAGGCCCGGCCTGCGGAATGAAGTTTCTGGCCTGCGTCATATGTGCAGTCGGCAGGGCCGAGATAGGTCAGGCCGCCGCAGCATTCGGTCATGCCGTAGGACAGCGCGAACCCGCAGCCGAGCGCCTGCTGGGCGTTCTTCAGCAGCTCGACGGCGATGCCGGAGCCGGCGATCAGCAATGTGTCGAGGCGGGACAGATCAAGATCGCCGATTTCGGGCAGTTTCGTGATCTCGTGAATGACGGCAGCGGGCAGAGGAACGACGGCAATGCCGTTGTCGGCGATGATGTGGATGATTTCGCGCGGCGTGCCTTCGCGCAGGATTTCGGCGCGGGCGCCGGCATAGAGACCGGCTATGCAGAGGTTGGCGGCCGCTATGTGGAACAGCGGCATGGTGCCGAGCACAGCCGAGTCAGGCTTGAACATGGCCGGCCAGACCGACAATCCTTCCACTGCCGAATAGATCATGCATTCCTGCGAGAGTTCGACCCCCTTGGGGTGGCCGGTCGTTCCACTCGTGTACATCTGCACGGCAGTGTCGGCAGGTGAGACGTCAATGCCGGGAGGCGTATCGGCATGGCCAGCGAGCCAGTTTTTCAGGCTCGTCTCGCCGTCACCGTCGATGACGACGATCTTCTTGAGGTGTTTGAGGCTGTCGCGCGCCGCCTCGACATTCTGGACGAATTCCTTGCCGACGAAGATGAGCGCGGTCTTGCTGTCATTGACGATGTAGGCGATCTCCTTGGGTGTGAGCCGGAAGTTGATCGTTGCCAGCGTGAGGTTGGCCCGTGAAGCGCCGAACAGGATGGGGAAGAAGGATTCGCTGTTCCGATCGAGGAAGGCAATGCGTGTCTGTGGCGCGAAGCCTTCGGCAACCAGCGCGTTGGCGAGCTGGTTGCTGGCCTTGTCCAGCTGCGCGAACGTCTGCGTGATATCGCCGTATTTTACCGCAACACGGTCTGGATGTGCCCGGGCGTGGAAGCCGGGAATATCGCCCAGCGTGCGGATATCCGGGTGGACGATCTCCCGCAGGCGGTCAGCTTCTGTCGATTGGCCGGTCATGCGTCCAGAAGGCCTTCGCTGGCGAGCCAGTCGGCGCAGGTCTGGGCGGCTTCGGCTGCCTTGTCCTTCTGACCGAAATAGTAATGGTTTGCGCCTTTGATCCATTTCAGCTGCTTGCGATCATGCGGCACCGCTTCGTAGAGCCGCTTGGTGTGTTCGGGCGTGATGCCGTCATCGGCCGAATTGCCCACGACCAGGGTTGGCACGCTGGTGCGTGCGGCGAATTTCACGCCATCGGCGCGGGCATCGTCATAGCTCCATTGTGACAGCCAGCTGCGCAGCGAGCAGAAGCGGGCGAGCCCGACGGGACTGTCATTTACGACTTCAGGGTCGCCAAGGAAGCACCAGTTCGGCTGGCGGTCGTTGGGATCGATGGTCGGGTCCAGCCATTTCGGCTCGGCCATGGTGCGGTGGACGACAAAGCCGAACTCGCGGTTCGCCTCGCCATTTGCCTTGTAGGTTGCCAGTTTCTCTTTCACCCAGCCCGTGATGCGCCGGTTACGCGCGACCTGCGCCGCGCGGTAGCGCTCGAGGAATTCCTTGCTGTAGGGCGGCTGGTTCGGATTGTCCTTGTTGTAGATATCGAGTTCCAGATCGCGGTTCTCCGGATCGTTCTCGTCGGTGACAGACGGGTCGAGCCATTCCGTGAAGGTGATATGGCGGGCATGGTGCGCCGCGACGAGCATGATGCCGTCGGCAGAGATGAAGTTCTTGGCTGTCAGGTCATACGGGTCGCCGGCCGGCGTCGTCGTGACGGTCGGATCTTCCGCTTCGGCCTGGTAGTAAAGCGACATCGAGCCGCCGCCACTCCAGCCGCCAAGAATGATTTTCTTGTATCCGAGGCGCTCCTTCGCATCGCGCACGACGGCGCCGAGGTCGGCAATGACCTTTTCCATGATGAGGGCCGTATCGATGCCGCGATAGCGGGTATCGCAATAGATGACGTGGACACCGGCTTTGGCGAGGGCCGCCATCATGGGCAGGTAGAACCCGCCGCCGATCGGGTGGGACCAGATGACGACCGTATCGGAGGGGTGATCCTTGGGCGCCAGCAAATGACAGGTCAGCGAAACCATGCCGATTTCGCCGGCATAGGTGTCCTTGAACGGGGACTTGTCTTCGTAGACGACGATATAGGGCGAACGATCATACGCGTACTTGCTCTGTGCCATAGTAGTGTTCCTTCGTGACTTCGGATGATTGTGGCCGGCTGGCCGGCATGACTGGTTTCGATGACTTACTCGTTTGGCGCCGAGGCAAGATCCGTCAGCGGAACAACATAGGTCAGCCTCGGATTGTTCTTCGTCGCTGTCTCGCGGCTTTCGCCATTCCTGATCGCCTTGCCGATCGCGTCTTCGGACTGGATGTGCCGCTCGGCATATCCGATGATGCTTTCCGCATGGGCCTTTGGCAGCACGACGATGCCGTCGCTGTCGGTCAGTACGAGGTCTCCGGGATGGACCTGGACCGGCTGCCAGACGCCGGGCAGGGTGATCGCCTCACCGACGCTCGTGTACTTCCAGCGACCGTGGGCACTGATCGGCGTGTCGTAGCGCCGGTATACCGGCGCGCTGCACGCGCTGAGTTCCTGCGCATCCCGGATGCCGCCATCAATGATGAAGCCGGCCGCACCGAGGCCCATCATGCTGGTAACCATGTTGCCGCCGACGATCGCGCCGGTCTCGCACCCGTTCGTGTCGATCAGGACGATGCAGCCGCTGGTGACGGCGTTGTCCAGCCTGAAGCTCGCGATTCCTGGACCATCGGGATCGTTCGATCCGCGCGCGCAGACCGCGTGTCCGGCGCAGCGGGCCGTCGCCGTGTTGGTTGGGCGCAGGGCTGGAGACAAAACCTGTCCATGCAGTCCCATGGCCGTCATCACGTCGGCAATGGTCGCCGAATCGAGGGCACGCAGCCGATCTATGAGCAATCCTGAATTCACGCGTTTGCCCGAGCCTCCCTTATTTGCTCATGTTCTGGTATTTCTTAGAATTGTATACTATCTGCGCTGAGCTTGTCATCCCATAGATTCTCGGTCTGTGTGTTGGGCATGCGATTTGGGGAAGAAAAATCGATGCCGGATTTGCCAAAAGCGTTCCTCGACGCGCTCAAGGGCCTTGGTCTTGTGCCTGATGGCGCGGCCGTGGTCGGCGCACCGCTGGAGGGCGGTGTTTCATCCGATATCTGGCATGTCACGATAGGGCAGCGGGATGTCTGCGTGAGGCGGGCACTGGCCCGGCTGAAGGTGGCGAAAGACTGGCGCGTTCCCGAAACACGCCATGCGAGCGAGGCCCGCTGGCTGGCGGAAGTGGCGCGGATTGCGCCCGGCCATGTGCCCGCGATCCTTGGCCATGACGAGACAGCCGGCATCATCGTCATGGAATTCCTGAAGCCCGGCGATTTTCCCGTCTGGAAGTCCCTGCTGCGGCGCTGCGAGGTTAGCCCCGAAACAATCAGTCAGGTTGCCGGTGTGCTGGTCCGGATCCACGCGAACACGGCCAGACGGCCTGAGCTTGAGTCGATGTACGACAATGACCTGTTTCACGAATTGCGGCTCGCACCCTATTTCCTGGCGCTGATAGATGCGCATCCTGATATGGAAGCTGTGCTCAGGGAGATCGTCGCCAGCGTTGGCCGCAACCGCAAGGCAATGACCCATGGCGACTTCAGCCCCAAGAATATCCTGATCGGGCCGGATGGCCCGGTGGTCCTTGATGCGGAGTGCGCTGGCTGGAGCGACCCGGCATTTGACCTTGCCTTCTGCCTCAATCACCTGCTGTTGAAAGCCGTTTGGACGTCGTCCGCGGCGCCGGCCCTGCATGAGGGGTTCACGGGGTTCGTGCGGTCCTATCTTTCGGGTGTCGACTGGGAGGCGCCATCAGCCCTCGAGATCCGAGCAGCGCGGCTCCTTTCTGCCATGCTGCTCGCCCGGATCGATGGCAAGTCGCCCGTGGAATACATCACGACCGATGCCGACCGGGACCTTGTCCGCAGCTTTGCCAGGCGCCTGCTGGCGCAGCCTGAAGACCATCTCGACACGGTCGCAGCCCTCTGGTTCGACCATCTCAAAAAACATCAATCCGGGAGTGCCCACGGAAATGCCTGATCCAGTAATTAAACGCGTTATCGGCCGCAGCGTCTGGGACAGCCGCGGCCGCCCGACAGTCGAGGCCGAGATCTGGCTTAAGGACGGCTCCATGGGCCGCGCCATCGCGCCGGCCGGTGCATCGAAGGGCGCAGGCGAGGCGCTGGACCTGCGCGACGGCGGCGCCCGGTTCGGCGGGCATGGCGTCGATACGGCAGTGGCGAACGTGAATGGCGCCATCGCGTCGGCCCTCATCGGGCGAGACGTGACGGACCAGAAGGGTGCCGACGCGGTGCTCATCGGACTCGATGGCCGCGCCGACCGCAGCCATCTGGGAGCCAATGCGATGATTGCGACATCGATGGCGGTTGCCCACGCGGCTGCGGCCAGCGCGGGCCAGCCGCTATGGGAACACCTGCATGCGGGCGGTGACGTCGTGCTGCCGGTGCCAGAGATACAGATACTGGGCGGCGGTGCGCATGCCGATGGCCAGCTGGACCTTCAGGATTTCATGGTCGTGCCCTATGGCGCAGGGAGTTTCCGTGAGGCCATGGAATGGACGGCGGAGATCTACCGCGCCGCTGGCAGCCAGCTTGCCGCGCAGGGCAAAATACAGGGCGTTGCTGACGAAGGGGGCTACTGGCCCGTCTTTGACAGCAATGAGGAGGCGATCGAAACCCTGCTGCGCTCGATCGAGAATGCAGGCCTGTCGCCGCTGACACAGGTCGGCGTTTCGCTCGATATTGCGGCCAGCAATTTCTTCAATGAAAATGGTTACATGCTGAAGCGTGAGGGCCGTCGTTACAGCCCGGCCGAATGGTATGACAAGCTGTCTGAGTGGATGCGGGCCTTTCCCATCCTGATGATCGAGGATCCGTTCGAGGAGCATGACCTCGACTCCCATGCGGCCTTTACGGCTGCCTTCAGCGACCGCGCCCAGATCGTCGGGGATGACCTGCTCGTGACGCAAATCGGGAATATTGAAGCGGCTGCTGGAAAGCAGGCCTGCACGGCCCTGCTGTGCAAGCCCAACCAGGTCGGGACGCTTACCGAAGCGTGGGCCGCACACGAGGCAGCCAAGGTGCTCGGGTGGGGCACGATCGTCTCGGCCCGGTCCGGCGAGACCGAAGACGTCACCATCGCCCACCTCGCGCTGGGCTGGGGAATCAGCCAGATAAAGGTTGGCTCCTTCACACGGTCTGAACGCATGGCGAAGTGGAACGAATTGCTGCGTCTTGAAGACCACCTAGGCGCGGGCGCGCGCTATGCCGGGCGGACGCCATTCCTTGGAGCGGGGCGGTGAAGGTCGTCTACCATTTTGATGCAGGGCCCCGGCTGAAGCGTCAGATGGCTGGCCTGTCTTCGCAGGGCATCGACGTTGTCTGCTGCACGGAGGGGGCGGACGAACCGTTCCTGACAGAAGTCAAAACTGCCGATGCGATCTGGCATTCCCTGAAGCCGATTACGGCGGACACGATCAGCCGCGCGCCGAACCTGAAGCTGATCCAGAAGATTGGCGTTGGCGTGAACACAATCGATCTTAATGCCGCCCGGGCCGGCGGGATTGCAGTCTGCAACATGCCGGGAACGAACAGCCGGGCGGTCTCGGAAATGACGCTGCTGCTCATGCTGGCGGCGGGGCGGCTTCTGCCCCGTATCGACAGGCTCTGCCGCGATGGCACATGGGCGCCGGATGAAGCGACGGGGGAGTCTTTCTCGGAAATTGCGGGCAAGACCGTGGGGCTGGTCGGCTTTGGCAGCGTGCCACAGATGCTTGCGCCGATTCTGGAGGCAATGGGCGTCACGGTCATCTTTACCGCGCGATCCAGCCATGCGTCATCCTATCGCCAATGCTCGCTGGAGGAACTTGTGGGGCAAGCCGATATTGTCTCGCTGCATATTCCCCTGATGCCGGAGACGACCCGGCTTTTCGACGACAAGATGATCCGGTCGATGAAGCCGGGCGCTATTCTGGTCAACACGGCGCGAGGTGGACTGGTCGACGAGGCCGCCCTTGTTGCTGCGCTCAAGGACGGCCACATCCGTTCGGCAGGCCTCGACGTGTTTGCAGACGAGCCTGTCAGTTCTGACAATCCGCTGATGGCGCTGGATCAGGTCGCGCTTGCGCCGCATCTGGCCTGGCTGACGAACGAGACACTGGAGCGCAGCATGAAGATCGCAGTGGCGAACACGCTGGGGATCCGCGATGGAGGAACACTCATCCATCGCGTCGCCTGATCATTCGGGGGAGGGCCGTCAGGCGGCGAGGAATTCCTTCACCTGGCGGCTGTCAAGCGAGTCCGCACCGAAGCGGCTTTCCTTAAGGGCCCGGGTTTCTTCGGTCCACTTTTGCATCTGGTCGTCCACCTCAATGGTCTCTTTGGTCATGATGGCGGTGTAGTCTTCGGTCTTGCAGGTGATTTCGCACTGCAGGCCGTTGGGATCGTAGAAATAGATCGACTTCACAAAGTGGTGGTCGACTGGGCCAGCGCAGGTGATGTTGGCCTCGCGGATCTTCTTTTTCCAGGCGGCGAGGTCTTCCATGCTGTCGATTTCGAACGCGACATGGACATCGAACCCGTGACGCTGATCGAAGTGCTCAGGCATTGCCGTAGACGGGTCATCGAAAAAGGCGATGAAGTTGCCATCACCGAGTTCGAAAAAGAGGTGCATGTATCGCCGTGGGATGTCCGTGCCCGAAATGCCGTCAAAGGCGAACGCAGCCTTGCACGGCAGGCCCAGCACGTCCTCATAGAACCAGCGGGTCTGCGCCGCATCTTTGCACCGGTAAGCCGCGTGTTGGATGTTTCCGATTTTTGCAAGGGCCATGGAGGGTCTCTTCATCTGGTTAGGGGTTGGAATTCGACATATTCAAACTATCAAAAATCGTGGCCTGGCGCAAGAATGTATACAATTGCAGGTGACGGACGTCGCGTCGCGCTCATGTTCTGTGGCCGGGGGGCGGTCGCTGCCGGAGCAATGGAGGGCTGAAATGCGGTTTCACACGCGTGCCCTTATCCATGCCGCCATCAT
>NZ_JBDNGN010000105.1:0-16117 GCF_041689225.1 Hyphomonas sp. | reverse complement strand
TTCACGCATCGTGGCGCATTGGGCGCAGCAACAGCCGGACCGGGTCGCGCTCGACCATCTCGGCGACCGGCGCACATGGGCCGAACTTGAGGCCCGCACCAACCGGCTGGCCCGGGCCTATCAGGCGCTGGGGGTCAAGGCCGATGATTTTGTCACCATCGCCCTGCCGAATGGCTGCGAATTTGTCGAAGCGTGCCTCGCCACGTGGAAACTCGGCGCCACGCCGCAGCCGATCTCGGCCAAGCTGCCCAAGTTCGAACGCGACCAGATCATCGAGTTGGGCAAGCCCACGCTCGTGGTCGGTGTCGACGCAGAAGAGTATGCCCCGACGCCCTGCCTGCAGAAGGACTTTGCGCCCGACGCCGGCCGGTCCGACGCGCCCCTGCCGGAGCGCACGGCCAAATCCTTTAAGGCCATGACATCCGGCGGCTCGACCGGGCGGCCGAAACTGATCGTGTCGAAACTGCCCGCCGCTTGGGACCCGGATGACGCCTATCTCGAGATCACCAATCAGGGGACCATGCTGATCCCCGGTCCACTATATCACAATGGCCCTTTCCTCTGGGCCATGATCGCTCTGTTCAAGGGCTGTACGATTGTCATCACGACGCGGTTCGATGCCGAACAGGTGCTGGAGCGCATCGAGACGATGGGCGTCGATATTGCCTATCTCGTGCCGACCATGATGCGGCGCATCTGGGCCCTGCCCGAAGAGGTGCGCACGACTTATGACCTGTCCAGCCTGCGCGCGGTCTGGCACCTCGCCGCGCCCTGCCCGGCCTGGCTGAAAGAGGCCTTTATCGAGTGGCTCGGCGCCGACGTTATATGGGAACTCTATGGTGGCACGGAAGGGCAGGGGTCGACCACGATCCAGGGCGCCGACTGGCTCACCCATCGCGGCTCGGTCGGGCGGCCCGTGGAGACCTGCGAGATGAAGATCGTCGGCGAGAATGGCGAGACGCTGCCGCCCGGCGAGGTCGGCGAAGTCTATATGCGCCCGCATTCGGGGCCAGGCACGACCTATGAATACCTTGGCGCCGAAGCCAAGATCATCGAAGGCGGCTGGGAAAGCCTCGGCGATCTTGGCTGGATGGATGCCGAAGGATTCCTCTACCTCTCCGACCGCCTGTCAGACATGATCCTGTCGGGCGGCGCGAACATCTATCCGGCGGAAGTCGAAGCCGCGCTTGATGCCTTTCCCGGCGTGCGCTCGTCTGCTGTCATCGGCCTGCCCGATGAAGACCTCGGCGCGCGCCTGCATGCCATCGTCGATTTCCCGGAAGGCAAGACAGATGAGGCGGCCCTGCTCGCCCACCTCGCCGAACGCCTTGTGCGCTACAAGATCCCGCGTTCCATCGAATGGGTGTGCGAACCCCTGCGCGACGATGCCGGCAAGGTGCGCCGCAAGGCGCTGCGCGAGACGCGGCTGACCCAGGCAGAAACGGCGGGCTGACGCGTCAGGCGTCGGGCTCAGGCACGTCGCGGCGTTTCGTATACAGGATCAGCAGGGCGACCAGCCCGATACTCGTGCCCTGGCTCGAGAAAAGCTCCAGCATGCCGGCGAAGAACCAGCTCGGGATGGCGGCTCGCGCCTGCGCCTCGATCAGGATGTCGCCATCGCCCTTGCCGAGCAGTTCGGCATTCGCCGCTTCGATCTTGGCCTGCAGGTCGTCACGGCGGCGGGCGAGGCCGAGCTCGTTCTGCGCATCGCGATAGGGTTTCTGTTCCGTGCGCCCGACGCGTTCGACTTCCGAAATGTAGGCTTCCAGTCCTTCGACAGAGCGCGTTTCCGGCGGGATGCCGGCCAACTGGACCCGCCAGTCGCCCAGCTGTTGTTCCAGCAGGGTACGGTTTGACCCTGCCGTTGTGATCTCGGCCTCGGAAGCCTGGTTGTTGGCAGCGATATACATCTGCGTGCCGAGAATGCTGGTGCCGGCGCCGGCCAGCGCAAAGAGCAAGGCGCGGACACCTTCCTTCATGCGCTTGTTGGCGGTGTGCCAGTAGAAGAAGGTGAAGCCGCCGAACGAGATCACGGCCGCAATCACCCCGGTCCAGCCCCAGATCCTCGCCTGCAGCGGATCGGCCACCGAACTGGAAAACGCTTGGTAATTGGCAAAGCCTGACAGGGCCGCGGCACTGAGCCCCGCGCCAAGGAAGACAAGCGCCAGCAGGGTGATGATGATCCGCTCGCCAAGATTGCGATGCGGGCGGGGAGGCCGCGGAGGCACACGGTCGACCGCACCGAGCAAATGCACCTTGGGTCCAGATGACGCTACAGCGCCGGGTTGAGCCCGGAGTGCGACACCGAATTCCTGTTCATCATCTGGAGGCGAAATACGCCCAAATGTGATCTCGGAGCTTTCAAGCCTTCGAACCAGGTCTTCGAACGACCCATGCTCATTACAATTGCTGCACCGGAAAGTGTACTTCCTCAGGTCGAGGGAAAGACTGTTTTCCTCGGTCGCCCTGCACTCCTCTGTCAGAACGCACAGGATTTTGAGCAGCGTCTCGTCCTGGCTGGCCTCGAGATCGAGACCGAGCTCGCCGAGCCGCTTGACCGACGAGAGACGACGTTCATCGGACATGTGGTCGCCTCCCATTATCAAGCTTTCGGATTCGCCAGTATTTGTGCATTTACCCGAAACTTTGCATGCGCGTCACCCCCACGCATCACACCTGTGTCAGGGCTGAGGATTAGACCTTTCCGGAAGGCCTGACGGGCCTTAAGTAAGTGTTAATAGGCCCGGCCTGAGAATGCCTTGCAGAACGCACGGGCCCGTCGGCCGTTTGGGAGACAACACATATGATACCTCGTTCGCTGGCCATCCCGAAAACGTGGAAGACGTTCAATGGGGCAAGTTTCTTTTCCGCCTTTGGATATCCGGCCCTCGGCGTCGCCCTGTTCACGACCATGGTCGTGCTTGGCATCGTGCTCAGCGAGCTGACACTGCGCTGGTGGTATTTCCCGCTGGCCTTCGGCGTCGTCGTCCTCTCCGTCTTCATGTGCAATCTCGGCATCGGGCCGCTGCACCGCATCCTCCAGCACCGCGCGGGTGAGTTGAAGGCGCCTGCGCAGTTCCTGACGATGATGAACTTGATGCTGGCCATGCAGGGCAATGTGAAGGACTGGGTCAACTATCATTCCCAGCACCATCGCTTTGCGGACGCGCCCGGCGACCCGCACAATCCCTTCGAGTCCAAGCGCTGGGCCTGGGTCGGCTGGATTCTCTGGCGCGACAAGCAGGACACTGACCGCCCGATCGCGATGTGGCTGAAAGACCAGCCCGTGATCGTCTGGATGGACCGGTTCTACAACGAGCTGAGCCTTGTCGTGCATCTGGTCATTCCGGCTGTGATCTATCTGATCGTGTGGGCCACAGGCGGGTCGCTCGTGCTCACCGCGATCATCCATGCCAGCGTCGTCATCGGTCGTGCCATACAGTTCCACGCCACGGTCTATGGCATCAACGTGCTCGGCCACCTCAAGACGCCGATCTGGGCCGATCACCTGATGGCCCTGCTGACCGGCGGCGAAGCCTTCCACGACCACCACCATGACGCGCCCCAAAGCGCCCTGCATCGCCCCCGCAAGGGCGTCTGGAACCGGATCGTCGACTATAATGGCACCATCCTGCTCGCCTTTGAAAAAATCGGCTGGGTCAAGAACCTGAAGATCGCGCCGCAGTTCGCCTGACCGTTTTATGAATTCCAGCTGAACCAGCCCGCCTTTCAAAAGGCGGGCTTTTTCTTGGCTTCGGCACAGGTCGGCCACAGGTGCGCCCCAATCTTCAGCAATCTTTGCCCGGACCGAAGGCTGGGGAGCCGATGCAACAGGGAAGGGACGCCCCGATGAAATCCACACTCCTGACACTCGCCATGACCGGCCTCGGCCTCGCCATGGTCCTCCCCGCCGCCGCCAAGCCGGCCCCGGACCCCACCCCGACCGCAGGCTCGGTACACTCCTACATCCTGCTCGACCGCACCGGCTCGATGAGCGACATCTGGGACGAGGCGCTCGGCTCAGTGAACGCCTATGCCGCCAGTGTCGGCGAGGCCGATGAAGGCGAGATCGAAGGCGCCGACATCAAGACGGCGGTGACGCTCGCCGTGTTCGACTACCAGGAATCGCTGCAGTTTGACGTGCTCCGCAAGGGCGTGACGTCCGAGACATGGATCGATGTCACCAATGACGAAGCCAATCCGCGCGGCATGACGCCCCTGTTCGATGCCATCGGCCGGGTCGTGTCACTCGCCGAAGCGGACAAGCCGGAAAAGGCCGTCATCGTCATCATGACCGACGGATACGAAAACTCGTCCAAGGAAATCACCCGAGACGGTGCGAAAGCCGCGCTCGACCGGGCCAAGGCCAATGGTTGGGAAGTCGTCTTCCTGGGCGCTGAATTTGCCAGCTTCGGTGATGCCGATGCCGTCGGCATGAGCGCCTCGAAGACCATGGCTGTCGGCCAGGGCCGCATGCAGGAATCGATGTCGGCGCTCGCCAAGAAATCGCGCGCCTATGGCAAGGGCGAGGAAGCCGAAATCGTTTTTGATGAATCAGACCGCGCGACTGCCGGCGAGGAAGACGTCAAGGATCGGACGGGCCAGTAACTGGCTTCGGGGCGGCCCAGCCTTCCGGTCACTCGTCCTGAAGAAAAAAGCCCGCCCGGATTGCTCCGGACGGGCTTTGTTTTTTCGCTGCAACTGGGTTCAGCGCGGCGCCATGCGGATCGCGCCGTCAAGGCGGACGTCTTCACCGTTGAAGTAGCCGTTGCGGCACATTTCCACGGCCAGCGAGGCGTATTCGTCTGGATTGCCGAGGCGGGCAGGGTGCGGCACCTGTGCGCCAAGCGCCTGGCGTACGGGCTCGGGAGCACCGGCCAGCAGGGGCGTATCGAAGATGCCGGGCAGGATTGTGTTGACCCGGATCAGTTCACGGCTGAGATCGCGCGCGATTGGCAGGGTCATGCCGACAACGCCGCCCTTGGAAGCAGAATAGGAGGCCTGGCCGATCTGGCCGTCTTCAGCCGCCACGGAGGCCGTGTTGACGATTGCGCCGCGCTCGCCGTCGACCGGGTCGAGCGTCATCATGCCCGCGGCCGATTTGGCGATACAGCGGAACGTGCCGACAAGGTTTATCTGGATAATCATGTTGAACTTGTCGAGCGGGAAGTGGCTGATCTCGCCTGTCTTCTTGTCACGGCTGGCCGTCTTGATCGCGTTGCCAGTGCCGGCGCAGTTGATCAGGATACGTTCCTGGCCGATGGCGGCGCGGGATTTGGCAAAGCCGGCATCGACCGACGCATCGTCGGTCACGTTGACCTCGCAGAAGACACCGCCGAGTTCCTTGGCGAGCGCTTCGCCTTTTTCGGCATTGAGGTCGAACAAGGCGACTTTCGCGCCCATGCCGGCAAGCTTGCGCGCGGTCGCTGCGCCGAGGCCGGACGCGCCGCCCGTAATGACGGCGGATATGCTGGAATCGATTTTCATGGGGCACTGCCCTCCCTGGTTTTCGTGAGACTGGGCCTGTGTCTATAATGGTCTGAGGAGTTCGCAATGACTGACGCAGCGGAAATTATAAATACGGTTCGCGGCAAGGACGGCACGTACCTGCCAAAGAGCATCGAGCGCGACGCGCGCGTGTCGCGCGGCCTTGTTCCCAAGCTGATGCGGGTCATCAGCCGGGTCCCGTTCGCCGATGATCTGGTTGCCGCCTGGTATGCGGCCCGCGATCCGCTGACGCCGATTAAGGCGAAGGCCGTACTGTATGCCGCCGTTGCCTATTTCGTGATGCCCGCGGATTTGCTGCCGGACATGATTGTCGGTCTGGGATTTACCGATGACGCAACCGTTCTGGCCACTGCGCTCGGCGTGGTCGGCATGTATGTGAAAGAACGTCACCGCCGCATGGCCCGGCGCCTGCTGCGCCTGCCCGAACCGGTCAAGGATCAGGAATAGGCATATGGACGGGGCACAAATCTCACTTTTCGGCGCGCTGGCGCTCGGTTTGGTTTACGGCGCGGCGTTCTGCTATCGCGGGAAGGGGCCCGTCGCCCTGCTGGTTAAGACCGGGTCGACGGCCCTGTTGGCGCTATGGGCCTATCTGGCTGGCAGCCCTGTGCTGCTCGTGGCCGCGCTGGCCCTGAGCTCCGCCGGGGATGCTTTTCTCGCCCTCGAAGGCGAGCGCTGGCTGAAGCCCGGCATGGCAGCCTTCTTCCTTGCCCATGCGACCTATGTCGCCCTGTTCTGGGGGCTGGAGGCGACGCCGCGCGATATTCTCAATTCGTCCGCGCAGGTTGTCCTCGTGTTCGCCGGGGCGGGTTTTGCGCGCTGGCTGTCGCCCTGGCTGGGCGAAATGCGCTGGCCGGTCTTTGCCTATACCGCGGTCATCCTGATGATGGGCGCGGCGGCCCTGAGGCTCGATCCTGTCTACTGGCCGGTCACGCTGGGCGCGATCATGTTCATCGCCTCAGACATGATCCTGTCGCTACAGCTCTTTCGCAAGCCCGCGGACCAGCCGGTTGGCACGGTCTCATCGCTTGGCGTCTGGACGCTCTATTTCGGTGGTCAGGCCCTGATCGCCTGGGGTATGTTGAACGCGCTGGCCTAGCGCGGTCTGTCGCCGTCGATCGTGGCGCGGCGCATGTGGCGGCGGTGGCCGTGATAATCATTGAGGGCATAATGCCAGACGCAGCGATTGTCCCACATGGTGACGTCGCCTGCCTGCCAGCGTATGCGGCAGATGCTACGCTCTTCCTTTGATAGGTCGAACAGATAGTTCAGCAGGGGCCGGCTTTCCTTGCGGCTCCAGCCGGCAAAGCGCAGCGTGAAGGCCGGGTTCACGTAAAGTCCCTTGCGGCCCGTTTCCGGATGCGTCCGCACGACCGGGTGCTCATATTCGGGTGCGTCGGGCGCGGCGGTGGCATCCATCGACTGGCGGACGGCGGCAGAATAGCCGTCGGCGCCATATTCCTTGCTGGCCGTATGGACAGCGGTCATGCCCGCCAGTGTCTTTTGCAGGCCGGGAGAGAGGCGGTCATAGGCCGCCTGCTGGTCGGCGAACAGCGTGTCCCCGCCATAGGGCGGCACTTCGAGCGCATGCAGGATGGAGCCGAGGGCAGGTTCCTCCAGGAAACTCATGTCGGAATGCCAGCCGCCGCCGAAATTGGTCTTTTCTTCCGGCTCCTTGATGATTTCCAGCAGTTCCGGGTGGCCGTTCATGCCCTTCACGTAGGGGTGGATGTTCAGCGTGCCGAAGCGGCGGGCGAAGGCCTTGTGCTGGTCCGGCGTCAAGCCGTGCTGGCCGCGCAGGATGATGACCTTGAAATCGAGGAAGGCCTGATGGACGGCGTCGAACTCTGAATTCGACAGGTCTTGTCTCAGGTCCACGCCGTGGATTTCTGCGCCGAGTGTGCCGGTAAGAGGCTGGATAGTCATGCTCATGTTGCGAGTGAACCATCGGCAGGGGGGCGATGCAAGAATGTCGTTTGCGCCCCGAGGCGAAATATGAGACAGACGCGGCGGGCCACATGCCCCCAACGGCATGCAGCCTATCTGTGAGGATAGGAGTAAAACAGATGACGACTACCGCCAAACCCGGCGTGCTGCCAGCATGCACACATTTTTCATCCGGCCCGACGGCAAAACGTCCCGGATTTTCCCTTCAAAAACTTGAAACTGCCGCCCTTGGCCGTTCGCACCGTTCCGGCGATGCGAAGAAGAAGCTGAAGGCCGCGATTGATCGCTCCAAGGCGATCCTCGGCATTCCTGACGATTACCGCGTTGCCATTGTGCCCGCTTCTGACACCGGTGCAGTCGAGATGTGCATGTGGTCCATGCTCGGCGCGAAACCGGTCGACGTGTTCGCTTGGGAAAGCTTCGGCCAGGATTGGGTGACCGACGCCACCAAGCAATTGAAGCTTGAAAACTGCAACACCTATGTCGGTGAGTATGGCGAGCTGCCGCCCTTCGAAAAGGCGCGCGACGATGCCGACATCATCTTCACCTGGAACGGCACCACATCCGGTGTGCGCGTCCCGAATGCGGACTGGATCAAGCCAAACCCTGACCGCGTCGTTATCTGTGATGCAACATCCGCCGCCTTCGCGCAGGACATCGAATGGGAAAAGCTCGATGTCATCACATATAGCTGGCAAAAATGCCTCGGCGGGGAAGCCGCCCACGGCATGCTGGTGCTCAGCCCCCGCGCCGTTGCCCGTCTCGAAAGCTACACGCCGGACCGTGCCCTGCCGAAACTGTTCCGCATGACCAAGGGCGGCAAGATCGACGAAGCCCTGTTCGAGGGCGCGACGATCAACACGCCAAGCATGCTGTGCGTCGAAGACTATCTTCAGGCGCTCGACTGGTGCGAGAGCCTTGGCGGCTGGAAGGGGCTCCAGAAGCGCTCCAATGAGAGCCTCGCTACGCTGACCGACTGGGTCGCCAAAACCGACTGGGTCGACTTCCTCTGCCCGGACGCCTCTGTGCGTTCGAACACGGGCGTCACGTTCAGGATCACCGATCCGCGTGTCGCAAGCATGGATGAGGCCGGCCAGCGCGATTTCGTCAAGCGCATGATGAAGCGCCTCGAAACCGAAAACGCCTGCTTCGATGCAGCCGGTTATGCCAAGGCCCCTCCGGGCCTGCGCATCTGGTGCGGTGGATCGGTTGAGCCGTCGAATGTCGCGGCGCTGACGCCGTGGCTCGACTGGGCCTTCGCCGAAGAAGCCGCCAGCCTCTAAGCGCTTTCTCCCGCGCCCTCGTCCTTCAGCTTCGCTCAGGATGAGGGCGCTCGGAAATCCCCATAAGCAGGCTCATCCTGAGCGACGTCAAAGGAGAGCCGGGCCACGCGCCCCGAATCACAAAGAGAAACCGAAATGCCCAAAGTCCTCATCGGAGACAAACTCTCCCCCGCCGCTGTTGAAATCTTCCACGCGCGCGGCATCGAAACCGTCACCAAGGTTGGTTTGAATACGGAAGACCTGATCAAGGAAATCGCTGAATATGACGGCCTTGTCGTCCGTTCGGCCTGCAAGCCGAATGCTGACGTGATCGCGGCGGCCAAGAACCTGAAAGTCATTGGCCGCGCCGGTATCGGCGTTGACAATATCGACATCAAGGAGGCGACCGCCAAGGGCGTCGTGGTCATGAACACGCCCTTCGGCAACGCCATCACCACGGCTGAGCATGCCATTGCCATGATGTTCGCCGCCGCCCGGCAGATCCCGGCCGCCAACGCCGAGACGCAAGCTGGCAAATGGCCAAAGTCCGGCTATATGGGGATCGAGGTCAGCTACAAGACGCTGGGCCTGATCGGTTGCGGTAATATCGGCAGCCGCGTCGCCGAACGCGCCATCGGCCTGAAGATGAAAGTCGTGGCCTATGACCCGTTCCTGACGGAGGAACGCGCTGTCGAACTGGGCGTCGAGAAGGTCGAACTGGAAGACCTGCTGAAGCGCGCCGACGTGATCACGCTGCACGTGCCGCTGACAGACCAGACCCGCAACGTACTCTCACGCGAAAACCTCGCCAAGACGAAGAAGGGCCTGATCCTGGTCAACTGCGCCCGCGGCGGCCTGGTTGACGAAGAGGCTGTCGCCGAGATGCTCGAAAGCGGCCACCTTGCGGGTGCGGCTTTTGATGTGTTCGCGGTGGAGCCGGCCAAGGAAAACATCCTGTTCGGCAAGAAGAACTTCATTGCCACGCCACACCTTGGCGCAGCAACCAGCGAAGCCCAGGAAAATGTCGCGCTTCAGGTCGCCGAGCAGATGTCGGACTATCTCCTGTCGGGCGCCGTCACCAACGCGCTCAACATGCCGTCGATCACCGCCGAGGAAGCCCCGCGCATAAAGCCGTTCGCAGGCCTCGCCGAGAAGCTCGGCTCCTTCGCCGGGCAGATCTCGGACTATGGCTATGAGGAAGTGGTCATCGAATATGAGGGCGAGGTCGCAGACCTCAACCGCAAGCCGCTGACCGCAGCCTTGCTGGCTGGCCTGCTGCGCGCGTCGCGCGGCGATGTGAACATGGTGTCGGCCCCGGCGATCCTCGCCGACAGCGGCGTCAAGCTGACCGAAACCAAGACTGAGGTCAGCCCCGTCTATGACAGCCTGATCCGCGTCAAGGTGAAGACCAAGGCGACGAAGAATGCCCCGGAAGGCGGCTGGCGGACGCTCGCCGGAACGCTCATCGCCGGGCAACCGCGTATCGTCGAGGTCAAGGGCATGGCGTTGGAGGGCGATTTCTCGCCGGTCACGCTTTACGTCAACAATCTCGACAAGCCGGGCTTTATTGGCGCCCTTGGCCAGATGTTGGGCGAGGCGAAGGTCAATATCGCGACCTTCCACCTCGGGCGCACAGAAGCCGGAGGCGAAGCGATTGCCCTGATCGGTATCGATTCTGTGCCCGGGGATTCGTTCGTGACGAAGCTCGAGGCGCTGCCTCAGGTGCGCTACGCCAAAGTCCTGACTTTCTAGGCCATCCAGGCCTGAATAATTGAGATGCAATCGGGGCGGGCTGTCATTGAGGCAGCCCGCCTCCAGTTAAGGGCTCCAGACACAAAAGGAGCCTCAGATGGCAAAGATCGCTATCGTCTATCATTCCGGCTTCGGCCACACCGGCAAAGTGGCTGAGCATGTTCGCATTGGCGCCCGGGATCTGCCGGGTGCCGACGTCACCCTTTACAAGGCCGATGATCTCACCAGTCCGGATGCCGGCCCATGGAATGAACTCAGGGCCGCTGACGCGACAATTTTCGGCGCGCCGACCTATATGGGCTCTGCGTCCGCGGTGTTTAAGCAATTCATGGAAGCCAGTTCCAAGGCCTGATTCACACATGGCTGGAAAGACAAGATAGCCGCCGGGTTTACCAATTCCGGCTCGCTCTACGGCGACAAGTCCTCGACCCTGCAGCAGTTTTCGACCCTCGCGGCCCAGCATGGCATGGTCTGGGTCGGCACCGGCATGATGCCCGGCTACAATGCCTCCACCAAGGATATCAATGCCTTGCACAACCGCGTGAGCTTCACGCTTGGCCTCGGCGTGAAGTCGCTGACCGACCTGCCGGCCGAACAGACCCCCGACCGCTTCGACCTTGAGACTGCGGAAATGTTCGGACAGCGTGTCTCCGAAGCCACCCTTCGCTGGGTTCGTGGCAAGGCTTGACGGAACCAGGTTGACGGCGTGGTGTTTAGGCCCTTGTTCGGGTCGAACACGCCTATTGGGGGAATCACCATGCACCGCGCCATACTCAGTTTTTCTTGTATCCTGGCTTTCGCAGGCCAGGCCTCCGCCGACCTTCTCGACGAGGCGCGTCTCGGCGTCATGCAGCACAATATTTGCGTGCAGGACTGCAACAATTCGGACAAGGAAGACGGGCCGAACATCAACGGTGAGCTCGTTTTCAAGTCGCCGGATTTCCTGTCGATCATCTGGGCGCCGCGTCCCTATGTGATGGCGAGCGCCAACACTGCCGGAAACACCAGCTTTGGTGCGGTGGGCCTGGTCTGGAACTGGCACTTTGCTGAGAACTGGTCGCTCGAAGCCGGCGAAGGCTATGCGATCCATGACGGCACGCTGGAAAGCCCGTTCCCGCAGGGCGACCCGCGCGGGGATGCTTTTACCGAGGAAAACGTCCTTCTCGGCTCGCGCGACCTGTTCCGCACGTCGTTCGCCCTGAATTACAGCTTCAATGAACGCTGGGGCGGCCAGGTCATGTATGAGCATCTCAGCCATGGTCAGATCATCGGTAACGGACGCAACCAGGGCCTCGACAATCTCGGCGTCCGAGTCATCTACGCCTTCGGTCACTAGGCGTTCGCCACGCCTTGGCGTTGCGATACCCCTTGCGCTGAATAAGGTTCCTGCCACTCTCTCCTGAAAAATCAGGAGGAAGTGATGCCAGACAAGCATGTTGTCGTTATCGGTGCAGGCCTTGGCGGTTTGGCAGCTGCGATCAAGCTGCAGGAAGCCGGATATGATTTCACCCTGCTGGAACAGGGTGACCGCGTCGGCGGCACCTGGGCGGCGAATACCTATCCCGGCTGCGCCTGTGATGTTCAGGTCGCGCTGTATCAACTTTCCTTCGCCCAATCCATGGCCTGGACACGGCTTTATCCCCAGCAGGAAGAGATCCAGGCCTATGCCGAGGAGGTCACCGACCGCTTCCAGTTGCGCCCCAACCTTCACCTGAATGAAGGCGCGGACTCGGCTGTCTGGAGCGATGCGGACAAGAAGTGGACTGTCACCACGACCAAGGGCCGCAAGATCGAAGCCGATGCCGTCATCGGTGCCCTTGGCCAGCTCAACCGTCCGTTCTGGCCGGACATTCCCGGTCTCGACACATTCAAAGGGCCGAAAATGCATTCAGCCGGCTGGGACCATTCCGTCGACTTCAAGGGCAAGCGCGTTGGCGTCGTGGGCTCGGCGGCCAGCGCCGTTCAACTGATCCCGCAAGTCGCGCTGGAAGCATCCAATGTCGGCGTGTTCCAGCGCTCAGCCAACTGGATGGTTCCGCGCAATGACCGGGAAATCACGCCGGAAGAAATGGCGCTGATGTTCACGGTTCCGGAAAAGGCGGCGGAGTTCGCGGCGATCAACCGCAACATCCTCTACGAAAATGCCGACTATTTCTTCTGGCAGGCATTCCAGTGGACGCCGGAAGGGCGCGCCTTCTTTACACGCCAGGCGACGGACCATCTGAACGCGCAGGTGCCGGATGCGGAACTGCGGAAGAAACTGACGCCGAACTATCCTGTCGGCTGTCGTCGCATTCTGATCGCGGATGATTTCTATCCGACCCTGATGCGCGACAATGTCGACCTGATCACCGATCCAATCGCGGAAATCGTGCCAGAAGGCATTCGTACCACGGACGGCGTGCTGCACGAGTATGACATTCTGGTTTTTGCCACCGGGTTCGAGACCACCGGCTGGCACTGGTCGGTCGACGTCGTCGGGCAGGGGGGCGTGTCGATTGAGGAGACCTGGGCGGATGGACCGGAAGCCTATCTCGGCATCACCGTCGCGGACTTCCCGAACTTCTTCGTCCTCTACGGGCCGAATACCAATCTGGGGCACAATTCGATCACCTTCATGCTGGAACGCCAGGTCGAGTATACGATCAAGGCTCTGAACAAGCTGGACGAAGCGGGCGCCGTCGCCATGGCGCCGAACCGGGCCGTGCAGGACAGGTTCAACAAGGACCTGCAGGCCCGTCTGGGCAAGACAGTCTGGGCCGATCCCGCCTGCAACAGTTGGTACAAGACCGATGGTGGCAAGATCACCCAGAACTGGTCGGATCACACCCGCGCCTATGCGGATGCCGTCGCCTCTGTCGATCTCGAGGACTACGATCTCGTCAAGTAGGTTCGAAAGTACATAAAAACGCGCTCGAAAACAGCGTCTGGCCCCTTGCTTTTCGGGCCAGACTCCTGCCCTTGTCGCGGCGGCTGAACACGGGAGTTCTATATGTCAGGTGTCGTCGTCGTAGGCGCCCAATGGGGCGATGAAGGCAAGGGCAAGATCGTCGACTGGCTGTCGAGCCGGGCCGATGTCGTGGTGCGTTTCCAGGGCGGTCACAATGCCGGCCATACGTTGGTCATTGATGGCAAAGTGTTCAAGCTCGCGCTGCTGCCGTCTGGCCTTGTGCGAGGGGGCAAGCTCTCGGTGATCGGCAACGGCGTAGTGGTCGATCCGTGGCACATGCTGACGGAAATTGACGGAATCCGCGCGCAAGGCGTTGAAGTCACGCCTGACAATCTCGTCCTTGCTGACAATGCCTCGCTGATCCTGCCATGGCACAAGGACATCGATGCGGCGCGGGAAGGGGCCCTTGGCGCCGCCCAGATCGGCACCACCAAGCGGGGCATCGGCCCGGCGTACGAAGACCGAGTCGGTCGCCGCGCCATCCGCGTCGCCGATCTTGCCGATCCCGCCGCCCTCGACATGAAGATCGAGCGGCTGCTGGCGCACCATCGCCCGCTGCGGACGGGCCTCGACCTGCCCGAACCGGATGGCGCCCAGCTCAAGGCCGATCTCCTGAAGATCGCGCCGCAGATTCTCGCCTATGCGCAGCCGGTCTGGAAACTGCTCGACGAACAGGTCCGCCGCGGTCGGCGTATCCTGTTCGAGGGCGCCCAGGGTGTGATGCTCGACGTCGACCACGGCACCTATCCGTTCGTGACCTCTTCCAATGTCGTGGCAGGCAATGCCTCGGCAGGCTCCGGCGTCGGGCCGGGCGCGATTTCCTATGTTCTGGGCCTCGCCAAGGCATATACAACGCGCGTCGGCGCCGGCCCGTTCCCGACCGAGCTGCACGACGAGATCGGCGAGCGCCTCGGCCGTATCGGCAAGGAAGTCGGCGTCAATACGGGCCGGGCCCGCCGCTGCGGCTGGTTTGACAGCGTGATGGTCCGCCAGGCTTGCATCACGAGCGGCGTCACTGGTCTTGCCCTGACAAAGCTCGACGTGCTCGACGGTTTTGACGAGATCAAGGTTTGCGTCGCCTATCGCCTGCACGGCAAGGAAATCGACTATTTTCCGGCTGGCCTGACCGACCAGGCTGCCGTTGAGCCGGTCTACGAAACCATTGAAGGCTGGAAAGGCTCGACAGCGGGCGCCCGCAGCTGGGCCGACCTGCCAGCCGAGGCCGTGAAATACGTCCGCCGCCTTGAAGAACTCGTCGGCAAGCCCTGCGCCTTGGTCTCGACGTCGCCGGAACGCGAAGATGTCATCCTGATGCGCGACCCGTTCGAAGCCTGACGACCGGCTGGATCGGGCATTGATTTTGGAACGCTGTGCGCGTTAGCTGGGGTCAATGAACCAGAGCGTGGAGATGCCCGATGTTTCGTTTGAAAACCTGTCTTGCCGCGGCGCTTTGTGCTCTTGCCGTGGGATGCGCCTTTGGTTCGAATGAAGCGCTGATACCGGCTGAAGACGTCGTCCTGCCGCTTGGCGCCTTCACGTTGGCCGACACCTACGTCCAGAATAGCGACGACCCGACCCTGTGGGACCGATCCGGAAACGAAGGTGCCTATGAGCATTATACACTTCGTCAGGAAGCCAATGGCTATTGGCTGGACGAGACGTTCTGGCTGGTGTTCGCGAGCCTGGACGACGGGTCGGACGAATACCTGATGCAGGTTGCGACACCGGAAGAGAGTGTCGATGGCGGCTATGTCTACAATTACGCGGTGGGCAAAATAGTCGGCGAGCGCCTGTTCATTAAGCTGCCCGATTGTGATGACCTGCCGATCGACATGATCAATGAACTCGAGCTGGATGCTGATTGCACGCTCACAACCTATGCGGGCCTTAAGCGCGCCGTTGCCGAGACAAAGGGCGCCATCAGCTACACGACATATTACCAGCTGCGTTGAGCAGCGCCTTCGCAGACTCCCTTGGTGACAGGGGAGGTGGCATTGGGCCTGATACGAGGTGAAAACCCCATATCAGGAGAGCCTAAAACGACTCACACGCCTCACGAACTTGCCGCAGAATTTCCCGAAGCGGTCGACAAGATTCATGAAATCAAGACGTCGAACCCGCATTTTGCGCGTCTTGCCGACGAGTATCATGACGTCAACCGCCATATCCACCGACATGAGAGCGGCGTCCAGCCGGCGAGCGAAACCCACGAGACGGAGCTGCGAAAGCGTCGGATCGTCCTCAAGGACGAACTCTACGCGATATTGCAAGCCTGATCTTCCTAGGATGGAAACCGAGCGCTTGCTGCAACCGCCAAGTTAACCATTGTGCGTGCGCAGCCAGAGTAAGATATCGCAAAGTGTACAGTGAATAAGGTCTTCCAGGAACTGGTTTAAAAGGCCTGGAAGCATGATGTCCTCAGTATTTGATAAGCCTGTCAGGGCTGAGCAGCGCAGCGAGACGCGCCTGAATGACTTCATTCGCAAACCGGGCATTCTACACGTCCTGTTAACACTCGCGGCCTGTTCACTGTCGATAGGCGCCGTCCTGTTAGAGCGCCGTACGCTCACTCTGCAACATAGTTCATGGCCTTGAAGAAGTTCCAGCATTCTTGGGGCGTGAAGAGGGAGCAGATGTCGCCGACGGCTTTAACGATGTCGTCAAAGGTACGGGCAGCTGCCGCTCGCAAGTGAGCTTT
>NZ_JBDNGN010000104.1:0-6103 GCF_041689225.1 Hyphomonas sp. | reverse complement strand
GCTCACCGCACGCGGTAAACCGCCCAAAGTCGCCATCACGGCCGTCATGCGAAAGCTGATAGTCCTGGCAAACGCCCTCATCCGCGACGACCGGGAATGGACACCAAGACTGGCTTGACCAAGACGGATACTCTAGCGTCTTGACCACGTTGAAACGCGTCATCCACATGCCATCGCCCTCATGCAGTATTTCTCCATTGCATACGAATCCGGTGCCCATCGACCTGGCACGAATGACATAGTCGGCGTCCGCGAGCTGTCGCTCGGCGGTCAATTGGGGGCATGCGCAGTCCTGCGCTGAAGCCGACGCGCCGATGAACAGTGCGAAGGCCGTAGCGCTCAGAATTGCAGCGCGGATGCAGGCTGGTCTAGTCAATCGCTTCCCGCACTTCACCGCTCTCCGACAAGTAAATCTCGCCGCCCTTGTCCAGGAACTCTTTTGATTTCTCCGCCATGCCCGCTCTTGCGGCGGCGGCCTGTTTTTCCATGTCGGCTTTTTCATTGTCGGACATGCCGGCGGCGTATTCGCGGACTTCGGCAGTGATCTTCATGGAGCAGAATTTCGGGCCGCACATGGAGCAGAAATGGGCGACCTTGTGGGCGTCTTTCGGCAGGGTCTGGTCGTGGAAGTCGCGCGCGGTTTCGGGGTCCAGCGCCAGGTTGAACTGGTCTTCCCAGCGGAAATCGAACCGGGCGCGGGAGACGGCATCATCGCGCAGATGGGCGGTCGGGTGGCCCTTGGCGAGGTCTGCCGCGTGGGCGGCGAGCTTGTAGGTGATGACGCCGACTTTGACGTCGTCGCGGTCTGGCAGGCCGAGATGCTCCTTGGGCGTCACATAGCAGAGCATGGCCGTGCCGAACCAGCCGATCATCGCGGCGCCGATGCCCGACGTGATATGGTCGTAGCCGGGCGCAATGTCTGTGGTGAGGGGGCCGAGCGTGTAGAAGGGTGCCTCGCCGCATTCGCGCAGCTGTTTGTCCATGTTGATCTTGATCTTGTGCATCGGCACGTGGCCGGGCCCTTCGATCATGACCTGGCAGCCCTTGGCCCAGGCTACTTTGGTCAGCTCGCCGAGGGTTTCGAGTTCGGCGAACTGGGCGGCGTCATTGGCGTCGGCCCCGGCGCCGGGGCGCAGGCCATCACCTAGGGAGAAGGAGACATCATAGGCGCGCATGATGTCGCAGATTTCCTCGAAATGCGTGTAGAGGAAGCTCTCGGTGTGGTGGGCGAGCATCCATTTCGCCATGATCGAGCCGCCGCGGCTGACGATGCCGGTGACGCGGTTAGCGGTGAGGTGGATGTAAGCGAGGCGCACCCCGGCATGGATGGTGAAATAGTCGACGCCCTGCTCGGCCTGTTCGATCAGCGTGTCGCGGTAGATTTCCCATGTCAGGTCTTCGGCGACACCGTTGACCTTTTCCAGCGCCTGATAGATCGGCACGGTTCCGATGGGGACGGGGGAATTGCGCAGGATCCATTCGCGCGTGTTGTGGATGTTGCGACCTGTCGAGAGGTCCATGACATTGTCGGCGCCCCAGCGGATGGCCCAGACCATCTTGTCGACTTCTTCTTCCACGCTTGAGGTGACGGCAGAGTTGCCGATATTGGCGTTGATCTTGACGAGGAAGTTGCGGCCGATGATCTGCGGCTCGAGCTCGGCATGGTTGATGTTGGACGGGATGATCGCGCGGCCGGACGCGATCTCGGAACGGACGAATTCCGGCGTGATGTATTCCGGGATATGGGCGCCGAAGGACTGGCCGTCGGCGATCGTGGCCGCAGCGTCTTCATGGGCGGCGGCGCGGCCCATGTTCTCGCGGGTGGCGACGTAGACCATTTCCTTGGTGATGATGCCGGCCTTGGCGAACTCGTATTGGGTGAGCAGGTCCTGCCCTTGATTCCAGGTCGTGTCTTGGTCCATGCTGCAGGGCGACGAGCTTGTCTCGATGGCGGCGGGGGCGGCGGGCTTGCGGCGCAGCGGCTTGTGGCGGACGAGGAACTGGCGGGCGAGATGTTTGCCATTGGCGCCGCCATTGTCTTCCGGCTTCACGTCGCGGCCTTCATACTCTTCCACATTGCCGCGTTCGAGCACCCATTCGCGGCGGTCGCGGGCGAGGCCTTTCTCGACGTCGATGGTGACCGAGGGGTCGGTATAGGGGCCGGACGTGTCGTAGACGGGCAGGGCGGGCTCGTTAGCGCTCGGGTGCAGGTCGATCTCGCGATGGGGCACGGCGATGTCGGGCGCCTGTGGCGGATGGGTATAGACCTTGCGGCTGGCCGGGAGGGGCCCCGTGGTGACTTTTGGCGTCTCGAAGGCGGACTGGTCGGCGGGCTTGTTCATGAGGTTTGCTTTCTGGAGTGGTATGTCAGGGCCATGGCGATGCAATGGGCGAGGTCGGGGCGCGGCAGGGGCTTGCGCAAGTCGAGCAGGATGGCGCGGGTGCCGGAGAAGGCGAGCGTGCCGGCGTAGAGATTGCGCCATTCGTTCACCAGCGTGGTGGAACAATGGACGAGGAGCTGGGCGGTGGTCGGCGTGGCGGGTTTCCAGCCGAGGCGGATGGAGTTGCCGCTTTTTGTGGCCTCGGTGAGGAAGGCGGGCTCGCCCCATTTCAGCGTCTCGGTGAGCGGACCGATGCCGGGCGTTGTGCGGGCGGTGTCGCGGATGAGGTCGCGCAGCTTGCCGAGATAGGCGCGCGGCGCGTCGAGGACGGCCTGGGCTTTGGCGGGCGCGGATGGCGGGGCAGTCAGGCGGCTCATGACGGGAAAGCTTTCGGGGCGGTCGGCGAGAGGCCGAGTTCCTTCTGGAGCTTTTTCGTCAGGCCGGCGGCAACGAGGCGGTAGCTGTCGCGCAGGTAGGTGAGGAGTTCGTCATCGGGCTTGGTCTCGGCGCTGGTGCGCTGGATCCATTTCATGCCGCGCGAGGCAAGGTAGGGCGCGCCGCGGCAGCCGGGCTGTTCTTTCAGGATATGGAAGGCGATGGGCGTGACCTTGAACGAGACGCCGGTGATCTCGCCGTCTTCGTCACCCGCAATGGCGTAGACCTTGCCGCTAATCTTCCAGACATGACTGCCGCCCCACTGGCAGACATAGGTCGAGTGGGGGAGGGATTTGCAGAAGGCCGTGAACGCACCGAGCGTCATTTAATTCTCCGTCCCTCGCGCCGGTATGAGCCGGATCAGGTTCAAAGGGTAACTCTCAGCCCGGCACCATGCCGGACACCCCTCGGATAGGGGAAGAATAGGCGGTTTGGAGGCCAAAAGAAAGAGGTGCGCGCGATGACAATACAAAGGCCATTACCTAAGTATGTTGACAGGGCGCCACCGGGCCAGATAGATAGGCATATGACTAAGTATCATTCGCCTGACCCTATCGCCCTTGATCGTGGTTTCCGTGCGCTGGCCGATGCCACGCGGCGGGGCGTGATGGCGCAGCTGAGCCTTGGCGAGGCGAGCGTCGCCGAACTGGCCGCGCCCTATGACATGGCGCTGCCGAGCTTTCTCCAGCATCTGCGCGTGCTGGAATCGGCGGGCCTTGTCTCGACCCGCAAGGAAGGCCGGGTGCGGCGGTGCCGGCTGGAAACCGCCCGGCTGGCCGAGCTGGACAGCTGGATCACCCGTTACCAGCAGGCATGGGCGGCGCGTCTCGACCGACTGGGCGATATTCTCGACGCGACTGACATAGAAGGAAACCTGACATGAGCCATGCCACGATCGGCCACGGCACCGTGACCATCGAAAAGACCTACACGGCCAACCCGTCGCGTGTGTTTGGGGCTTGGGCGGACCCCGAAATGCGCCGTATCTGGGGATCGCCATCCGACGAGATCGACCTGCGCATTGATGCGGCCGATTTTTCTGTCGGAGGAGAAGATGTCAGCACTTGCATGATGGGTGACTAGGCCATCGCCATCGTGCGTGGGCGGTATCATGATATCGTGACCGACCGGCGTATCATCTATACCGAGATTATCGCTTCCATGGACGCCATCGAAGGCGCCTGCCTGGTGTCAGCCGAATTCCAGCCGGACGGGCAGGGAACGCGCCTTGTGCTGACCCTTCAGACAGCGGCGCTGGATGGCGCAGACCTGCTGGAGGGCGTGCAGGAAGGCTGGGAGAGCGCCCTTTTGCGCCTTGGCGAGATGATGAAGCCCAGCAAGCCATGGACCGTTCCGCGCACTGGTTAACACCGGGCCCAGTCCTGTTAACCGAATCCTGACACCTGGTGACCATTAAGGGCCCTATCTGATTCCGTTACGGATGGAGGCGACGATCATGGCTGATGGATCTGCGCATGCGCCGCTGCATGTACCGCTTACGGCGGACGAATTGACGCCGCGCAAGAAAACACCGGTAAAGACCCGCAAATTCAAGGTCGATTTCTGGGCCACCGATTTCAACACGGCCGAAATCGGCATCATGAAGCGCACCCAGAACGAGGCCGCGTCCGACCAGTTCACCAAGGATATGGAGATTTACGGGCAGACGGTGGTGAACGGGAAGCGCGAGGCGTTGATCGCCTATCGCCAGGAGATGTGGAAACGCAACAAGGATTTCAAACGCCGGCTGGTGATCAAGCTGTTTTCAGAAGACCTGCACTGGCGTGGTACGATCGAAATGCTGATCGGGCGGTCGTTGCAGTTGTCGCTGGGATCGGGCGGCCTTGCGGTGCCGGCCTACTCGATCAACCTGGCGCGACATGACCAGCTGATCCAGCTGGAACGCTCGGCCCACCACTGGCCGCTGTTTCCCGAGAAATATTCCTTCTTTCTCCAGACGAAGAGCGGGCCGCGCTTCTACAAGCTGCGCCGGAACGTGATCTGTATCGGGTCGGATTACACGCTGTATGACCAGAAGGGCCGCAAGATCGGCCAACTCGACAGCCGCATCATCAATTTGGGCGGCGCCTGGAAAGT
The DNA here is from genome assembly GCF_041689225.1 of Hyphomonas sp. Taxonomy (GTDB): domain Bacteria; phylum Pseudomonadota; class Alphaproteobacteria; order Caulobacterales; family Hyphomonadaceae; genus Hyphomonas. Next base: position 1,190 of record NZ_JBDNGN010000104.1, on the reverse strand, counting down.
GACGCTGGACAGCGCGCATGCCAATGCCAGGCTGGAGGCCGTGTTGCAGCTGTTCTGTGCCATGCTGAAATTCAATGGGGCGGCGCGCCGCCATGTCCGCCAGCTGACGGAAAAGGTGCATGGGGGCCGGCTCGTGCCGGAACTCGATCACCACGAAGAGGCGCTTTACACGAATCCGCGCCGGCGGCGCTGAGCCGTCGCGGCAATTCAGCCTTCGTAGGCCTCGTTCAGCAAGTTGAAGGTCTTGTCAAAGCGGCCTTCGGCTTCGGCAAAGCGCAGGAACTTCACCCGTTCGGTGAGGTTTTCCTTCGTCTCCGGAAGGGCTTTGAAGTTCGCCATGGTCTCGGCGATATAGTCCTTCAGGGGCATGTAGGCCGCGCGCGTGGACTGGCCGGGCGTCAGGTTGGTTTGAACGCCGGGCGGAGCGATCTCGATCACCTCGACGTGCGTATCCTTCAACAGGTAGCGCAGCGACTGCGTCCACGAATGCATGGCGGCTTTCGAGGCGCTATAGGTGGGCGTGGCCGTCAGCGGCACGAAGGCGAGGCCGGAGGTGATGGTCATCACCGTGGCAGCCGGTTGCGCGCGCAGGTGGGGCAGGAGGGCGGCGGTGAGGCGGATCGGGCCGAGCACGTTGGTAGTGATGGTGGCCTCGGCGATGGCGAGGTCTACCGGGTCGGCCAGCAGATTTTCCTTCACCATGATGGCGGCATTGTTGATCAGGCCATTGAGCGCCGGGAAGTCGGCGATCAGTTCCTTCGCAAAGCGGACGATGTCGGCTGCATCGCTGACGTCCAGCGTGCGGGCATGCATGCCGTCCCGGCCCTCGATGGTTTCCTCAAGGCTGGCGGTCGAGCGTCCGGCGACGATGACCGTATCGCCAAGGGCGTGGAATTCACGGGCAAGTTCGCGGCCAATGCCGGATCCGCCGCCTGTGATGAGGATCGTGTTGCCTGTGGTTTTCATGGGTGAGCTCCTTTTGCCTCGGTGTTCAGCCGAAGATGGGAACATGCTCTCAAATCGAAAGAAGGCACCAGAAAGAATTATACTTATACAGCTTCTACTCCAAAACCCGAAAGTTCTCGTGGGTTATGACGCGGAAGTTGTCTGAGACCTTGTCGCGGAATTTCTTCCATTCCTGCGGGATGGTTTCACGCATGAATGCAAGGATGGCGTCGGCGAACTGCTTC
>NZ_JBDNGN010000103.1:0-79930 GCF_041689225.1 Hyphomonas sp. | reverse complement strand
GAGTTTGGCCGAGCCGCCATCGATCCCATAGCTCCTGCTTCTGTGACGAGGACAACCCCGGCCTGCCCATACGTGCCATTACAAACCTCCAAATGAATATTGCTATATCAAATGGTGTTGCAGCGACCCATTGAACTCACACTATGATACTTTAATCATAGAATGATTTTGTCCTTTCATTCAACCGGGAGCCCCGCCGGAGCCGCGCCAGAACAATCATGACTATCTTGCAAGCAAAAAACCCGCCTGGATCATTCCAGACGGGCTTTCACCGCGCTGAAAGGATATTTGCATTCGAATGCATCTTTGATATGGCTTCTGTCCAATCAGGGAGCCGGCATGGACCATATTCAGGCAGCAAAAGAGATTGTCAGACGTCACTGCGAGGCGTTTGATGAGGCCACGGACGACCAACTCGAGGAGATTGGCGGCAAATCGCTGTCAGATCGTTTTTTCTGGCGTGGCATGCACCCGTTTTACGAGATTGAAGGTGCCGCAAGCGTCATCCAGACGTTCTGGCGTCCGTTGCGGCGGTCGCTCACGTCCCTGCAGCGACGCGAAGACATTTTTTTCGCCGGAGAGAATGATGTCGATGGCGGCGCCAGCGTCTGGACCTGTAGCATGGGCCACTTCATGGGCCTGTTTGATAATGATTGGCTGGGAATTCCCGCAACCGGCCGCATGGCCTTCCTCCGATATGCCGAGTTCTTCAAGATTGAGAACGACGAAATCGTCGAAAGCGCCTTTTTCTGCGATCTGATTGGTCTTATGCATCAGGCAGGGTGCTACCCTCTCCCCCCAATGACAGGCTCAAACTTCGTGTACCCCGGCCCCCGGACACATGACGGTCTCCAGTTTGGTCCGGTTACGCCGGACGAAACGATCGCAACACTGGCACTCGTCAATCGCATGATCGAGGACCTCAGCTCCATCAATCACATGGACGACTATCTTTGTCCCCCGGACCTGCTAGCGCGAACCTGGCATGATGACATGATCTGGTATGGCCCATGTGGAATTGGTGCGAGTTACACGATCACCCGTTATCAGGAGCAGCACCAGTATCCATTCCGGCTGAACCTGACAGACAAGACCTATAACGGTCATGTCGCGCGTATTGCGGAGGGCAAGTATTGTGGCTTTTTCGGCTGGTCTAACCTCCGCAATCGGAACAAAGGCGGTTTTCTCGGCCTGCCTGCGGCGCAAGAAAGTGCTGAAATGCGGATCGTGGACATCTATCGCCGGCATGAGGACAAGCTCGCCGAAAACTGGGTATTCATCGACTTGCCGCACTATTTGGCCCAGCAGGGGCTCGACGTGTTCGCCAGGCTGAAGGAATTGCGCCGGTTGCCTGCCTGAGACTTAACTTCTCGGCTCAGGGAGATCGAGGTCGAAACTGATGGCGGCGCCCCTGATCAAAAACACACTGCTGGTCCCGGCCAAAAGCGACAGTCCGGGATCCATTGACACCTCATGGGCGATCCAGAATACGGTACATCCGATCAAGGCTGCGGTCGCATAAATATCCTCCCGAAGCAGCATCGCTTTTTCGCCGCAAACAATGTCGCTGATGAGGCAACCTGCAGTCGCCGTCACTGTCCCCATTATACTCACCACAACCAAGCCATGACCAAGGCTAAGCACCTTGGCCGCCCCGACAATCGCAAACAGGGACAAGCCAGCAGCATCGATCCAGACTAACGATTTCAGGCGGGACCCGAAACCGGGGGCCAGGAACGCAGCAATCCCCCCAGAAAGGCGAATGCGAGACTGACATTGTCCGTCAACCAAAAGACCGATTGATCCAGCAACAGATCACGCAACGTGCCGCCGCCAATTGCGGGAAGGAAGGAAACTACGATAATACCAAACAAATCCATATCATGCCGGACAGCAAGGAGCCCGCCGCTCAAGGCAAAGATGAAAACGCCACCAAAATCGATCAGGCGGAGTAGCAGTTCCGGATCGATCAGCACTCAACCACATTCACTGCAAGTCCGCCCTGGCTGGTCTCCTTGTATTTTGACGACATATCCAGTCCTGTCTGGCGCATGGTTTCGATAACCTGATCCAGAGAGACTTTCATCGGTCCAGTCGAATGCATCGCGAGCCTCGCAGCATTGACTGCTTTGACTGCGCCAATGGCATTGCGCTCGATACATGGAATTTGCACGAGACCGCCGACGGGATCGCATGTGAGGCCGAGATTATGCTCCATGCCGATCTCTGCTGCCTGGGCGACCTGTGAGGGCGAGCCCCCCCAGACTGCTGCGAGCCCACCTGCCGCCATTGAGCAAGCCACGCCTACCTCTCCCTGACAGCCCATTTCGGCACCTGAGATCGACGCCCGCTGCTTGTAAAGCAATCCGATCCCTCCGGCGGTAAGGAGAAATGTCCGCGCCTTGTCGGGAACACCGTTCTCGGCCTTGCAATAATGTCGAATGACCGAAGGTATAATGCCCGCCGCGCCATTTGTTGGCGCCGTTACAACCTGACCACCGGCCGCGTTCTCTTCATTGACCGCCATGGCATAGACGTTGAGCCAATCGAATAACTGTTCTCGTTCATTCGATACGGCAGAACTTTTCAGTGTTTGCCAGAGTGCGCTAGCCCGGCGGGATACTTTCAGCCGGCCCGGCAAAAGCCCATCCGAGGCAAGTCCACGATCAATACACGCCATCATGACATCGGTAATGCGATCAAGACGTGCCAGCGTTTCGTCGCGCGGCCGCATCGAATCCTCATTCCCAAGGACGATCTCACACATGGGCAGCGCGTGTGCGCGGCAGAGGTCGAGCAGTTCCGCAGCAGACGAAAATGGCCAGCGTACGTCATTGCCGCTCGAAACCAAATCGTCCGGCGCAGGTGTTTCGAGCTGACGGCGCGACGCAATGAAGCCGCCGCCTGTCGAAAAATAGTCGCTTGTGCGGATGATATCTCCCGCTTTGCCATAGGCTGTCAGGCGCATGCCATTCGGGTGCAGGTCAGATACGGTATCGTAGTCGAACACGATATCCCTGGCCGGATCAAAGGTGATCAGGCTTTCGCCCATGAGGTTGAGCTGGCGCGTCGCATGCACGGCAGCTACTGCGCTATCAGCGATTTCCGGTTCGAGTGTCTCGGGGTCAAAGCCAAGCAAGCCGAGCATCACCGCCTTCGGGGTCGCGTGCCCTTCCCCTGTGAACGCAAGAGAGCCGAGGAGCCGGACTTCGATCCGAGCGACAGGCGCAAGCCCTTCATGGCCATGAAAGCCTGATATGAAGCGATTCGCGATCCGGATCGGCCCCACGGTGTGCGAGCTCGACGGACCGATTCCGACCCTGAAAATATCAAGAATTGACAACATGCGCTGAGCTTCTCCGACGATTGGGATTGATTTTTGCATTCGAATGCATTTTATGTCTTTTAGGCCCAACGAATGGAGATTGGCAATAGCATGACTAACCCGAGGATTATGTTTCTTCCCGGTTTCATGTGCGACGAACGTCTGTTCGCTCCGCAGATTCATGCACTCAGTTCAGACGGCTTCGACTGTCGGGTAGCAACCTATGGGAACGCTGCCTCGATTGAGCGGATGGCCAAAACCGTTCTGGATCAGGCGTCCTGTCGGACTGCCCTGGTCGGTTTATCAATGGGCGCGATCGTGGCGCTTGAGGCCTATCGTCAAGCACCAGGGCGGATCACACACTTGGCGCTCCTCAATACGACCGCTCGGGCGGACGCGGCCGGTACGGTCCGGAATGCTCAACTCAAACGCGTTGTCGCCGGGGGCCTCAAAGCGGTACTGCGTGACGAGTTGAAGCCTCAGTATCTCTCGGTGTGCAACCGGACGCCTGACCGTATGACCCTTCTAGAGGCGATGGGACTGGACCTCGGGAACGAAGCCTTTGTTCGGCAAACAATGGCACTGACAATCCGGAACGCCGCGTTCGACCTATTGCCCCAGATCCATTGCCCGACACTTGTTCTGGCCGGCAAAGACGATGGTGTGTGTCCTTTGGATCGTCATACAGAGATGACAGATGCGATACCCGGCGCTGTTCTTATTATCGTCAACGACTGCGGTCACATATCTACACTCGAGCAGCCTGAACACGTAACCGACGCTCTGCGCCAGCTCTTGAAGAGGCCTTCGGTCCGGCTGACCCGAAACGGCAAGGCACAACTCGAACTCGTCAAATCGACAGCTAGATTCGAATGCAAAAACTGACCAAGACGCAATTGGCAAAGGGAGATCCCATGTCGGATACAATGACTCATGACACAACCCGCGCAAGCAGCCGGATTATCAGGTATGATGAACTGAAGCCCTGCTTCAACGCATTTATCGATACGAGAACGCCGGGTTCGGACAAGAAAGAAAATTTCACCATCATTGGGCCCGGTGTTTCCGAAAATCCGGAGCAGTTCGTTCACATGGCCGAACCGCATGGCTTCAACATTGGGGGTGCCCGACAACCGCCTGGTTGCACCAACTCGCAGCACAGCCACAACACAGCTGAAGTCTTCTATGTCCATTCCGGTCACTGGCGGTTTGATCTCGGCGAGCATGGCGAGGATGCTCAGGTAGCCTTGTCACCGGGCGACCTCATCTCCATTCCAACCTGCGTCTTCCGCGGGTTTACAAATATCGGGCAAACACCCGGCTTTCTGTGGGCTGTGCTTGGAGGGGACGATCCGGGCCGGGTGCTCTGGGCTCCTCAAGTATTTGATATGGCCAGTTCCTACGGACTAGTATTGCTTGACGACGGCTCACTGATCGACACCGCACGTGGCGAGACCATCCCAGAAGGCAAATCTCCCATGCCGGTTACGAGCCGCGCACAAGTCGAAACGCTTAAAACCTATTCCAAGGATGAACTCGAAGCATGCGTGGCCCGCGGCGGCTCGCAAGGCCCAAGGGGGTCTTTCGACACGCTGAGCGGAGTCTCGGAAACCCTGCTCGTTGGCGCCGGCCGAATGGACTGGCCGCATGGGTTCCGGATCTCTGAAATTGCAATAAAGCCGGGCGCCGCCATCCCAGCCTATCGTCTTGATGTGGCGGACGTCTGGTTCGTGCAAAGCGGAAATGCCATTGTCAAATTGCAGGGTACGACCACCATTGTTGGCCCAGGCGACACAATGACCTTCCCGCGGCACGAGCCTCGCTCTATGCGCAACGCTGGCGACGAACCGGTTCGCATGGTCGCCGTGCGCGGCGGTGACGCCGAAGCCTCCCCGCTCTGGTCATGACAGAACAGCTGGCCGGAAAGATCGCGCTTATTACAGGCGCGAGCCGGGGAATCGGGCAGGCGATCACTGAGGCACTGCACCTACACGGCGCGACAGTGGTTCCCGTTGCCCGGCCGTCAGATGATTTTGACGCGTTGTGCGAGCGCCTTGGGGGACGCTGCATTCCATACAAAGGCGACGCGACATCGAATGACCTACTTGACTATATCGACGCCATGGAACGGCTCGACATCTTGATCAACAATGTCGGAACAAATGTCCCCAAACCCATGAAAGCGGTCGATGATGCCACGCTGGACCTCATGCTGGATCTCAATGTCCGAACGACGTATCGACTCTCGCGCCATGGTACGGGCCGCATGTCACAGGGTGGCCGTGTAGTGAACATTACATCTCAAATGGGACACGTAGGTTCAGCCAATCGCACTGTCTATTGCATGACCAAGCATGCGATCGAAGGATTGACCAAGGCGATGGCGGTCGAGCTTGCTCCGCAAGGCATACGCGTCAATTCAGTAGCGCCTACCTTTGTGGAGACCCCCATGACTGCCCCCATGCTCGCGGATCCGGATTTCTCGGACTTCGTCCAACGTATGATCCCGCTTGGTCACGTCGCCAACACCATGGATGTCGCTCGCGCCGTGCTTTATCTTTGTGGCGAGGGCGGAAACATGATTACCGGCCATAGCCTCCTCGTCGACGGCGGCTGGACTGCACAATAGAAAGCACAATAGAAAGCACAAAAGATGGTTCGCCGGATTACACACGTCGCAACAACCGACATTTCGGACATGATGAACTCCGGCACGGAACGCCGGATGGACCTGCCGGGATTCGACCCAGAATTTGTGGATTTCCCACACTATATCATCCGGATCACCGAACGGATCTGGCATGACCGAGACGTCGCTCTGTGCCTGAAATGGTATTCGGATGACTGCGCTATCCATACTTTGGCCGGCGACATCGCAGGGGCACAGACCGTCGTTGACAATACCTGGGCAACACTCCGAGCGTTTCCAGACCGGCGCCTCGATGCGGACAATGTCGTCTGGTCAGATGAGGGCGACGGAAAATTCTATTCCTCTCATTTGATTGCGTCGAAGATGACAAATGAGGGAGACAGCGAATTCGGCTCGGCAACCGGAAAGAAGGTACGTGTTCAAACGATTGCTGAATGCCTCTGCCGGGATAACAAAGTGATCGAGGAGTGGCTCGTGCGCGATAATCTCGCGATCGTGCAGCAACTTGGATTCAGCGCGGATAAGATCGCGAAGCGTCAGGCCAAAGCGGACACGGAAACTGCATTCAGTCTGCTGGCCTTCCATGCAACGAACCGAGCTCAAACCCGCGCATCCCAAGGAATCACGGCCGAACCGGGGTCTGCCGCGGAGTGCGCGATCAGGCGGATACGCGCGCTCTGGCCAGAGCGCGACATGAAGACGGCCGCACGCCTGAGTGATTTCCGGGTCGATGCCAGCTATCCTGGTAATTCCCGGCTCTACGGCCCGGACCAGGTGTCTGATTGGATGGCGCCTATGCTCGAAGCCCTGAGTGATATCCACTTATCGATCGATCACGTGGCTGAAATTCCGTATCTGGGCGATGCGCGAGATGTATCACTTCGCTGGTCAGTAACGGGCACACATTCCGGGTCAGGCCGCTATGGTCCGGCGACCGGTGCAGAGGTTTACATTCTCGGCGTGTCGCACTTGCGGGTTATGAATGGGCGCGTGCGGGAAGACGTCTCCATCTGGGATGATCTTGCCTTGCGGCGACAGATCGAGACGGCCCGGCTCTGAGCCGGCACTAGTCGGCAAATTCCGGACCAAGCGTTTGGCTGCGCCCAGACAGGTCCTAGAATTGATCTCGGACGGTCCGTGACATTTGTTCTGCTCCGTTCAGCAACAATGCGTGATCAGAGCTGAGCAGGAAAAACGTCGCCCCCATCGCTTGCCATTTAGAAATCTCGCTGAGATCACCCGTGAACATGCCGACACAGGCTCCGGCTTTTTGTCCGCGCCGGCAAATCTCCTCAACCGCTGCGATCACTTTAGGATCATTCGGTCCATCTGCGCCCAGCGAAACCGATAGGTCGGCGCGACCGATGAAAAAGGCATCAATGCCAGGTGTCGCAAACAGGTCATCCAGATTGTCCATCGCCTGCGCGTCCTCTATCTGAGCCACGACCACCGTCGCGTCTGCGCTCAATCGCTTATGCTCGGACATGCTCCGGGCCCCATATCCCGCCGCACGTGTTGACCCGGCATATCCTCTTCCCGCACCATAATGTGAGTTCGCCACCAGCTCGCTCGCGTCCACTTTCGAAATTACATGGGGCGCAAGTATGCCGGTCGCCCCGCAGTCAAGGGCATTGAGAATATGTTCGGGGCTGCTTGCCTGAATACGCACAAGGCTCGGCATGCCTGCATGTGTCAGCGCATGGACACATGCATCGATATCGCGGCGATCAAACGGCGAATGTTCTGCGTCGATGCAAACAAGATCCAGACCACTTCTCCCCAACACTTCGCAAATCATGGAAGAGGGCGTTTTCAGAAAGGTCCCGACGAGAGGAGAGCGGGCCTTCAGGCGTTGCTTCAAACTCATGACCACAGCCGCCTTGAAGCGCGCTCTGCGCCGTCTGCGAGCGCAGCAAGCTTGGCATAGACAATATTTTCATCGACCGGACCGAACCCGGCAAAAGTTGAAAAACCGCAATCTGTTCCTGCGATCACACTCTCGCGCCCGACAATGTCTGCGAAGCGCTCAATTCTTTGCGCGACAAGTTCAGGATGCTCGATAAAGTTCGTCGTAGAGTCGATACATCCCGGGATCAGGATCTTGTCCTTGAGTGTACCTGCCTGCTGGGCATCTGCCACCGCAGTCCATTCATGCCCATGGCGTGGATTGGCGTTCTCAAACAACAAGCCCTGAGGCTTGGCCTTGACCGCAACAGGTAAGACGAGATCCATCGGCGCATCGCAATGGTGCGGCCCTTCATAATTTCCCCAACAAACATGCATTCGGACGCGGTCAGAAGGAACGTTGCGCAACGCATGGTTCAACACTTCGACATGGCGCTCGATGCGGGCAATATAATCTTTCTCCGGACGGTCCTTGAACATCATGTGGCGCCCAAGCCCAAGGTCCGGGCTATCGAGTTGCAGGATGTGCCCGGCAGCAACAATAGCTTCATATTCCGGGCGCATAGCTTCGGCGAGGGCCTCGAGATAATCATCATCTGTTGGATAGTGGTCGTTTGGCTGGAACAGCGCAATGACACCTGGACTGGCCGCATTCATGAAACTGTCGGCGCAACCCGCCCCGTTAAGCGCCTTGTCGAAACGTGCAAGATCGTCCTCGAGCGGCGCCATGCTCTTGACCACAATCTCACCGACGCAACGCGGCCGACGATAGGACGGCGTTCCGCCACCTTTTGACTGGCGCTCAAGAAAGCTCGGAAACGCTTCGAGATCGGCAGGCGTACGACGCGGACTGTCGCCGTCAAAACCCGTTATCCGATCCTTGATATAGGTCGCATAGGAGATCTTGCTCATTTCGCCGTCCGAAATGATGTCGACCCCTGCCTCGAACTGACGCCTGACAGCCTCAGCAACAGCTACCTCAAGCGTTTCATTAAATCGGGCCGTATCAATTTCTGCACCGCTCTCATGTGCGAAGACGAAATCTGTGACGGCCTTCGAGCGAGGAAGACTGCCGACATGCGTAGTCAGGATTCGATCGGTACTCTGTCGCATAACGCCTCCAAATTTGCATTCGGATGCATAACCTTTTTAGGGCGCTTTCGCAATGGAACCGCCTTCGATCAGGGCGCCTTCAAAGACCCGCTTCTCGTTGGATTGATCAGGTGATTCAACCCGGGCTGCGATCATATTGACCGCAGCATGGGACATGCGTCCAATGGGCTGGCGAATCGTGGTCAGCTCATAGCTGGCGAATTGCGACACGCCGGTGCCATCAAACCCGGCCACCGACAGGTCATCGGGCACTTTCAGTTCGAGAACAGCCCGCGCCTCATCCATGCACCCAAGAGCCATCATGTCATTGACGCTGATGATGGCTGTCGGCCGGTTGATGCCTTCGCCATACAATTCCTGTAGGGCCGCCCCTCCGCTTTCATAGGTAAAATCACCCGTGGCCTCGCGGATGTTCGAAATGCCGTGGCGTTTAAGTGCTTCTCGAACGATCCGGGAGCGCTCCTGGCTGACCATATTGGCCGAAGGACCTCGGATCAGACCAAAATCCCTGTGTCCGAAGTCGACAAGTTTTTTGATCAGGGCGTGTGCCTGAGAGGTCGGATCGCAATAGACGACATTGGTCGGCCGATCTACGAAATAGCGATTAAAGAACACAACAGGAATGCCACGCTTGTCGAGAACATCGAATTGCGACCGAGACAGATGCGACGCAGATATGACCCCATCGACCTGAAACCGCCAAGCCTGTTCAATGACCGTTTCAGCCTCTTCTTCGCTGTCCAAAGTGAAGAGCAGAACACGCAGGCCGACCTTCGAAAGCTCCTCAGTCAATCTAAACAGAACTTCGGGATAATAAAGGTTGAGGCGTCCAGAAACGAGCACCGCCACCAGGTTCGACCTTTGGGTTATCAGTCCGCGGGCGATTGCATTCGGCTGGTATTCGAGCTCTTCGGCCGCCTTCATCACCAGCTCCCGCATCTTTTGCGAGACACTTGCGCCGTCTTTGAAGCAACGCGACACGGCAGACTGCGAAACACCGGCGAGGCGCGCCACATCATAGGATGTCGCACGGCGCCCCTTGATCAGGGGCAGGATATCCGCGCTCTCGTCAGGCGGGCTGTTTTTCTGCCGGTTGCTGACCATAACGCCTCACTCGAATGTCTGCCTGTTCCTTGTGACCTGCAAATCCTTCCAATGCGCAGAGGCGTGAACAATATTCCCCAACCATTACAGAGGCTTCGCGCGTGACACGTTGATAGGTGCAAGTCTTGATGAACTTACCGACCCAAAGCCCTCCTGTATAGCGGGCGGCTTTCATCGTTGGCAAAGTGTGGTTCGTTCCTATCACTTTGTCACCATAAGAGACGTTGGTTTCCTGACCGAGGAACAGGGCCCCGTAATTGGTCATGTTATGCAGGAAATAGTCCGGATCCCGGGTCATCACCTGTACATGTTCTGACGCGATATCGTCAGCGACCTGCACCATCTCTTCATAGGAATCACAGACGATAACCTGGCCATAGTCTTCCCAGGCCTTGCCAGCGACTTCTGCGGTCGGCAGCCAATCAAGCTGGCGTTTCACAGCGTCCATGGTCCGAACGGCGAGGTCTTCGGAATTGGTCAAAAGGATCGCCGGTGAATTTGGCCCATGCTCGGCCTGACCAAGCAGATCAGCAGCGCAGAAGTCTTCATCCACACTCTCGTCAGCAATGATCAGCGTTTCGGTTGGACCCGCAAACAGGTCGATGCCGACCCGCCCGAACAGCTGGCGCTTTGCTTCGGCCACAAAGGCGTTTCCGGGCCCGACAATCATATCAACAGGCGCGATTGTCTCGGTACCAATGGCCATGGCGCCGATCCCCTGAACACCACCAAGCGTGTAAATCTCGTGAGCCCCTGCCAGATCCATTGCAACCACGATTGCGGGGTGCGGGCGACCGTTGAAAGGCGGCGCCGTCGCAATTATGCGGGGAACGCCTGCGACACGCGCTGTCACCACACTCATATGCGCAGATGCGATCAGGGGATATTTGCCGCCAGGCACATAGCAGCCAACCGAATTGACGGGCACGTTCTTGTGACCAAGCGTTACGCCAGGCAGTGTTTCGACCTCAACATCCTTAAGCGCGTCGCGCTGAACCCGGGCGAAGTTTCTGACCTGTTCCTGAGCGAACTTGATGTCGCTGATCGCCTGTGCGTCGAGTTCTTCATAGCAGGCGTCGATTTCAGCGCGTGTCAGACGAAAGCTCTGAGGACTCCATTTGTCGAACCGCTCCGAAAGCTCCCGGACCGCCGCATCGCCGCGCGCATCGATACCTTCGAGAATTTCCTCGACGGTTCGACGGACCTGAGCGTCTGCTTTCTGTTTAAGATCAGGATCAATGCCATTCTTTAGCCAGCGCGCCATAACAAAATTCTCCTCTGCTACGGGCGCAGATACCGAATTTTGCATTCGAATGCAATATTTGATTTCTAATGCCTTCCAGCGCCTCCCGACGCCATGAGCTGACGCATCTGCGCAAATACGTCGAGGCCGAACTGATCGAGAACATGGAGAAGATCAATACTGACCCAGTTCTCCTTCAGCAGGTCGCCATCCCTTCGCCACCAGTCCATGACACGCATTGATACGTCCTTGCCGGTCGGCGGCAGCCCCAGCCAGCCGCCTCCAAGATGACTGCCCGTCATGTGCGGCCAGCCTCCGGTGGCAACATACAGACCCTCTGCAACGAGGCTCTTTGTCCTGTCGACTCCGCGCTTTGGAAATCCTTTGAGAAAAGGCCCTTGATGATGGGCCCGAAATCCCGAAAGACCGCGGCTCGTTCCAATACCAGCCGGCCCGTACCACATGAAATCAGGGTGCCAGTAGCGCTCCTGGTCCATGCTGAGCAAGGATGCGCCATCGAACCGCATCAACCCATCAATCATGTTGCGGACGAGCGTGATGGATCGCTGACTCTCGGTAGGATCTGCCGAATGGTCGAGACCGTCCTGGCCGGCGGGCGCAAGAACCAATCCCGGCGATCCAAGACTAGGGCGCAAGGGACAGACGCAAGCCTGCTCCATCGCGGCGATGAAATCGAGAATAATATAGGCTTCCGCGATGCGTCCGGCCTCAACCCGAATGAGTTCGCCGAAGCGAAGATAGAGCGTGCGCCCGGTCGGCGGTATGCCGAGGAACGGTTGGCGAAAGGTCCCGACAAGATATCCGGTCGAATTGACCCAGTCGCCCGCCGCGCCGTCACCATCCATTGCCGCGCCGTCATAGGGCCCGGCGACCCTTACCAAAGGGCGGTACTCGACGTCCGGGAGCGCTTGGAGGATCGGGTCCCAGAACGCTGAGAACACGCTGTCTGCGCCGAGATGATCATTGATCGGGTGCGACGCACACCAGATCACATCCTCAGCCAGAAGCGCCCGCGCAGCATCCTTGTCATTTCGCATCAGGGCATCATAAAACCGGACGATCGTCTCAACTGCCTGCCGTCTCATATCAGCGCCCTCCCAATGTTCCAAAATAAGCCAGAAACGCGATCGTCAGCGCAAAGAACCCGAACAGGGCCCAGCAAATCCGGTCGACGCGACCTGGCGCAAGGAACCAGCCATCCTGCGTGTCAGGAAGTCCCTGCTCCCGAAAGCGGCGCAATTGTCCAGGCACGGTCTGTTCGGGCCATTCGGGTTGAAATCCATCGATCAGGACGCTTGCGGTCCAGGACACGATCACATTGATCGTCGCTCCAATCACGACATACCAGGGCCAGGCAATGGAAGGCGGTGTCCAGGCGACAAAGGGGATGCCCGCAACGACAAAATAGAGACCCACAAACCCGGCGGCGACGCCAATCAGAAGACCGCGCTCGGTTGTATGGCGAGACAAGAATCCAAGTCCGAACATCGCCAGTTTGGCACCGACAAAATAGGATGCAACCTGACTGAGCCGCTCGAGAATCGATCCGCCGCTATTAATAAACGCAAAGGCTACTGGAACGGCGACGCCCGCCCAGACAAGCGTAAACAAGCGCGACGCCATCAGGCAATGTTGGTCGGTTGCATGCCGGTTGAAGAAGCGCTGATAGAAGTCGGTCACGGAAACAGTGGCCAGCGAATTAAACGCTGAGGATAGGCTCGACATAGAGGCCGAGAGTACAGCCGCGGCAATAATTCCCATGAGACCCGGTATCGCAAGCGAGTTGGCGAAAACGAGAATGATCTGGTTCGGCTGGTCGAAGGGCTCACCTTTGAAATACACAAACAGGAGCGCGCCTATGAAGAAAAAGAGGAAATAGATGAAGAAGGCTGCAAATCCCATCATCAGATAGGACTTCTTCGCATCCCCGATCGTCTTAGCGGCCAAGGCGCGCTGAACCATCATCTGGTTGGCACCATAGACGGTGATATGAAACAGGGTCATTGCAAAAACCCCGGCCCAGATTGTCGGCGCAACAGAAAAATCAAGTTCGGTCCGGATAGGATTCAATTTTCCCGCTGCCGCAAGCGTCGCGAACGCGTCTGTCAGGGATCCAATATTTTGCAGCAAGCCCCACAGGATAACGCCTGCGCCTACAAACAGGATAACGCCTTGCAGCACGTCCGTCCAGATCACGGCATTCATGCCACCAAGCAAAGTATATACAAGCACGATAAGCGTCATGCCTATAATCGCGAGGTGCACATCTACGCCCGTCGCATAGGTGATGACGACAGCTGTCGCCGTCAGGATGGATGCCGTTGTTATCGTCTGGGTAAGAAGGAAGAGAGCGGCCATGACCGACCGAGACGCGACGCCGAAGCGCCGCTCAAGATAGTCATAAATCGAGGCGACGCCACTATTGTAGAAGAATGGCAGAAAGACGACGACGACAACAAAAATCACAAGCGGATAATTCACGTGAATGGCCAGCGCCGCCATGCCATCACCATAGGCCCAGGCTGGCCCACCCAAAAATGAAAGCGCGCTGACATAGGTCGCGATGACGGAGATTCCGATCGCCCACCATGGCGCCGACCGGTCTCCGATCTGATAATCTTCAGCCGATTGAACCTTGCGGCTCATCACATAGCCGAGCGCCAGATTGCCAGCCAGATAGATGAGGACGATCGCCCAATTCAGCGCGCCGAAATTCGTCATCGTCGTCCTCCCCTTCCGAAATGCGTTCGATGCAAACCCCTATCCGGACCTGGCGCCCAAGACAATTGACTTCGAATGCAATTTCGACATCCTTACCTGATCTGTTTTTGAATTCAATCACTGCCTTGCCCAATGCATGGCAGTTTTCGATAAAGCGCTGAGCCAATCGGCAATGAAAAGGTTTCTTCGGTCATGTCCTCGGGATCTGAACAGGCACTCCTCGCGCGCCTTGAAGCGGGATATGCGCTTCAGCATGCAGGACAGCAGAGCCAGGCTGAGGCAGCTTATCGGTCTGTTCTGGAATCCGATCCTGACAATATTCATGCGCTCAATCTTCTGGGGGCTTTGCTCGTGAACCAAGGCAAGTCGATCGAAGCCGCCCGACTTCTGGCAAAAGCAGTCGCGCAAAGCCCGGATGATGAATCTTATGCCAATCTAGGGCTCGCACTGAAGGATTCCGGAGACCTCGTCGGTGCAGTCGCGGCCTTTGAAACAGCATTGCGGCTTGCCCCACAATCTCCGAAACACTTCAATAATCTGGGCAATGCCAAGCTTGACTTTGGGGAGACCGATCAGGCCATTGACCTATATCGCCGGGCCGTATCGATGGCACCCAATTATCCCGATGCCTGGACCAATCTCGCGCGCGCATACAATCAGGCAGGTCAAATCGCCCGAGCCGAAGAGGCAATCAGACGGGCGCTAGTCCTTTCACCAAGCGCCCGCATGTACATCACGCTGGGGGATGTGCTGGTCAAGCGCTGCGCGTACGCCGAAGCCCTCGCGGCATATGATCGGGCTCTGGAAAGCGACCCTGCCGATGTGGATGGATGGATTAGCAAGTCGATGGCCCATAAGGAAATCGGACAACGCGCTGACGCGGCAGCCTGCCTGAACCGCGCAAGCGAGCTCGACCCTGAATGTGCACGCATCGCTTTTTGCAGAGGGATGATGGCTGAACAATATGGCGACATGCAAGAAGCCGAGAGCGCCTACCGGGAGGCGCTTTCTCGTCAGCCCGGATTTGTGGCCGCGCTCTATCAATTGACGCAGTTGAAGTCTTATCGACCGTCGCTGTCTGATCGCCAGACGCTATCCGACATTCTTGACGATAAGAATTCACCCCGCGACCAACGCAGGCATGCGGCTTTTGGTCTGGCCCGTATTGAGGAGCAGACTGGTAATTTTGAGCAGGCACTCGACTATTTCGAAACAGGACATCAGCTGATCCTCACCGGCCGGTCTTATGACGATGGGCAGACCGAACGTCTCTATCGCGCAATAGAATCTGTCGGGGCGTATCAGGTGCGATCAGAGGCCATCCCACGTGCAGACAGGATACCCGTCTTTGTGCTCGGAATGCCAAGGTCGGCACGAGTCTAGCAGAGCAAGTACTGGCCAGTCATGATGAAATTATCGGAACCGGTGAATCAAGTTTCCTCGAAGACTGCGTCAGCCAGGCTGCCAAGATGACAGGTCGACCCTATCCGGAGTTTATTCCCCATCTGACAGACAGACAGATTGCAGACCTCGGCGCAACCTATCGAAAGCGCCTTTTCGCTGGTGATGCGTCAGCTCGTTTTTACATCGACAAGACGCCCATGAATTTCCAGTATGTCGGCTTCGCTGCGCTGATATTGCCGGAGGCACGTTTCATTCATTGCCGTCGAAACCCGGTTGACAATTGTCTCTCGATTTTCCGTTTGCCCTTCGACGCTCATCAGACCTACGCGCATTCGCTATCATCCCTTCGCGATTTCTACGCGCACTACCAACGTCTGATGGCGCACTGGCGCTCAAGTCTGGGAAGCCGGATCCTGGACGTTCAGTATGAACGCGTCGTGGCTGAACTAGAGACGCAAGCGCGCGCCATGCTGGCACATATCGGCGCTTCTTACGATCCGGCGGTACTTCTGTTTCACGAAACCGAGCGTGTCGTTCGAACCCCAAGCGCCGGACAGGTACGCCAACCCATTTACGGGGATTCAGTCGCTTACTGGGCGCGCTACGGATCCAGGATGGAGATCCTCCAGCCCTTGCTCACAAGTGATGTCTAACGCCTCTGATTGGGGTCCAAGCGAGCGCTGCCAAAACGCGCGAGGTCATGTGCGACGATCGCGTCATAACCGGCCACCGATCCTTCCGGTGAAAACCACGCGTTGTCGCTAAGCTTGAAACTGTGCGTATTGCCTGGATAGGCATA
Source organism: Hyphomonas sp. (assembly GCF_041689225.1). Classification (GTDB taxonomy): domain Bacteria; phylum Pseudomonadota; class Alphaproteobacteria; order Caulobacterales; family Hyphomonadaceae; genus Hyphomonas. The sequence goes on along the minus strand of NZ_JBDNGN010000103.1, from coordinate 63,645 downwards.
GTACACACACTGGCCGCCTGCTTCATTCACGCGCCGACAAAGAGACGCATTCCATTCCGGCAAAGAGTAAAAGTCATGATCCGAGTGATGCAGATTCAAGGGTTCTGACAGATACTTCGGCGCATCATATCCGCCGATCGCGAGCAAAGATGCGATCACCCTGGGATCATGGACGATATGCAATGCGCCGTTTGAATAAGTCTCAATTGACCATGAAAGGTCGCCAAGATCGTCAACACGTCCGTTGATCGTTTCGTACATATCCTGTGCTTTCGCTTCGAGTGCGACACGCACACTGGGACGATTCCACTTTTCCTTCTGCCAGGTCCATTCGGATGGATCAGGCGTTTCAATCCAATCCGACGGATAACCAAAAATAAAGTCCGGATTGACCGATCCATCCTGACCTAGCGCCGAGCCTGTCCAGGTCCCGTCTCCAGAGAGGAAAGAATTTGGTGCTGACTGCATCGGGTCAAACGTTGCAAGCTGAGCTGGCCTGTCGGCGATGTTCCCAGCCCAAATCGAGCCGCCTGCGACCCGCAATCCCGACCAAGCCCCTTCACCCACAGCCGCGAGCACTGTTAAGGCGACATCTCCTCCCTGGGAATGTCCGTTTACAAATACTCTCCCAAGATCGACACTCAGCGGCTCGCGGTTGCTATCGAACCTATTACCTTCAATACTTTCAATGCCAGCCAGAAGATTTAGCACATCGACTGCGTAGAACGTTGGCATCAGGTAGGCGCCATTGTCCCAGGCCTCAACATCCTCAATACCTTCCGCTTGAACACCCTGAACGGTGCCATGACCGCGATATCCAGGCGCCAGCACGACATAGCCTGCGCTAACCCATGCCGCGATCATGTCCGCATAGATAGACTCCACGCTGCATCCGAAATGCCAATCGGCAGCCCCCTCAGCACCAACCCAGCCGTGTGCAAATACGATCACGGGGAAACCCTGCGCCGGTGGCAAGCTGGACGGAATATCTATCCGCGTGTAGACTCGCTGCCCCTCTGACAGATACGCCCCCATGTAACGCAAAGCGTCAGTTTTGTACTCGCCGGATACCTCTCCTGCCGTACAGGGCTGCGTGAGCGGCTCAACAATCTGTATCTCGGATTCATAGCGGCGATGCCGAAGCGTCTCGATCGACAACTCCGACAGGCTCCAAAGGGTCGGCCCCGCAAGCGCACGAGGGGCCGGCGCTGGCGGGGATACATAGCCAGCGCCGGCACAGCCTGCCAAACTCCATGGGAGGAACATGGAGAGGACATAAGCAGTTAGCATCCCGAAGCGGTTCATTTTGCCTCCACACATAAAAGGGCCGCCCTCACTCTATTTGTGACAGCGGCCCTTCACTATTGCCTTTCGCCGTAAGGGACTAGAAGTTGCGCGAGATTCTCACACCCCAGGTCCGCGGCGCATTATAGTCAACGATTGCCCGCGAGCGGCTGAATACCGTTGCCTCCGTCAGGTAGAGCTGTTCTGTAACATTGTTTGCAAAGACGCGCACTTTGTACGGCGCATTCGGCGCACTCCAAGTGGCGGCGAGGTCGAACGTTGTATAGCTCGGCTGCTGTGACCAGAAGTACGGTGCATTCGACGCCTGATATTCGTCGGAATATTTCATCAGGACGCTTGGGAGCAGTTCTCCGTATTCGCCGAGGTCGACCATGTAGCTGGCGGCCAAACTGACAGCCAGGTCAGGCGAAAACCGCGTATCTTTACCATCCATGATGAAGAAGGACTGACCGCCAATCACCGTATCACCACCTTCTGTGAACTGGTTTCCGACATTGAATTCGTCGAACTCCGACCAGTCCATCGCGATACCCACGTCGAGCTGTAGCTTGTCATTCGCTGAGTAGGAGATGTCGAATTCCATACCTTCCGAAACGATTGAGCCACCTGGAACGCTTTGCGCGAGAATGGTACCGCCTTGTTGGATGAATACGGTCGTGGTCAGATTCTTGTACTTGCTGTTGTAGTAGGCACCATTGAACCGGAGCCGACCGTCAAGAAGCATGCTTTTCACGCCCGCCTCGAAAGTCTCAACCTCATTGGGGTCCAGTAGAACACCCGTGTTGCCCTGCTGGATGCCGCCGGCGATATAGCCCGTTGCCCAGTAACCATAGACCATCACGTCGTCGGTCAAGTCATAGTCGAGACCTACGCGCCAGTCGGTATGCTCGTCTTCACCGCGAATCGGAGTTGGTGACCCCGTGTAGCTTGGCAACGGATCATTGAGCGATGTCTGGTCGACGCCGAGCGTGAAGGAATTACGTTCGTCTTTCGAATAGCGCGCGCCAAGGGTGCCACGCAGCTTCTCCGTGAACGAATATTCGGCCTGCCCGTAGAGCGCTGTCGACTTGGTTCCGCCATTCGTCTGGTAGAGCCAGTAGGCCCAGGCCGGATCATTTGGCGAAGTGGCGCTCGTATACCCCCAAAGGAAGGCGCCGTTAGAGTCACCCGGATCGGAATCGTCGTAGTAATATGCACCGAGCGTATACTGAAGTTTGCTATCATAGGCCGAGTTGATATTGATATCCATCTGGTCAGCCTTGGACACTGTTCTCTGGCCAGCGACCAGGGACGAGTTCGAAGACAGATCCGTGTCCGTCAGACGCAACTCCGTATAGTCAAATGTCGCAGCATTGAAGGTCACATCATGGTTGAGGACGCTCCACTCCACATTCAGGAGCAGCGATGTTTCCTCGATATCCCTTTGCGGCTGGTAGTCGAATGCAACCTGATACGGATTGGGGCTCACGAACGCGCTAAGGTCGCCATTTGATACATTGCCGGCCTGCGACCGACCACCCGGCCAGCCATCACGCGTTCCTTGGCGCGGGTCGATAAAACCAAAAACGCCGTTTGTTTCGCGGGTTAGAGGGTTTACGGGAATGCCCAGAACCTTATAGGCGTAGTCTGCGTTTCCGTTCGCCGTGTCAGTCCAGTAGGTATAGCCGAGCTTCACGCTGAGATCGTCGCTTGCCTCCCAGAGCAACTGGGCGCGCGCATAGGATTCATCAGCGTCCTTCAGGCCAGCGTCCGGATTGAATGTATTCTCGACGTAGGGATCGCGCTGTGTGTCGCTGCCGGTGAGACGAAACGCAACCTTGTCTCCCAAGGGCACGTTGACGAAGCCCTCATAGCGCTGAAGCGCATAATCGCCAAAGGTTGCCGCGCCGCCCCAATCGAACGCCTTGGTTTCGGGCTTGCGAGATATGACATTAATCAAACCACCGAGCGTGTTGCGCCCGAACAGCGTGCCCTGAGGACCGCGCACCACTTCTACCCGTTCGAGATCGAGATAGCTCGCCAGCGCCTGTCCAGCACGTGGACGATAGGTGCTGTCCACATAGATCGGAACAGCTGTATCTGTCGTCCCCGCGGCGCCAGCGCCCCGCAGGATTGGCACTGGATCGTTACCCGAGTTCTTGATCACAAGTCCCGGAATCGTCTTGTCCAGCGACAGGACGTCAGTAATGCCGCGCTCGACCAGTTGTGCACCGCTGATCGCTGTGATCGAGATCGGAACATCCTGAAGATCTTCGGCCCGCTTCGTTGCGGTGACGATAATCGTTTCCTGGCGCGCTTCTTTATCAGTCGCCGCATCGGCGTCCTGCGCAAAAGCCGGGGCCGCTAAGCCCAGTGCGCCAACAGATAGCGCAAAGGTCGCAGCGCCTCCCCGCAGAATGGTTGAGAATGATGGTGTGCGGCTCATTTGAGTTCTCCTCCCCGGAATGTTCAATGCCTCCAAAACATTGGAAGCACGAAATGACTTCGAATGCAACACGGGCCAAAAAGACAAATGACTTCGAAGTCAAATCTCTCATTTTTGTGGCAATTTGGTTACAATCAGGAGCAACAGACCGATCAGATGCGTCTGACATGCTCGATCTTTGCGCATTTAAGCTGGGACAGTGTCCTTTCTGCCCCCACACACTCGACGAGATCATTGTCGCTAAGGTTTGCAAGTCCGGGATCAGGCTCGATTGCGCGAAAGCTACTCGCCGCGATGGGGATGTCTGGCATTAAATGGTCTGGCAGGGTGCTAGTTGCGACTTACAGACCGAATCAAAGGCGTTTAGGTCAATGCAAGACAGATCCTCTTCATCCGTGACGAGGCCTTTTTCAAGTTTCGACCAACCTCGCGGCGGGACAAGAAAATCGCCGCTTAGTACGACTACTGATGTTTTGGCGGCGCACACGAAGACCCATAAATCATTGTTTTATAAGATATTTTTTGTACACCCCATCATAGGCGCAACAGAATAGCGGTAGGCGGTCACGCGCCCCCGTCTAAAGCGGACAATAGGGCCGCGTCGAGCGCCTTTGCCGCCATCAATGTGTTTGCAGGCCCGGCTATCGGCGGGCTAAGAAGCGTCCATGACAGACACAGCCCGCCTCGACACGCTTGAAACTCGCATCGCCCATCAGGACGAAGTGATCGACGACCTCAATAAGACCGTGATCGCCCAATGGCGGGAGATCGACCGGCTGACGCGGCAGGTCGCGAAGCTGAGCGAGCAATACGCCACCATGGCGCAGACGATGGGCCCGGACCCAGACGACGGGGCGCCGCCGCCGCATTGGTGAGCAACGGTCGCGCGCCGAATCAGGCGGTCCGGTCTTCGCTGATCTCGACGACGTGGGTGCGGTCCTTACGCACGACAATGTCAGCATGATCCTTCAGTGGGTGGATATGGTCGCGCAGGTTGGGCAGGTTGACGCCGTCCCAGACCGTCTTGGCGAAGGCCCTGAGTTCCGGCTCCGTCATGTGCAACCATTGCGCGTAGAAAGATTTGGGGTCGGTCCGCGCGGCGTTCCAGAAGCCGACAAAGCGCTCGACATACCAGAACTCGAGATCGTCTTCTGCGGCATCGAGATAGACCAAGACATCGGGCTCGCCGTCGGTCCGGTCCGGCCGGGTCGGCGGCTGGAAGCCAAGGCCTTCAAGGATCAGGATATCAGGCAGGCGGATGGTGCGCGTCAGCGCCGGGTCTATGTCATAGATCTCGTGGCTGTGGGCGGGAAAGTCCGCCGCGCCCCGCCGGACGCGGACCAGCGCATCGACAAAGCCCGCGCGGTCATAGGTTTCCGGAAAGCCCTTGCGCATCAAAAGGCCTTGCTCCTGGAGGATGGAATTCGGGTAGAGGAAACCGTCGGTCGATACCGTCTCGACAGAAAGGCTGGGGGCGAGCCCCTCCGACACCTGGCGCGCGAGCGTCGTTTTTCCGGAAGCAACCGATCCTGTCAGGCCGATGACCCGGCTATTGTCATAGGCGCGCAGGGCCGCGAGCCGCTCAGCGAGGGAACCGACGCCGTGGGCCCGGTTTCCGTTCTCCTTATCCGCCATGATCCGTTCTCCCAAACGCGTCGCAATTGACAGCTTAGCGGCGGAGTCATCGGCGACCAAACGGATTTGAGACCGCCCTTCCCTAGCGTCGCTGCTTGGTTGCCTGCGCCCACCCTGTTAGTTTGGACAGGTGCAGGCCCCGGAAGGACCCCGTACGATGCTCGGTATGAAATCCTATCTTGGCTGGAAAATCGATTTCCTGCATCCCGAAGGCGAGCCGGCGTTTGCAGGCCCCGATTCGGTCTCATGGAGAGTTTTCAAGAACCCGATAGCCCTCGGCGTCGGCGGTATCGCCGCCGTCCTGCTGGAATTTGCCGACGCGCGCATCCAGTCCGGCGTCTGGGACCATTCGACATTCAAGACAGACCCTGTCGGGCGCTCCCGCAGAACCGGCATCGCCGCCATGGTTGGCGTCTATGGCCCGCAAAGCGCCGCACGCCGCGTGATCCAGGGCGTCACAAACATGCATGCGAAAGTCAGCGGCGAGACACCCACGGGCGAGTCCTATCGCGCGCTCGACGTGGAGCTGCTCGACTGGGTCAGCGCTACGGCCAGTTATGGCTTTCTGACTGCCTATGACCGGTTCGTCAAACCGGTATCGGAGGCCGACAAGACGCGCTTCTACGCAGAAGGCGATGCGGTCGCGCGTCTCTATGGCGTCCAGCACCCGCTGACTTGCGAGGCAGACTTTGATGCCATGCTGGACACGCTGCTGCCGCGCTTCGAGCCGCACCCGACCAATACAGAATTCCTCGACATAATGAAGTCCGGCCGGGCCGCCAAAGGCGTGCCGAAGGGCCTGCAGAGCGCAATCGTTCACGCCGCCGTCGCGATCCTGCCGCCTGAAGTGCGCACGCGACTGGAACTCGGCCCGGAATACGACCTGAGCTCCCGTGGCGAACGTGTCGTGCGTTTCATGGGTACCCTTGCGGAACGTATCCCCGTGGCGGCGAGTCCCGCGGGTCAAGCTTGCGTCCGGCTGGGACTTCCGGCGACATTCCTGTGGAAGAGCCCGGAGAAACAGGCAAGTATACTTCAAACAACACAAGTGGGACTGGCGGCTTCTCCGGCGCATTGATCCCCGCAGGAGCAGCAGAGTGAACCTCGCATTCCAACCCGACGAAGAGCGCTTCCGCGAGGACGTGCGCACGTTCCTTGACCGCGACCTGGCGCCTGACCTGCGCCGCTATGCGGCGCGCATGACCAGCGTTTACAGCGACAAGGACACCGCGCTGGCCTGGCAGGCCATATTGGTGAAACAGGGCTGGGCGGCGCCCGGCTGGCCTGTCGAATATGGCGGCTGCGACTGGAGCGTGGCGCAGCGCTACATCTTCGACGTGGAAATGGCGCGGGCTGGCGCCCCGCCCCTTTCGCCGATGGGCATTGCGATGTGCGGGCCGGCCCTGATCGGGCACGGCACGAAGGCGCAGAAGGACCATTACCTGCCGCGCATCCTGTCGGGCGAGGATTTCTGGTGCCAGGGTTATTCCGAGCCGCATGCCGGATCTGACCTTGCACAGCTCTCCATGTCGGCGAAGGAAGATGGCGACGCGTTCATCTGCAACGGTTCGAAGATCTGGACGACGCACGCGCATGAAGCGAACATGTGCTTCTGTCTCGTGCGCACCGACGCAAGCGGCAAGCCGCAGCAGGGCATTACCTTCCTGCTGATCGACATGACGTCGCCCGGCGTGCGCGTCGACCCGATCATCATGCTGTCGGGCGAGCATATCCAGAACGCGATCTTCTTCGATGATGTGCGTGTGCCGCAGGCGAACGTGATCGGCAAGGTCAATGAAGGCTGGACGGTCGCCAAATACCTGCTGGAATTCGAGCGGGGCGGATCGAGCTACGGCCCGCGCCTGAAGGCGCGCGTCGGTGCGCTGCGCAGGCATGCCGCCGAGGCGGGTCTGGGACCGGACATGGCGATCAAGCTGTCGCAGGCCGAGGCCGACGCGTCGGCGCTGGAAGCCGCCGAGCTGATGATGATGTCAGAGCTGGCCGGTGGCGGCACGCCCGGTCTGAAGGCCTCGATGATGAAGGTAAAGGGCACCGAGCTCAGCCAACGGCTCACCGAACTCGCGATCGAGATCGCCGGGACCTATGTCGAACCCTTCCAGCCGCACCATACGAGCCCCGGCGGCGAAGTCGTCAACGCGCCGTCGAATTCGGCCGCGCTGGTCGGGCCAGACGGCGCCGTGACCGTGGCCGCCAAATATCTCAATGACCGGGCGGGCTCGATCTATGCCGGCTCAAACGAAATCCAGCGCAACATCCTCGCGAAAGCCCAGCTGGGCCTTTGATCACAAACCGGAGCCCATCCCTGCATGCTCGTCCTCTATGAACATCCGCTCTCGCCCTATGCCCAGAAGGTGAAGATCGCCCTGCGCGAGAAGGGGATCGCCTTCGATGTGCGCATGCCGGAAGGCATCGGCGCGGGGGATACGAAGGGCGCGTTCGCCGACGCCAACCCGCGCCGCGAAGTGCCAGCCCTGATCGACGGTGACACAGCGATCTTCGATTCGACCATCATCCTTGAATATATCGACGACAAATGGCCCGACCCCTCTCTGATGCCCAACGCGCCGGAAGCCCGCGCCCGCGTTCGCCAGATCGAGGACGTGATGGACACGCATTTCGAGGCGATCACCTGGGGGCTCGGTGAGCTGCATTTCTTCAAACGGGGCGATGAGCCGCTACGCGAGGCGATCGAAGCGAAGGCGGGCCAGCAGATCGCCGGATTCATGGCGTGGCTGGACGCGGAATTGGGTGACTCCGATTTTTTCAACGGCCTTGAATTTGGGCGCGCAGACCTCGGCGTGATTCCATATCTCAATGCGGCCGACGGCTTCGGCTACAAGCCAACCGGTGGCTCGCGCCTCGCAGGCTGGATCGCACGGGTGAATGCACGCGACAGCGTGAAACAAACCGACCAGGAATCACGCGCATCCATTACCGGGATGGAACAGGTCAGCGCGGCGGTCGAATCCGGCCTGTTTAAACGACAGTACCGCGACCACAGGCTGGAATGGATGATCAAGTCCGGCGGCATGGACATCGTGACCGACGGCCTCGCCAGGCAGACCATCCGCTTTACCGATCACTGGGATACCTGACATTCAAAACAAGCCGCCCACGGCGGAAAGGGAGAAAGAGATATGCATATCAAGACACGCTTCACCGAAATGTTCGGCATCGAGCACCCGATCGTCCAGGGCGGCATGCAATGGGTCGGCTATGCCGAGATGGTCGCACCGGTCGCCGAAGCCGGCGCGCTTGGCTTCCTAACGGCACTGACACAGCCCACGCCGGAAGAACTGGCCAAGGAAATCCAGCGCACACGGGACATGACCGACAAGCCGTTCGGCGTGAACCTCACCATCCTGCCGGCCATCACGCCGCCGCCATATGCCGAATACCGTCAGGCCATCATCGAAGGCGGCATCAAGATTGTCGAAACGGCCGGGTACAAACCGCAGGAGCATATCGACCATTTCAAGCAGCACGGCATCAAGGTGATCCACAAGTGCACGGCTGTGCGCCACGCTCTCTCGGCCGAGCGGATGGGCGCCGATGCCATCTCCATCGACGGCTTCGAGTGTGCCGGCCATCCGGGTGAGGACGACATTCCGGGCCTGATCCTGATCCCGGCCGCCGCCAACAAAGTGAAGATCCCGATGCTGGCCTCGGGCGGATTCGCGGACGGACGCGGCTTGGCGGCCGCGCTGGCGCTCGGTGCGGACGGCGTCAATATGGGCACGCGCTTCTGTGTCACCAAGGAAGCGCCGATCCATGAGAGCTTCAAGCGCCAGATGGTCGAGAATGACGAGCGCATGACTAATCTCATCTTCCGTACGCTGCACAACACGGCGCGGGTGATGAAGAATGCCGTGAGTGACGAGGTCGTCGAGATCGAACGCAAAGGCGGTGCCAAGTTCGAGGATGTCGTCCACCTTGTCGCGGGCGCGCGTGGGCGCAAAGCCATGGCCGAGGGCGATGCGGATGGCGGCATCTGGTCGGCCGGCATGGTGCAGGGCCTGATCGACGACATCCCCACCGTCAAGGAACTGGTCGACCGGATTATCGCCGAAGCCAGCGAAATCATCGATTCCCGCCTGGCCGCCATGACCCGCTGAGGGACGACACTGACCATGAACTATGAGCAGATAAGGTTCGAGCGGGACGGCCCGGCGGCGATCATCACGCTGGACCGTCCGGACAGTTACAATGCCTATACCGCTCAGATGGGCCAGGAACTGGCTGCTGCAATCCGGCGCTGCGACGGTGATGACAGTGTCCGGGCCGTCATTCTTACTGGCGCAGGCCGGCACTTCTGTGTCGGCGCCGACATGTCGGCCGGTGCCGCCAGCTTCGATACGTCTGAGGGCGGCGCCGGCGCCAAGAATTTCGGCGGCACCAACGGCGGCAAACGCGATGGGGCGGGCTTCGTCGGCGCGCTCTACAATTCCCTAAAACCGACAATCGCCGCCTTCAACGGCGCCGCCGTCGGCGTCGGGATAACATTGGCCCTGCCGACCGACATCAAGATCGCGGCTTCGACGGCTAAGTTCGGCTTCGTGTTCACGCAGCGCGGCCTGCCACCTGAAGCAGGCAGCGCGTGGTTCCTGCCCCAGATCGTGGGGCTGCCGCAGGCGCTCAAATGGTGCCTGACGGGGCGCGTGTTCGACGCGGCCGAAGCGCTGGAAGGCGGCCTTGTCAGCGAAGTTGTTGCGCCGGATGAGGTACTACCCGCGGCCCTGAAACTCGCCCACGAGATTGCCCGCAACACCGCACCTGTTTCCGTCGCCCTGACCCGCCAACTGCTCTGGCGGTATGGCCCCGACAGCGCTCCGTTCGATCTTCTGACAAAAGACGGCGCTTTTGCCCTCGCATTGGGGGCGTCCGATGACGTGAAGGAAGGCGTCGGCGCCTTTCTCGAAAAGCGCGCACCGGCTTTCCCGGGAAAAGTATCCCGTGACATGCCGAAAGGCTTCCCCTGGTGGGATGGCGATAGCTGAAACACAATTTCCGGCGCGGGGTTTCCCGGCCACGCATGCAGCCTATCATTGCCGGAGACGCCGACGACAGGAAAAGCCCCATGATCCGACTGCCGAACGACCCGCCCCTGCCGCAAGGCGTACACGACCTATATGATGCCTATTGCCATGGTGCGATGTCGCGGCGTGACTTCTTCGCGGGCCTCGGCAAATATACCGTCGGCGGCATGAGTGTCGCCATGCTCGCAGCCTGCGTCATGCCCGACTACGAGACCAATCTGCAGACACGTCCTGACGATCCGAGCCTCAACATCGAAACCCTGCTCTACGAGTCACCCGATGGCGCAGGCGAGATGGCGGGCGATCTTGTCCGGCTGAAAAAGGGGCCGGCCAAACGCCCCGGCGTGATTGTCGTGCACGAGAACCGGGGCCTCAATCCGTATATCAAGGACGTTGCCCGCCGCACGGGGCTGGCAGGCTATATCGCGCTGGCGCCTGACACGCTTTATCCTTTGGGCGGATATCCCGGTAACGACGATGATGGCCGCGCCCTGCAGGCGCAGCGTGAACGTGATGACATGCTGCAGGATTTTATGGCCGCTGCCGAGACCCTCCGCGATCATCCGGACTGCAATGGCAAGGTCGCCTGCGTTGGTTTCTGCTTTGGCGGCAGCATCACCAACCTGATGGCCGTGAACCAGCCCTGGCTGTCGGGTGCCGTGCCGTTCTATGGCGGCTGGCCGACGGAACAGGACGCCGCGACGCTGGAAGTGCCGCTGCAGATCCATCTGGCCGGGCTCGATACCCGCGTGAACGCGGGCTGGCCCGCCTATGAAGCGGCCCTCAAGGCCAATGGCGCCGACTATGAGGCCTTCATCTATGAAGGCGTGAACCACGGCTTCCACAACGACACGACCCCGCGCTTCGACGCGGCCGCCGCACAGTTGGCTTGGGGCCGGACGCTGGACTTCTTCGCGGCGAAGCTAGATTGAAAAGACTGTGTTTTAAGTGATGCACTGCCCGCACTTGCGCTGGCGGGCATCCATGTCCTTAAATCGATCCTCGACCGATTTCTGGCGCTTTGCGCCATCGGTCATGGATGGTGGGCGGTACAAGGTTCGAACTTGTGACCCCTACGATGTCAACGTAGTGCTCTACCACTGAGCTAACCGCCCGATCCATCGGGAAGCGGCGGTAATGGCCAATCCAGCCCGCCGCGTCAAGATGGTTTAGGCCGCCATCACCTTGTCGACTTCGTCAACGATCTCGCGCAGGTGGAATGGCTTGGACAGGACTTTGGCGCCCGCAGGCGTCGGCGCGCCGGACGAGAGCGCCACGGCGGCAAAACCTGTAATGAAAACAATCTTCATCGCCGGGTCGAGTTCGGCGCCGCGACGGGCCAGTTCGATCCCGTCGAGCCCTGGCATGACAATGTCGGTCAGGAGAAGGTCGAACACTTCGCGCTCAAGCGCATGAAGGGCCGTTTCGCCGTCCGCATAGTCCTGGATCTCATGGCCAGCCCGGCGCAGCGCGGCAGCCAGGAACGTGCGCATTGAGTCGTCGTCTTCTGCGAGAAGGATCTTGGTCATGCTCGCCCCCTTGGATGCCAGTGTTTGATTTAAGACATAAACAACGGAGCGGGTAAATCATGCGTGAATGGCGAAGAGATTCCCCGTGTCTTTTTTGCTTCAGCCCTGAAAAAGCTTGACCTTCAGGCGAACTGGCAAACCATGGGCCCGATGAGCGGCCTACTTCCCCTGACAAAATCTGCCGCGACGGAGCCTGCAGCGCCCGTCGCGTATGATACGCCCTACACGCTGGACGGGCCTGCCGGCCCCGCCGCGCCGGTCCTGTTTGCCTCGCCGCATTCCGGCAATGAATACCCGGAACACATGCAATCGGCGCTTTGCGTGCCGCTGATCGACCTGCGCCGCACCGAAGATGCCTTCGTCGAAGAACTGTTTGCCGACGCCCCGGCCTTGGGCGCCACACTGATGGCGGCCCGTTATGGACGGTCGGTCGCAGACCTCAACCGCGACCCGCGTGAACTTGATGCCTCCATGTTCAGCGATGGCCTACCCCGCGTGAGCGGCCTGCCCACAGCCCGCGTCGAGGCCGGCCTGGGTGCCCTGCCCCGTGTCGCAGCCCGCGGCGAGGCGATTTATGCGCGAAGGCTGACGCGCGCCGAAGGCGAAGAACGCCTCCGTCTGGTGCATGACGCCTATCATGACCGGCTCGGCCTCGAACTGGGCGCGCTGCGCGACACGCATGGCGCAGTGCTGTTGATTGACTGCCATTCGATGCCGTCGGTCCAGCCGGGGCGACGCCAACTGGCCGATATCGTGCTGGGCGACCGGTTCGGATCGAGTTGCGATCCGCGGTTGACCGGCCGGGTGGAACGCGCCTTCCGCGCTCAGGGCCTCAGCGTTGCCCGCAATGCGCCCTATGCGGGCGGCTACACGACCCGCCGCTACGGACGGCCCAAGCGCAATGTCCACGCCCTTCAGATCGAGATCAATCGCGGACTTTACATGGACGAGCATGCGATCACTCGCTCGGACCGATTTGCTGAAATTAGAGCTGTCATTGCAGATGTGACGGCGCAAATTCTCGATATTGCGCGGCTCGTCAGCGGATCCTGACCCCTTTTCCAAAAAAAAGGGCCGCACCCGTAGGTGCGGCCAAAGTCAAAGGGAGGAAACGCCAGAGGCGTCTGCACCGAAGTGCAAGAACAGGATTATGCTGCGGTGCACAAATAGGCAAGCGCAGGAATGTCGCACCTGTGCAATTAACCTACTCTGCCCGCATTTTAGGCACAGAAATGCCCTCCGGCACACCATTTGCGTAGGACTTGCTCGAATTTCCTGTTTTGGGACTGGAACCGTCCCGTCGTAGTTTGGAGTAAGAAATGGCTGACGATACAGATCTGCACGTGGGCAAACGCCTTCGCCGCCGCCGCCGGCTGCTCGGCATGACCCAGCAGGACCTGGCTGGCCAGGTCGGCGTCCGGTTCCAGCAAATCCAGAAATATGAATGTGGCGCAAACCGCATCACATCCTCGCGTCTGTATGAGCTGTCGCGGGCACTGACCGTATCGGTCCAGTATTTCTTCGACGGTATCCCCGCCGCAGATGCGCCTGACGCCGCCAATGACGCCGGGCACATGGAAGGCGACATCCTCTCGCAGAAAGAGACACTGGAGCTTGTTCGCGCCTATTACCGGCTTGGCGAGCGTCCGCGCAAACGCCTGCTGGAACTGGCCAAGGCCCTCGAAGGCGACCAGTCGAGCCACGGCGCCGCTTGACGCCCGGCCCAAGGCAGGGCTAGCCCTGCCGGATGCCAGACCGAATGTCCCTCGAAGATGAACTCGCCCTCGCCGGGCGGCTCGCAGATGCCGCCTGGATAGCGATCCGGCCGCATTTTCGTGCCCTGAAAGACGTGGACAACAAGGCGGCAACCCCGTCTTCGAACCCGTCCCCAGCCCGTCCGGCACCCACCGCGAGACCGGCCATTCCCGCACGGGCCGAATTCGATCCCGTAACCGAGGGCGACCGCGCCGCCGAACGGGCGATCCGCGCCATTCTGGCCGCCGAACGCCCGCACCATGGCGTGACGGGCGAAGAGTATCCTGAAACCCCATCGTCCAGCGGTTATCGCTGGCTGATCGATCCGATCGACGGCACCCGCGCCTTCGTCGCCGGCCTGCCGGTCTGGACGACGCTGATTTCGCTGGTTGGCCCGGACGACGTGCCCCTGATCGGAATCATCGACCAGCCGGTGCTTGGCGAACGCTATGTCGGCTGGCCGGGCGGCGCAGAATTGCAACGCGGCGGCACGCGCACGCCGATCCGTGTCTCCGACTGCCACGACCTGCGCCGGGCAACCATCGCCACAACCGATCCCTTCATCCTGAATCCAGCTGAACAGGGCGCCTGGGCGCACTTGCGCGCGACGGCTCGGATCAGCCGCTATGGCCTGGATGCCTATGCCTATGCGCGCCTGGCCGCCGGCACGATCGATCTTGTCGCTGAAACCGACCTCAAAGCCTGGGACGTTGCCGCCCTGATTCCGGTTGTGCGCGGTGCCGGCGGTCTCGCCACTGACTGGCGCGGCAACGCGCCCAAACTCGGCGGCCAGATCGTCTGCGCCTCAAGCGAGGGCGTGATGGATCAGGCCCTGCTCGCATTAAAGCGTTCGGCCACGCTGGCCTGATTCAGGTCGAGGGCTTAGGCACAGACCCCAATGCGTCCCGATAACGACGACTGCCAATAACGACCCGCCCGTCATCCAGCGTGATTTCGACGTCGCCTGATGCTTTTGGCTTGAAGGCGCCGATACGCGCCCGGTTGACGAGGCGTGAGCGGTGTACCCGGGCAAAGCCATGGGATTTCAGCCGCATCGCCCAGGTGGCCAGCGTGCCAAGCACCATATGGACCCGGTCCTTCGTGTGGAACTGGACGTAATTGCCAGCCGCCTCGACCGCGAGAATGTCGCCCGGCGGCAGGAAGATTGCCGTTGCGCCCTCCCGGATCTCGATCCGGTCTCCCACAGGTTTAGCCCGCCGCGCCATGATCAACGGATACAGCCAGTATGTCGCCGCAAGCACGCCGTAGCTGATCACGTCCTTGCGCCACTCATAGACCAGAGGCAGCAATATCCCGTCGCCAAAAAAGCGATATTCTCCCCCGAGCAACGTGAAACAGATCACCCGGATGATCACCATGCCTGCAACATGGACCAGCGACACCGGCACGGTCGGGGCCAGGTGGCCGAGAATGGACCGGGGCAAATTGCCGGAATTCGGCAGCAGCCGCTGGACCGCCAGTCCGATGAACGGCGCCAAGGCCAGCCAGAGCAGATAGCTCGACCCTTCCAGGATCAGTGGCTCGACGAAGGATACCGGATCCCCGTCACGCTTTGCCTCCAATATGATCGACGTGATGTTCACCAGTCCGTTGATCAGGCCGAGGATGGCGATGGTTACCCAGGGACCAGTCAAAAACCGCGCGCCACCGCTCGTCACCACACCGTCTCCACTCGTCCCGGCCTGTCGCCGCTCGTGTCGCAACGATAGCGCGCTGCGAGGGTTCGCGAACAGAAGGGCTGAAAACAAGGAGACGGCCCACCATGACCCAACGCCGCTAGGATCTCGACTGGCTCCGCATCGGCGCCTTTGCCCTGCTCATCCTCTGCCATGTCGGCATGTATTACGTGACATGGGACTGGCACGTGAAATCGAGCCATGCCAGCGCGTTGATCGAGCCACTCATGTTTCTGTCGAACCCGTGGCGGTTGACGCTCCTGTTCCTGATATCGGGGGCTGCAACCCGGTTCATGGCCGACAAGATGAGCACATGGCAGCTCAGCAAGGCGCGTATGGGCCGCCCCTCCTGCTCGCCATGTTCGTGATCGTGCCGCCACAGAGCTATTACGAGATCCTCGAAGTCATTCAGTCTTACGGCGTTTCCCCGAGCCCCTGGCTCGACAATTTCTACATGAAATACGTCACAGCCTCCAGCAACTGGTGCGATACCGACGGATACCTCTCAACACCCACGCACAATCACATGTGGTTCGTCGCCTTCCTGATTATCTATTCGATCGCGCTGTTGCCGCTGCTGCCGCTATTGCGCCGCGCGCCGAAAGCCCTGTCCGTGTTGATCAAGGGTCCCGGCCTGTTCCTCACGCCCTGGTTTTTCCTGTTCATCACGCGGGTAACCCTCTTCCCGGTTTTTGGGGAAAACCACGATTTCCGCTACGACGGCGATCTCCACACGCTCTATTTCGGGACCTTCCTGTTCGGTTTCGCTATCGCCAAGCATCGGCCCTTCTTCGACGCCTGTGTACGCTGGCGCTGGGTGGCGCTCGGCGCGATGTTCGTCGCCTGGGGCGCCCTGATGACCTATTACAATGCCTGGTCAGACGGCGGCACGCCGCCGGAATCGATGCGCAACACGTTCCGCGGCGTGCGCGAGTTGCAGGCGTGGGCAGCCATCGTCGCCCTGATCGGGTTCGCCCACCGCAATCTGCGCCTGAGCGACGGGCCCGTTCGGCGGGTGCTGACCGAGGCGATCTTCCCGGTTTACCTGATACATCAGACAATTATCGTGGTCGCCGCGCACTATCTCGGTCAGGCGGGCCAGCCGGTCGCCCTCGAGGCCACGCTGCTCATCGCCATCACGGTCTCAGGCTGCTGGCTGTTCTACGATATCGGGCGCCGGATACCATTCCTGCGGATATGGATCGGCCTGCCATCGCGCTCGAAAGTACCGGCCCGGCCTACGGACCCGTCACCTCGAAGCCATCAGCCCGAAGCATCGCTATGACACTGTCATCGCCGGCCAGGTGGCCCGCGCCAACGGCGATGAGACGCGTCCCGGGCGTCTCGAGCATGGCAGCAATTTTCGGCGCCCAGGTTTCGTTGCGCTCTTTCAGGAGGGCATCATAGACCTCGTCGGAGCCCATCATGTCGGGGTTTGCGAGCAACAGGCCGAGCCCTGTGACGTCGCCATCGGCCCATTCATCGACGAGCGCGTCCAGCATCGCCGCGCCCTCGTCGATGGATTCCGCCGAACTGATCAGGAAATCGACCTGGACATCATTCGGCAGGCCCGCGAGCCGGCCAAGCTGGTCGTCCACGGTTTCCAGATAGGCAAATGATTTCCCGGCCAATGCCCCTTCGGCGATGAGCACCTGCTCGACACCCGAATTCGGGTCAAACCCGTCTTTCGTCATCTGCATGACGGACAGGTTCACGGCTGCAAACCAGGGCCGCATGTTCTGCACGGCGCCAAGCGGCAGGCCGACATAGTCGAGCGCGGCCTGAAGCTCGATCGTCTCGGCATCGCTGAGCAGGTTGGTCAGCTGGCCGCCGTTCTGGAACAGGCCTTTCTCGCGGACGAATTTCATCATCTCGGCGCCTGCCTCGGAACTGGAGACGTCTGCTTCGAACACGAGTGTATCAGCCGCATTCATGGCCGCATCGATCTCGTCGCTGCGCCAATCGAGTTCCGGGCGCAATAAGTGGACCGTGCCCATGATGTAAAGCGTGGTATCTGAATCGCTGAGCACCCAGACGGCTGGCTCGCCCAAGCCGCGTGATGCCTTGGCCGCCGCCAGTGCCGCCTCGGCTGCGGCGTCCTGTTCAGCCTTGGCCGCCTTTGCCTGCGCCGCAATCGCGGCCGGATCGGGTGCCTGTTCCCTGCAGGCCACGGGGCCGGCCAGTGCAAACGCGAAAATCAGGGAAACAGCCAGGCCGCGTGTGCGCATCGGGAACATCCTTTTGTCGTGAGGGACCTAGCTAGCGCAAATTCCCGCAGGCGCAAGCAACACAGGACGGCTTTGACCCGTTGCGCCCCTGCCCGGCTTGGCTTAAAGACGGCTCCTCTTGCGCACCCATAGCTCAGCTGGATAGAGCGCTGCCCTCCGAAGGCAGAGGTCACAGGTTCAAATCCTGTTGGGTGCACCATTGTATTTCCCGCGATGAGTTGCACAGCAGCGTCGCATTGGCTCTAGTGTCTGAAAAGGATGACTCAGCCATGATCAAGTCCATCTCCCTTTCCATTCTGGCCATCGGCCTGACGACAGCCGTTTCCGCGCAAGGCGCTTCCAGCATCGACGACAGCAAGCTGGTCTACAGCGTGACGCTTGGCGACATGCAGGCCATCGTGGCCTCGCTGGACCATACGGTCAGGACAAGCGACGCTGATGGCGTTGTCCTCTTTGCTCGGGATGAAGACGGCCAGTCATATGTCATGGCTGGGACAGCATGCAGCGATGCTGGCGCATGCCAGGGTATAAACATGTTCATGTCGTATGACATGACTGACACGATCAACCTCGAATCCCTGAATACGGCTAGTCTCTCCTATGCGGCCGTGAGTGTCTGGCAAAGCGGCCAATCCGTTGGCGTATCCCGGTATGTCATTCTCGATGGCGGCATGACGATCGCGAACATCAAGGTGAATATCGACACGCTCACGGCGCTTGGCGGAAAGGTCATCATGATGGCCGATAAGTCGCATGACGATTTTGGCGACGATAGCGGCGAATACGCCAATGATGGCACGTGCGACGATGTCCGCTTCACCGGCGAAGGCCGCTCGATCCTGTTGACCGACAGCCACATCCGCAAGGATGCGAGCGATTGCAGCGCCGCCTACGAGGCCGGAACGATCACCGTCAAATAGACCCGCGTCGCACCTGCCGACCGCCTGCCCCCTCATAGGCGCGCAAGCGGCTCAACATGTTTTATTAGTCTGTGGCTGGCACGCTGGAATACGGCCCGGACTTTGCAATTGGCCGACAGGAGCAGCAGGACGAACAATTAATCATGAACCTCTTTTTCCGGTTCCTCAGGATTTTCCTTCCGGCTTACTTTTCGGGTGAGCGCACGGCGCCGCTTGACGTTCATGTCATCAAATCGGCTGTCTGGATCGGCGATCATGACCCGATGGGGCACATGACCAATTCCCGCTACGCCTCGTTCACAGACCTTGGCATGCTGAACTACATTGCCCGTACCGGTTTCCTGAAAGTCTTCCGCAAGCATGGCTGGACGCCGATCATCCAGAGCGAGGCGATCAGCTTCCACCGCATGATGCGCTTCCCCCAGAAGTTCGAACTGCACACACGGCCCGTCGGCTGGGAGGGCAGCTATATCCTGTTCGAACACACATTCCTGTCGAAAGGCCGCACCGTGGCCGAGAGCCGGATGGTGGCCCGCCTTGTCGGCCGCAAGAAAGAACGCGTGACCATCGACATGGTGTTCGAAGGTTATGGCCTGCACATGGACAGCCCGGAAATTTCCCCGGCTTTCCGCGCCCTGCTGGACGATTTGAAAACGCGCCCCTAGAGGCGGAAACTGTTGGGTAACAGCTCTTCCACACGCATGTTTTCAATCGTGTCGCCCGTATCGGAAGCGCAATAGACAATTGTGTCCGGGCCCGCGAGCTCGGCGATGCGCTGTCGGCACCCCCCGCACGGCGTGATCAGGCGCTCACCGCCGGCCACAATCACGATCGTACGGGCTTTCTTGCCACCGGACGCCACCATGGCGCCTAGCGCCACGGCCTCGGCGCAGGTGCCAAGCGGATAGGCCGCATTCTCCATGTTGCACCCAACCGAGACGGTGCCGCGTTCATCCAGAACGGCGGCCCCGACCTGAAATTTCGAATACGGCGCGTGTGCGTTCAGACGGGCCTTTCGGGCCACCGCGACAAGGGCCGGGACATTGATTTCTGGCACGTCAGTCATAAAAATCCCCACGCTCTCCGAGCGTTGAACGCAGCTCGCCGCCTGATCTCACTTGCCCGGGCGGGCCTGATGGTTAGCATGCACCGCAATACACCGACAAGGGATGCCAGCGCCGCATGACGACAACGCCGATCATCATAGACTGCGATCCGGGCGTTGATGACGCCGTCATGCTGATGATGGCACTGGCAAGCCCGGCGCTGGACGTACGCGCCATCACCACCGTGGCCGGCAATGTGCCCCTGCACCTGACCAGCCGCAACGCGCGCATGATGTGCCAGATCATGGACCGGGCGGACGTGCCTGTCTTTGCCGGGTGTCCGCGTCCAGTCCTGCGCGAACCGGTGACGGCCGAGCATTTCCACGGTGACAGCGGCATTGCCGGGCTCGACCCGTTCGAGCCGGACGTGCCGCTCGCGGCCGGTCATGCCGTCACACACCTGATCGACACGCTGGTATCGGCCAGTCCCGCTGAATACACGGTCGTCGTCACCGGGCCGCTGACCAATATCGCGGCGGCCATTGTCATGGCGCCTGACATTGCCCGCGGCATTGACCGGCTGGTGATCATGGGCGGCGCTGACCGAGAGGGCGGCAACATTACCCCGTTTGCCGAGTTCAACATCTTCGCCGATCCGCATGCCGGCGCTGTCGTGTTCGATAGCGGCATTCCGGCCACCATTCTCAATCTCGACGTGACCCACCAGGTACGCGCCGAGCCCGAACGCCTGGCCTCCCTGCGTGCCCTGCCCGGCCCGCGTGCCGCAATCATGGTGCAACTGCTGGAGGCGGCCAATGTGCTGGAAGCGCGCTGGAAGGAAGGGCGCATGACACCGATGCATGATCCCGCCACCATCGCTTACCTGCTGGCGCCGCACCTGTTCGAAGCCCGCAAGGCGACCGTCAGCGTCGACACCGAGGCCGGTACGCACTTTGGCCAGACCCGTCTATCCGCCCTCGAAGACGGCCCGCACACATGGGTCAAAAAGGCCGATCCGGATGGCTTCTTCGCGCTGATCGAAGACTTGGTGGGCAGCATATGATTACCGTCACCGGCTCCATCAATCTCGACATTGTCGCCACCGGCCCCGCCCTACCCCGACCCGGCGAAACCGTTACCAATGCGCGCCTCGCCCGCCACCCGGGCGGCAAGGGCGCCAACCAGGCGCTGGCGGCGCGCCGCCTCGGAGCCGACGTCCGCCTGATCGGCGCCGTCGGAGCGGACGACATGGCCGAAGAGGCGCTGAAACTGCTGCAGGCTGGCGGCGTCGACCTGTCTGGCGTGCAGCATATCAATGGCGAGACGACCGGTGTTGCCCTGATTGCCGTCTCCGCCGATGGCGAGAACCAGATCGTGGTGTGCCCGGGCGCCAATGCGGCCCTTCGTCCGGCAGACGTTGCAGGCCATACGATCACCCACATGATGGGCGTGCTGGAAGTCAGCGCCGACACGCTGCTCGCCGCCGCAGACGCCGCCACCGGCTTTGTCAGCCTGAACCTTGCCCCGGCCATGGCCGTGCCGGGCGCCCTCCTGGCGCGCGCCACCCTGCTCAGCGTCAACGAGACCGAGGCGGCCTTCTATGGCGACAAGCTGCACGCAACGGGCGCACTGGTTGCCATCTCGCTCGGCGAAACCGGCGCTGCGCTCTATCGCAATGGCGAGGAAATTGCGCGCGAAGCCCCGCCAAAGGTCCAGGTCGTGGACACCGTCGGCGCTGGCGACACATTTACCGCCGCGCTGACCGTCGCCCTGATCGAGGGCATGTCCGAACGGGATGCGCTCCGCTTCGCGGTCACCGCAGGCGCGCTCGCCTGCACCCGGCCCGGCGCCCAGCCCAGCCTGACGCAGCGCGCAGACGTCGACAGGCTGATGCGCGCAACCTGGCCATAAACCCAGCCCGCAGCATTGACCGCATGATGCCGATGGCTTTGATATAGGCCAGTCCTTCCCATCCTGGAGATTGCCCTATGAACCGCCTGATTGCGTCCCTGATCCTTGCAATTGCCGTCGCTTCTCCCGCCCATGCTTGGGGCAAGACCGGCCACCGCGTGGTCGGCGCCGTGGCGCAGACCTATCTCAGCCAGACAGCAGACAGCGCCGTGAAGGATATACTCGGACCGGAAGGCATCGCCGAAGCATCCGATTGGCCCGACCACATGCGCTCCAACCCGGATAACTTCTGGCGCTCGCAAGCCAATCCTTGGCATTATGTGACGATTCCGAAGGACACGCCCTATTCGCAGGTGACCCCGCCACCGGAAGGCGATGCGATCACGGCGCTGGCAAAATTCCGCGCCATCGCGATCGATCCATCAGCGCCTCTGGAGGATCGCCAGATCGCCCTGCGCTTCATCGTCCATCTCGTCGGCGACCTGCACCAGCCGCTGCATGCCGGCAATGGCACCGACCGGGGCGGTAACCAGTTCATCTGCACCTTCTTCGAAGACATGACGAACCTGCACGAGGTCTGGGACGAGTTGCTGATCAACTACCAGGAATTGTCCTATACGGAATGGACCGAATGGTTGGTGCAGAAGATCACGCCCGACCAGCTCGCCGAATGGGCCAAGGCCCGACCCGCAGACTGGGCCGATGAGAGCGCCGCCATCCGCGACACGATCTATCCGGACACGCAGATCCTGTCTTGGGATTATGCCTACCAGACGCGGCCCATCCTGCGGCAGCGCCTGTCACAGGGTGGCGTGCGCCTTGCGGCCTATCTCAACGAAATGTTCGAAACGGCAGCACCCGCCGCCGAATGAGCCGGTCAGGCGCTGGCGCGGTTGATCCGGCGGCGCTGGACGCTGGACGGGATATTCAGGCTCTCGCGATATTTCGCCACCGTGCGACGGGCGATCTCGATGCCATAGCCGGTCAGAATCTCGACGATTTGGTCGTCGGAGAGCACATCGTCCTCGGTCTCGCCGTCGATCAGCACCTTGATCCGGTGACGCACGGCTTCGGCTGAATGGGCCTCGCCGCCGCCGGTTGCCGGGATCGACGCTGAGAAGAAGTATTTCAGTTCGAACAGGCCGCGCGGCGTCGACATGTACTTGTTCGAGGTCACGCGGCTGACCGTGGATTCATGCATCTCGATGGCATCGGCCACCTGTTTCAGGTTAAGGGGCCGCAGATGCGCGACACCATGCGCGAAGAACGCGTCCTGCTGGCGCACGATTTCGCTGCCAACTTTCAGGATCGTGCGGGCGCGCTGGTCCAGCGACTTGATCAGCCATGTTGCGTTCGAAGCACACTCGGAGATGAATTCCTTCTCCTTGTCGCGCATCGGCAGCGCCGTGACTTCGGCATAATAGGCCTTGTCCATCAGGACGCGCGGCAGCGTCTCGGAATTCAGCTCGACCGCAAACATGCCGTTCGGCAGCTCACGCACGAAGACATCCGGCGTCACCGCGATCGTCGTATCGCTCGAAAACCCACTGCCCGGCTTGGGCGACAACTGGCGCAGTTCGCCGAGCATCTCCTGCAGGTCGGCCTTGTCGACACCGCACACATCGGCGAGCGCCTTCAGGTCATGCTTGGCGACCATGTCGAGATTGGCCAGCATGGCTTCTATGGCAGGGTCGAAGCGCCCGCGCTCCTTCAGCTGCAGCGTCAGGCATTCGGGAATCGAGCGGGCCATCACGCCGGTCGGCTCGAAGCCCTGGCAGACTTCCAGCACGGCGGCGACATTGGCGACGTCCGCGCCCAGCGCCTTGGCGACGTCCTCGAGCGGTGCACGCAGGTAGCCGGCCTCGTCGGTCTCGTCGATCAACCGGGCGCCGATCAGGCGGTCGGCCGCTGACAGGCCGGCAATATTCAACTGATTGTGCAGGTGTTCCTGCAGGGTGGCATCCGTCGAAAGGTTCGCGGCAAAATCGTATTCTTCACTGTTGAAGCTGCCGCCCGAAGTGGCGCTCGACCAGTCGGTCTGCGCCGACGGGCCCGAGCCGCCAGCTGGCAGCGCCGCGTCCGACCCCGTGCCGGGTTCAAACACGTCTTCGCCCGGAGCATCAAGCTGGTCGCGTGCGGTGCCCATGCCGGAATTGTCATCGAGCGAAAGCTGCTCGCGTCGCGTCGGCGCTTCGCCCTGTTCGTTGGCGTCGCCGGCATTGTCGTCAGCCTTGTTGAGCAGCGGATTGCGCTCGATCTCGGCCTCCACGAACTCTGCGAGTTCCTGGTTCGAGAGCTGCAACAGCTTGATCGCCTGCTGCAACTGCGGCGTCATTACCAGGGACTGGCCCTGGCGCATGTCGAGTGACTGTTTCATTCCTAAGCCCGCGCCCTTCAGATCAAGCGGCGAACTGTTCACCCAGATAGACCCTGCGCACATCTTCGTTCTTCAGCACATCTTCCGGTGTGCCGTCAAAGAGGACGTCGCCATCATACATGACATAGGCCCGGTCCACGATCTGTAGCGTCTCTCGCACCTGGTGGTCCGTAATCAGGACGCCCAGGCCACGTTGCTTCAGGTAGCGGACAAGTTCGGAAATGTCGGAAATGGCGAGCGGGTCGATACCGGTGAACGGTTCGTCCAGTAGCATGAAGCTCGGACGTGATGCGAGTGCGCGTGCAATCTCCACCCGGCGACGTTCACCTCCCGAAAGGGACGTGGCCGCCTGGCCGCGAAGATGTTCCACATGCAGTTCGCTCAACAGGCTGTCGACCTGTGCCATGCGGGCAGACCGGTCTTTTTCGACCAGTTCTGCCACCGCCATGACATTTTCTTCCACTGTCATCCCTCGGAAAATAGAGGCTTCCTGGGGAAGGTAGCCCACGCCTAGGCGTGCGCGCTGGTACATGGGCAGGCGGGTCACATCTTCCCCATCGATCGAAATCGATCCGGAATCGACGCCGATCAGGCCCATGATCATGTAAAAGCAGGTCGTCTTGCCGGCCCCGTTGGGTCCAAGCAGGCCAACAACTTCTCCGCGTTGCAGAGACAGAGAAACGTCGCGCACCACCTGTCGTTTGCCAAAAGATTTGGCAATATTCTTAACGACAAGGCCTTCGGCCACTTCGGTCATCTCGTGAATTCGTCCCTGATCACGGGCAGTTTCGTCGCCCCGTTCTTGGCATAGCCTGACATACTTAAGATCGGCTTCACGCCATTGCTTGAATTTTTCAGTTTCCGGCCGTGTCCTTGTCGGACTCGATCACCATGCGTGTCCGTCCGGTACCGCCATCCAGCGTCGTCCGGCGCTTGCCGACTTCCAGTTTCAATATCTGGCCTTCAGCCACGTCACGCTCGCGCATCAGCGCCACATTGCCCGTCATTGTGATCGTATCGACGGCGGCGTCATAAACGCCCCGGTCGCCCTTGGCCTTCATTTCCGGCGTGACGTAGAAGACATTGCCTTCGGCAATCATTGTCTGAATCTGGCCAAAACCAGAGCCGACCCCAGCCGTCCCCTCTCCCGTCTTGCCACTGAAAATAATCGTCACCGTGTCCGCGCGCAACCGGGCCGTGCCCTGCTGGATGTCGACATTGCCGATCAGCAACACCTTGCGCTCGCGCTCGAGACTCTCGGTCCGCTCGGAATCGATGTAGATTGGCCCGCCTTCGGACGAGATCTGCGCCATCGCCGGAGCCGCGATGGCCGAGACCGCCAGGGCCGCGCCAAGAAACTTAAGGATTGCCATCTGCATCACCTTCATCGGTTGCCGGCACATCAGGCTCGGCCGGATAAATCACTGTTTTTACATTACCCTGAAAGACGACGCGGTTGCCACCTTCAAGAATCTCATAGGAGTCCGAGCGAATATCGCCAAGCGGTCCCTTGCCTTCGAGCGGCGAAAGCCCCTCGACCCAGTCCTGCCCGACATGCACGCGCGCCGCTGTCGTCTTGAACGAATAGCCCGACGCATCCGTGATTTCGACATCGTCATACAGCTCCAGGATACCCGCATCACGGTCATACATGCCTGACGGTGCGCGCACTTCGGTTCCCGCAGCATCCCGCAGAATCGGCCCGACCAGGTCGACGGCATTGGCGGTCAGTTCCTTGCGGCGGGCCGCATCCGCCGTGATCGTGAAGCTCTGGCCGGTGGAATCGCGTCCGGCAAAGCGCGGGTTGAGCATGGTGACGACTTCATCGCCTGAAATCTGCATCGGTACGGCGTCCCGGGAGAACGCGCTCTTGATGATGTATCCGAAGAACAGGCCGATCGAGACGGCAGCGCAGGCCATGAACAGGACGCGAAGTCCCCGCACCAGGCTCGACCGCCGGCGCGCCTCTTCTAGCGTCAGTTGCCGCCGTGGCGCCCAGAGCGACGCCGGGTCGTGATGCTTGACTGCGTCCATGAAAGCGCCTGAGGCCGGTTACAACGTATTCTGGGCCGTGTTTACCGTTGATAAAGGGGAAACAAAAGCGTCCAGAACATGACGGTTGCGTCAGGAATGTGCGAAAATATCCTGTTCGCCCCAGCCCGCGAGGTCGAGTGCGGCACGGGTCGGCAGGAAGTTGAAGCAGGCCTGCGCCATTTCGAGCCGTCCCTCACGGATCAGCATGGCTTCGAGGCCGGCCTTGATGACATGCAGGTGGAACACGTCGGACGCGGCGTATTGCAATTGCGCATCGCTCAAGTCCTTCGCGCCCCAATCGGAACTCTGCTGCGCCTTGGAGAGGTCGACCCCTGCGATTTCCCGGGCAACATCCTTCAGGCCATGCCTGTCGGTATAGGTTCGCGCCAGTTTGGACGCGATCTTGGTGCACCAGATCGGCGCGCAATCCACGCCCAGCCAGCGCTTGATCATGGCCACATCGAACCGGGCAAAATGGAACAGCTTGATGACCTTGGGATCGGTCAGCAGCGCCTTCAGGTTCGGACAATTGAAATCGCGGCCAAGCTGGACGAGATGCGCCGTGCCGTCACCGGACGACAATTGCACCAGAGTCAGGTGGTCGCGTAGCGGGTTCAGGCCCATGGCCTCGGTATCGATGGCCACGATCGGGCCGAAATCGATGTTCTTGGGCAGGTCGCCCTTATGCAATGTGATTCCGTTCATGCGCCGGACTTAGCATGAGAGGCGTAAACGGCAAATGATCCGTTCAGGCGCGCCCTCTAGACCGCGCGGCGCATCTCTGCCCACGCAGCCATCAGGGCATTCCGGTGCGCCGGGTCGGCAATCGAGATCAGGTATTCGGCACGCCTGTCGATATGGGCGCCGCGCAGGTCGATCGCGCCATGCTCCGTCACCACCCAGGAAATATCCGAACGCGGCAGGCTCACCGCCTCCGGGCCAAGACGTGGCACGATGCGGCTGACCGTTCCCTTCGCCGCTGTCGACGGCAGCGCAATAATCGGCATCCCGCCCTTCGAGGCAGCTGCCCCGCGCAGGAAATTCGCAAGGCCGCCAGTGCCGGACACCTGCCGCCCCTTCATGAATTCCGCATTGGCCTGCCCGAACAGGTCCACTTCCAGCACCGAATTGATTGCCACAAAGCGCTTGATCCCGGCCAGCACATCGATGCCATGGGTCACGTCGACAGCGCGAAAGCGAAAGCGATGGTCGCGCGCCACCCGTTCGTACAGCGCCTGCGTGCCCATCGCCACGCCGGTCAGGATCGCACCGGCCTCATCCACCACACGTCCGGCATCAATCAGGCCCAGTACCGGATCTGTCACCAGCCCCGAATGGATCCGCAGGTTTGCCGGACCGCCCGCCTCGGACAGCGCCTTCAGCGCCGCTTGTTGCACATTGCCGATGCCGAATTGCAGGCAGGCCGCGTCCGTGCCCACCAGCCCGGCAATCGTCTCGCCGATCTGCGCGAAGGTCGGTGGCAGCGCCGATTCCGTCAGTTCCACCAGCGGCGTGTCATCTTCGGCAACGACCGCAAACCGCGATAGCGGCACACGCGGCGTATCCGCCGGGGCCGGCATGTTGCGGTTGACGATGGCCATGGCGGGAATGTCCGTCCGGGCCAGCACCGCACCGGAGAAATCCGCCGATACGCCAAGGCTCACCCGGCCATCCGCTTCCGCGGGCGAAACCATGACCACCGCCAGGTCGATCTGCCTGCTGACCATGTCGCGATAGCTGTCGCTATAGTGCATCGGGCGCAGACGTATCTTCCCGGCATCGAACGCCGCGCGCATGTCGCCATACAGGAACGGCATCTCGGCGCGGGCGGTTTCATGCAGGCTGGTCCAGTCGGTCCGGTTCAGCCCCGGCACCGGTACGCCGACAAAGGTCAGGTCGCGGGCAAGTTCCGGTTCAGCGCGCAACGCGTCGGCCAGCGCTACAGGCTCGCCGCTGCAGCCCGCGATATAGATCCGGGCCGGACCGGGCTTCAGCGCCCGCAATTGCGCGAAAGCCTTCGCGATCATTTGAACGTGAATTTTGCGGGGCGTTTTTCCAGGAAGGACGAATAGCCCTCGACGAAATCCTCGCTGGAGAAGCCCGCGATGAACAGGGCTGCCGCTTCGGGTGAAGTCTCCTCCCACCCGGCTTCCACCCCGGCCACCATCTGCTTGATCGCCCGCACCGACCATTGCGAATTCGCCGCCACCGCTTCGCCAAGCTCACGCGCGCCGGCGAGCGCCGCGCCTGCCGCAACAACGCGGTTGAGCAAGCCGAGGGCGTTTGCTTCCGCCACGTCAAAGATGCGCGCGGTGAACAGGATGTCTTTCGCCCGAGACGCGCCGATGGCCGTCACCAACCGCCGCGTATCGCCCGCCGGATAAACTATGCCTAGCCTGGCCGGCGTGATGCCGAAGCGCGCGCCCTCGCCTGCCACGCGCAGGTCGGCGGCCATGGCGAGGCTCATGCCTCCGCCGACGCAGGCACCATCAATCGCCGCGATCACCGGCTTTGGGCAATGCTCGATCGCATTCAGCGCCGCTGCAATGATTTCGCCGGATTGCGCCGCTGTTTCCGGTGTCGAATAGATGGTCGAGAATTCCGAAATGTCGGCGCCCGCCGCGAAAGCTCCGGCATCGCCGCCATGCAGGATCACCACTTTCACGGCATCTGCCGCAACAACCTGCTGGATCAGCTCCGGTATGGCCGCCCACATATCGACCGACAGCGCATTGCGCTTGCCCGGCTTGTTGAGAATGATCTCGCTGAACGGCGCATTGATCTCAAGACGTATGGACGACTGGCTCAATTGGGTTCCCCGGCATGGGCGCCAAGGCGGCGCGGGCTGGCCTTCTCATGGCAAGAACACTCCGACGGCGCAAGGGATAGAGCCTAGGCGGCCTTCTTCAAGGCAACCAGTGCCTCGTCCAGCGCCGACAGGAAGCGCGACCGATCCGCCTTGGTGAACGGCGCCGGGCCACCGGCGCGCGGGGCCCCGGCCTCGCTGATGCCGACACGCAGGTCCGCCAGGATGGCGCGCGTCGCCACAGCCGCCCCGATGGAATCATCGGTAAACGGCTTGCCCGTCGGGCCGATCACGCGCGCGCCTGCCTTGAGGCAGCGGTCCGCCAGCAGGATGTCCGCTGTGATCACGACGCTCTTGGCGTGCGCCCGCTCTGCAATCCAGTCATCGGCAGCGTCGAACCCGTCCGTCACGATCTGGCGCGAAATCATCGCATGTTCGGGGATGCGGATATAGGAGTTCGATACAAGCACCGCCGGCACGCCGTGCCTCACAGTCACGCGATAAATCTCGTCCTTCACCGGACAGGCATCGCCATCGATGAATATCTGTAGCTCTTCGCTCATGGTTGCTCTTTAGCAGGCGCAGGTAAGGCGTCCATGCCCGCAATCCATGTGCGCACCAGCGCGACGCCGTCATCATCGATCACGCTACGCCCAAGCTCCGGCATCGCCACGCCAGCTTCGGACGACTCCATCCGGTGGGCCAGGATCGAACGGTCGGGGTCACCGGGGGCAATCACATAGATAATGCCGCCAGACCCGCGCCCCGCCGCCGTCGGATGTTTGCCGAGACCGAGCTTGACGGCAGATGTCTCCCCTGCCCCGAGCCAGAGACCGGAATTCGACGCAGACCCGGTCGCCTTGTGGCAATGGGCACAATTGATGTCGAGATAGGCCCGCGCACGGGCTGCAACCGGCAGGCTGATATCGAATATGGCGGTCGCCGCCGGCACGTCGTCCGGCACGCCTTCAAGCACACCCCGCGCCTGCCAGTCGGTGATCTGGTTCACGCCAGCAGGGCCGTCATGGTTCAGGTTGCGCGCCTTCGGCCCGATCGGCAGCACGGTATCGCCATCCTGATGGCAGGTCTTGCACTGGTTCTTGTTCGGAATGGCATAGTCGATCGAAAGCGGCGCGCCCAATGGCCCCACGACCGATATCGCCTGCCGACCACCCGCAGGCGCATAGACAGCCTCCGTGCCTTGCGCATTCCAGGCATAGGGAAACGCCGCCCAGCCATCGGCCTTGTGGATCAGCAACCGCGTCTCGACCTTGTATTCACGCACGCCCGGCGCCCGCAGGTCCGGCGCAAACGCAAATGTCTTGATCAGCGCGCTGCCGACCGGGAAGTCCATCACGCTATCAGCCGAATACGCCGCCGACTTGCCCTTCGGCACGTAGACGAAGCGGTGCTTGATCGCATGGTCCGAGAACAGCGGATTGATCAGGTCATAGGGCACGACGCCCGCTGCCGGACTATCCGCTGCCGCATCGCTGAAGAACCCATAGTCCGCCAGGTACGGTGCCGGCGCGTCAGCCAGTAGCAGGGCCGCGTCCGGCCCACCGGCCTCACCGCTCCGCGCGCTGCAACCCGCCAGCAGGAGAAGGGCTGAAACAAGGCCGGCCAGTCGCATCATCGCGTCAGCGTCCTATTCAGCATCCTGCGGCAGGATCACAGCCGCCGGCTCAGTCACGGGGGTGCCCTGCGGACGGTCGATGCTGGGCGCAAGCGTCTCTGGATTGATCGGATACGCGCCGATGCCGAGATTGACGAAACCGATCTCGGGCGCCTCATCGATAACGAGATTCACCGCCTGCGAATCGGCGCCCGGCCAGCGCGTCACACCATCTGCCACAATCGCCGGCAGCGTGCCGCCAAGCGCCTCTGCCAGGGGCGCCAACATGCCTTGCGGATCGGTGCCACCGCCCGACCAGCGATTGTTCCGCACCACGATATCGCGCGGCAACGGATTGTACCGCTCGTCCGTGAACGGCTCGGTATAGGCCGTCAGCAGGACGTGCGCCGAACGATTGTCGGCAAAATCATTGTCGAACACGTGCACATCGCGATTGGCCAGGATGATCACGCCCGTACCCGACGGCACGCCCGCCACGATATTGCCCGCCGGCGCGAAGTTGCGCGTGTTATTGTGGACGATCTGATTGTTGAATATCCGCGTCGAATGCCCGCCAATGACCGGCAGGTCAGGCAGGTCGAACACGAGGATACCGCCCGTATTGTCGCGGGCAATATTGCCGTAGACATCCGCATTGTTCGAGTTCTCGATCTCGATGCCTGCCACATTGAACTCGGCCAGCGAATTGCGCACGATAATGTTTTCCGACTGGCCGACATAGATGCCGGCATCCGACGCCCCGCGTACGGTCACGTTCTCGACCAGCACGTCGCGCGATTCCACGGGATAGACGCCATAGGCGCCATTGCCTTCGTCAGGCTCGCCCGACCAGTCTACCGTGATATCGCGATAGATGATGCCATCAGCACCCTTGGACTTGATCCCGTCGCCCTTGGTGTCGCGAATGCCGAAAGCCATCAGGGTCACATTGTCCGACGTCACCAGCAGGCCTTCGCCCGCGCCGGTCTGCCCGGCAAAATCGAGAATGGTCTTGTCCTGCCCGGCGCCCAGAAGTGTCACGCCGTCGACATCGAGCGACAGGCCCGTGGTCAGGTTGAACACGCCTTCGGGCAGGCGGATCGTATCGCCCGGCTGGGCGTCGATGAGCGCTGTCTGGAGATTGGTGGCAAAGTCGCCTTCCGCAGACACGACGGCAGGCAGCGCGGGCGCTTCGGCCTTGGTCTCGGGCGCGGGTTTCGGGCTACACGCGGCCAGCGCCAGCAAGGCAACCGCCGCGGTCCAGGTTCCCTGATATTTCATTGCCGCGTCCTCCCCGGTTTATTCGGTGACACAAGTGTCAACTTCAAACCGGGGAAAAGCAAGGGGTGGTTAAGCCGGTGTCAGTGTACGCTGAGCGGCTTCAGGTCATTTGCAAGCGCAGCAGCAAAGGCGGCTTCGCGGCCTTCGACAACCGCGAGGCGAACGCCGTCGGCTGACAGGACCACAAACAGCTCATCCGGATCATTGATCTGGTTGGTTTCACTTGCGGGCAGAAGGGTCTGCAATTCGTCCGCATCCAGGTGGCGGATGTAGACAAAGGCGTCGCTTTCAAACGGGTTCGTTTTCAGTTCAGTCGTCATCATTCCAATCCTTTCCGTCACAAGACAGATACCGAACGCCAAGAGCCGGTGACTATGCCTTCAAGGGGCGGACCCTTCGTTCAGGTTCAAGATGGGGGAGCAATATGGCCGCTTCAAGCGCCGGGATGTGGCGGAAGTGAGATAATGTTCACAAATAAGTGACGGCCCGCCAACGCATTGCGCCGTTAACACGCCGATCGTTCGATTGCAGAAACAGCCCGGAGACCGGGCCATGTGAGGTGCTAATCGCAGATACAAAACCTGCGAAAGCAGCCCTGAGCCCCGTTCATGTGAGGCGCAAAGCGCCGATACGGAAAGCGTTATACAAGAGAAGAATGGTGGAGCCAGACGGAATCGAACCGACGACCTCTTGCATGCCATGCAAGCGCTCTCCCAACTGAGCTATGGCCCCATTCTGCGAAGGGCGAGAAGTAGACGCGCCGGGCGCGCCTTTCAAGCCCTAATCTTCATCCTCGTCGAGCACGAGCGGATCATCGTCATCATCGTCGTCATCGACGCTGAAGGCATCGTCATCATCATCGGCGAGAACGGCATCATCGTCGTCGTCGTCATCGTCGACGCCTTCCTCGGTGAAGCCGGCCGGCACCTTGGAGCCGGTCGTCTCTTCCTCGTCGTCCTCGGACGCGCCTTCGAGGATCACTTCGGCTTCTTCGCCGCCGAGTTCCTTGGCATCTTCTTCGTCGTCGACCTCGTCTTCGTCGTCGTCATCGCCGCCCTTGCCCTTTACGGCAATGTCCTCGTCCTCGTCGTCATCGTCGTCATCGTCGTCAGACTTGATGGCCGCACGGGCAGCTTTTGCCTTCACCTTCGTGATCGTGGTCTTGATGACCTCGTCTTCAGGATCGAATTCGTTACCGCATTTGGGGCAAACAGCGGGGCGTTTGTGGAGGTCGTAAAAGCGGGCTTCGCAGTCTGGGCAGACTTGCTTGGTTCCGAGTTTGTCTTTCGACACGGGGCGGCTCCCTCCGAAGTTTCAATGATTTTGGTCTGGGCGGGCGCTTGCCATGAACGCCGCGCGCTGTCAAAGCCCGAATTCATGTAAGAACAGTGCAATCGGAATCTTCCCATGGTCTGGACCAGCCGCCCCGTCAGCCGCCTGCAAGGCATTATCCGCGCCCCGGGAGACAAATCCTGCAGCCACCGCGCCCTCATCATGGGCGGGATCGCCAGCGGCACCAGCCATTTCTCGGGCCTGCTGGAAGGTGACGATGTCCTGCGCACCGGCGCCGCGATGGCGGCGCTCGGCGCAGAAGTCACGCAGACCGGGCCCGGCCTCTGGCAGGTCACCGGCACCGGGGAGCGCGGGCTCACCTCACCCGCCGCCCCGCTCGACTTCGGCAATTCCGGCACCGGATCGCGCCTGATGATGGGCCTGATGGCCGGTTATGAACTCAGCGCCGAGCTCTGCGGCGACGCCAGCCTCAGCGCCCGGCCGATGAACCGCATCCTCGCCCCGCTGCGCCTGATGGGCCTGACCGATACCGCCAAGCCCGACGGCCGCCTCCCCTTCCGCCTGACCAGCACGCGCGCCCTCAAGGCCATCACCTATGCGCCGCCGCAGGCCTCCGCGCAGGTCAAGTCCGCCATCCTGCTGGCCGGCCTCAACGCCCAGGGCACGACCATTATCGAAGAGGCCAAGCCGACGCGCGACCATACCGAACGCATGCTGCGCGGTTTCGGCGTCGAAATTGGCGTCACGCGTGGCGCCGGGCAGGCCCGCACCATTTCGCTGGTCGGCGGGCAGCGCCTGTCGGCCATCGAGGCTGCCATTCCGGGCGACCCGTCTTCCGCCGCCTTCCTGATCGCGGCTGGCCTGATCTCACCGGACGGCAATGTCATGGTCGAAGGCGTGATGTCCAACCCGACCCGGTCCGGCTTCTTCGACTTGGCTGAACTGATGGGCGCGCGCCTCGGCGCAGAAGACACCGACGACGCTGCTGGCGAACGCCTCATCGACATCCAGTCCGGCAGCGCCGCCCTGATCGGGCGGTCTGTACCCGAACGGCTGGTGCCAGCCATGATCGACGAATTCCCGATCCTCGCCGTGCTTGCCGCCTTCGCCACCGGAACGACAATCGTCACCGGCGCCGAGGAACTGCGCGTCAAGGAAACCGACCGGGTGAAGGCCGTGGTCGACATGCTGCGCGCCAACGGTGTTGAGGCCGAAGAGCGCGAGGACGGATTCGCGGTTCAGGGCTACGGCGGCCCGCCCCCCGGCGGCGGACTGGTCGAAACCCGCCACGATCACCGCATCGCCATGAGCGCCCTCGTCATGGGCACCGCCTCGCAAAAGCCCGTCAGCGTCGATGACGTGTCCATGATCGCGACAAGCTATCCGGATTTCCTCGGGCACATGGCCGCGCTTGGCGCGGATATTTCGGACAGCTGAGCTTCCCTTGCGGCAAACTTGACGGCGACAGTGGCGACGCGATTGTCGGGGAATGACATCGCTTCATTCTCCTCTCCCGCTCGCCCATGGCCCGGCCATGAAAAACCGCTTCATGCTGGCGCCGCTCACGAATTTGCAGAGCCACGCGGACGGCACGCTCAGTGACGACGAATTCCGATGGCTCACAATGCGGGCCGAAGGCGGCTTCGGCCTGACCATGACCTGCGCAGCCCATGTCCAGGCTGTCGGCCAGGGCTTCCCTGGCCAACTCGGAATCTTCGATGACAAGCACTTGCCCGGGATTGCCCGCCTCGCCGAGGCGATCAACAAGACCGGCAGCCATTCCGTCGTCCAGCTACACCATGCCGGCATGCGCTCGCCGAAAGAGCTGATTGGCGAAACGCCACATTGCCCTTCCGACAACACGGAATTCGGCGCGCGCGCAATGTCCGGCGACGAAGTCAGGCGCGCGTTCGATGCCTTCGTCGCTGGCGCGAAGCGCGCCGAGACGGCAGGCTTCCATGGCGTAGAGCTGCATGGAGCGCATGGCTACCTGATCGGCCAGTTCCTCAGCGCGGAAGTGAACCAGCGTGACGACGAATATGGCGGGCCTTATGAGAACCGCGTGAAACTCCTGAAGGAGATAATCGACGCGGTGCGCGCCGAATGCGGCAAGGACTTCTCGCTCGGCGTGCGACTTTCACCGGAGCGGTTCGGGATGGACCTGATGGAGATCCGCCGTCTCGCCGGAGAACTCATGGTGTCCGGCAAGCTCGACTATCTCGACATGTCACTGTGGGACGCGTTCAAATTGCCGATGGACGAAGCTCACCAGTCGCGCAGCCTGCTCGGCTGGTTCATCGACCTGCCGCGCGGGGACTGCCGCCTCGGTGCAGCAGGCAAGCTGACGACAGGCCCCGCCTGCCAGAAAGCGCTGGACGATGGGCTGGACTTTGTGGTCATCGGCCGCAGCGCAATCCTCCATCATGATTTCCCTGAAAAACTCGAAGCCGATCCGAATTTCATGCCCAGCGCCCTGCCCGTGCCAGAGGCACATCTTCGTCAGGAAGGGCTTGGCGATGCCTTCGTCAGTTACATGAAGACGTGGAAGGGCTTCGTGCAGGAATCAGCCTGAGCCGGACCACCACCCCCGAATACCTATCCCCCACCCTCCAAGGGCCCCACCCGGCGTCGCACCTGCTTGACAATATGGGGGCCTTCGCTCACTTCCCGCGTCCATGATCATCGCCATCGACGGAACAACGGCCTCAGGTAAAGGCACGATCGCGAAACGCCTCGCGGCGCGCTACGGTCTGTCGCATTTGGACACCGGGCGCCTCTACCGGGCCACGGCCGTTGCCGCGATCAAACAGGGTGTCGCGCTCGATGATGCCGCCAGCCTCGTCCGCATCGCCGCCGGCCTCGAACTGGCCAGCTTCAGTGAAGCGGACTTGCGCACAGGCGAAGCCGGCAAGGCGGCCAGCAAGGTCGCCGTCATCCCCGAAGTCCGCCAGGCCCTGTTCGACCTGCAACGCGCCTTTGCCATCCAGCCCCGGGGCGCCCTGCTCGACGGGCGCGATATCGGAACGGTGATCGCGCCGGACGCCGATGTGAAACTCTGGGTCGACGCGAATGTCGAACAGCGCGGCTACCGGCGCTGGAGGGAATATCTCGGCTACGGTCAGGACATTACGCTTAAAGAGGTCGTCAAACAGCTGCGCATCCGCGATGAACGCGACCAGTCGCGCAAGGATGCCCCGGCCATAATCGCAACAGATGCGGTCTTGATAGATACGACTGATCTGACTATAGACGTCGCAGTGGAGAAGGCGATTGCAGCCGTTGAGGCCGTTCTTGCTCGTGGAAAGACCGTCTGAAGGGCCCCAAAAGGGCTCAAATCCAAACAGATGGTGCCGCTCTGAAGATGACAGACCACTCTAACGGGTCGTTCCGACGCGGGCTGCAATGGTGCACGCCCGCCTTGAACCGTTCGCCCCGTACCCGGAGACACAATGACTGAAAAAATGAACCCATCAACCGACGATTTCGCGGCAATGTTCGAGTCGTCCGCTGCCGCGGGCGCAATGCAGGAAGGCCAGGTTATCCCGGCCACCGTCATTCGCATCGAGAATGAAAACGTTCTCGTCGATATCGGCCTCAAGACCGAAGGCCGTATCCCGACAAAAGAATTCGCACTCGAAGATGAGCAGCCCAAGCCCGGCGACATCATCGACGTGTATCTCGACCGGATCGAGAACGCCCTCGGCGACGCCGTCCTCTCGCGCGACAAGGCTCGCCGCGAAGAGCGCTGGATCAAGCTCGAGCGCAGCTTTGCCAAGGAAGAGCCCGTCAAAGGCGCTATTTCCGGACGCGTCAAAGGCGGCTTCACGGTCGACCTCGGCGGCGTCAACGCCTTCCTTCCCGGCAGCCAGGTGGACATCCGCCCGGTCCGCGACGTGGGTCCGCTCATGGGCGAGATCCAGCCGTTCGCCATCCTCAAGCTCGACCGCACCCGTGGCAACATTGTTGTCTCGCGCCGCGCCATCCTTGAAGAGAGTCGCGCCGAACAGCGTGCCGAGATCGTCTCGGACATGAAAGAAGGCGACGTCCGCAAAGGTATCGTCAAGAACATCACCGATTACGGTGCGTTCGTGGACCTCGGCGGCATCGATGGCTTGCTGCACGTCACCGACATGAGCTGGAAGCGTATCAACCACCCGTCGCAGGTTGTTGAAGTCGGCCAGGAAGTCGAAGTGCAGATCGTCAAGATCAACCCGGACACCCAGCGTATCTCGCTCGGCATGAAGCAACTCGGTTCCGACCCATGGGACGGCATCGACTCGCGTTATCCGGTCGGCGCACGCCTCAAGGGCCAGGTCACCAACATCACAGACTACGGCGCGTTCGTGGAACTGGAAGATGGTGTCGAAGGCCTGATCCACGTCTCCGAAATGAGCTGGACCAAGAAGAACGTCCATCCCGGCA
The DNA here is from genome assembly GCF_041689225.1 of Hyphomonas sp. GTDB lineage: Bacteria > Pseudomonadota > Alphaproteobacteria > Caulobacterales > Hyphomonadaceae > Hyphomonas. The sequence goes on along the minus strand of NZ_JBDNGN010000103.1, from coordinate 26,309 downwards.
AGATCCTGTCCACGACACAGGAAGTTGACGTGGAAGTTCTGGATGTCGACAGCGACAAGCGTCGCATCTCGCTCGGCCTCAAGCAGACCATGGACAATCCATGGAACGCATTCGTCGCCGACCACCCGGTCGGTTCCGAAATCGAGGGCGAAGTCCGTGGCATCACCGAGTTCGGCCTTTTCGTGGGCCTCGGCCCCGACCTCGACGGCATGGTGCACATCAATGACATCGCTTGGGACAAGTCCGGCGAGCAGGCCATTGAAGGCTTCAACAAGGGCGACATGGTCAAGGCCAGAGTGCTCGACGTCGATATCGACAAAGAGCGTATCTCGCTCGGCATCAAGCAGCTCAGCGGCGACCCGATTTCTGCCCCTGCAGACGGCGGTACCGGCGTGAAGCGTGGCTCGATCGTCACCTGCACCGTCACCGAGATCACCTCGGGCGGTATCGAGGTCGAGTTCGGCTCCCCGGCGATGAAATCCTTCATCCGCCGCTCCGACCTCAGCCGCGACCGGGCCGACCAGCGCCCCGAACGGTTTGCTGTTGGCGACAAGGTCGACGCCAAGATCCTCACCATCGATCGCGGCTCGCGCCGTGTGACACTGTCGATCAAGGCGCTCGAGATTGCCGAAGAAGCAGATGCCGTCGCACAATACGGTTCGGCTGATGCCGGCGCCTCGCTCGGCGACATCCTCGGTGCAGCCCTCGCCTCCTCGACGGCCGGCAAGGCTGAATCCAGGGCCGATCCAAAGGCAGAGCCCAAGGCGAAGAAAGCGGCGTCTGCTCCGGCAGGCGACGCAGCATCGCTCGACGAGCGTGGCCGTCTGGCCGCGCCACAGGGCGAGGCCGATGACCTGAAGCAGATCAAGGGTGTCGGTCCGGCATTCGAGAAAAAGCTTCACGAAGCCGGTATCTTCCACTTCTGGCAGGTTGCCGCTCTTAATGAGGCTCAGATCACTGAGCTTGAAGAAGAGCTCAGCTTCCAGGGCCGGATGGAACGTGACGACTGGAAGGGCCAGGCCGAAGCGTTCATGAACGAGGCCTGATCCGGAGCGGGCAACCGCTTCCTAAATTCGACGAAATGTTTGCGGCGGGGGCCTAGCGTTCCCGCCGCAAATGCGTTTAATAACAACCACATGCTAAAGTCCGAACTCATTGCGAAACTCGCTTCGGAATACAGTCACCTCCGCCAGGAGGACCTCGAGCGTGTGGTCAATGTGATTCTCGACGAGATCGGCGATGCCCTCGCACGCGGCGACCGGGTCGAACTGCGCGGCTTCGGCGCCTTCTCCGTTCGTAAGCGTGACGCCCGCAAGGGCCGCAATCCGCGGACCGGCGAACCGGTCAAGGTGCCGGCAAAGGCCGTCCCCTTCTTCAAGGCCGGCAAGGAATTGCGCGCCCGCGTCAATGGCGGCGAAGATCCCGAAGCCCGATAGGCTGACCTCCGGCAGGCTCCCCCGCCCGTTGAACCAGCTTGACCCTCTATTCGAATAGTAGGAATTATTTCCACTGGCGAGTGGGATAACCAACCTTAGGAGGGGTATACAATGTTCAAGGAATTCAAAGAATTTGCCATGAAGGGCAATCTCATCGACATGGCCGTCGCCTTTGTCATGGGCGGCGCTTTCGCAACTGTCGTAAGCGCGTTCATTGAGGGCGTTTTCCTGCCGATCCTCGCGCCGATCATGGGCGGCATCGATCTGGCAGCACTGACCTACACGATTTCACCTGAAGTCCTCGACGCCGCTGGCGAAGTCGTTCAGCCCGCTGCGATCGTCGATATCGGCGCATTCCTCAGCGCGCTGATCTCGTTCATCATCGTCGCGTTGGTGATGCTCATGATCATCAAGGGCATGAATTCGATGAGGAAAAAGGAAGAGGCAGCACCGGCAGAGCCGCCGCGCCAGGAAGTCCTCCTCGAGGAAATCCGCAACCTGCTTGCAAAGGGCGCCAAATAGGCCGCCGCAACGAGGTTCGTAAAGCGTTAGGACTTTTTCCTTAAAGCTTAAGATCAGTAGAGTACCAAGTAGAGTATGAGAGGGGCAGCCGATTGGCTGCCCTTCTTTTTTTGCCTCAATACTCGTACTTCGTAATGTTGGTCATTTCGATCGTATAGGCCGCGTCGGCGAGATCCGAATTCTGCGTCTGCGTTAGCATCGTGCCTTCGATCCAGACGGCCTGGGCCAGGTCCTTCAGCTTGATCGGCGTGTCGGTCCTGACGAATATCGTCTGGTTTGGCGGCGGTGGGGGCGAGTGGATACAGGCCCCGAAATACGGCACCAGCAGGAATTGCGTGATCTCGGCTTTCGATCCGTATTCGAACGGCACCGTATAGCCGGGGATGCGCACCTTCACGCCGTTCAGTGCGTCGACTGTATTGAACGTGCCGATCTGGACCGACGTGTCGGCGGCCGAGCCCTCGGCAATCGCCGCGCCGGAATAGAGCGTCGCCATTTGCGATTGGTACATCTGGGCGAGGCGTTCTTCCTCGCCCTCCGGCATAAGGTCTTCCCACCCGACGCTGCGAATGCCGCGCGCCTCAAGCTCAGCCTTGGTCCGTGCCGCCTCAGCCGCCTTGGCGACGATTTCGGCATCTTTCTCGGCTTTCCGGGCCGCCTTCTCGGCATCGCCCTCGCCGATCTTGTCGCCGAATTTCGGCCCGGCATTGGCCGTCGCAGCAGCAGGGGCTGAGGCCGTTTCCGGCACAGCGGTCTCACCACAGGCCACAACAAGCGCGAGCAGTATGGCGAAGGTCAGGATCAGGGGTTTTTTCATGGCTCTCTAAATAGGCTCCGAGGGCTGGTTCCACCAGCCGGTTTCAACGGTACAAATCATCACAGTTTCACAGACAGGCCATCGGCCAGTGATCGGCGGAACGCCGCCCAAGCCGGCACCATGCCGATCACCAGCGCGGCCAGCGTCACGGCCAGCAGCGTGTAGAGATCGGTCAGCCCTGGCCCTGTTCCCGCCAGCGACACGCCATAGCGCGCCTCCACCATCGGACCCGCCACCAGCAGGATCGCATGGATAAGGCCAATCCCCGCCAGTGCGCCGAGGAATCCGACAAGACCAGCCTCCAGCACTAGCAGGCTGAAAATATGTCCCGGCCGCGCGCCCACGGCCCGCAGGATCGACATCTCGCGCCGGCGCTCGTTCAGGCTCGTCAGGATCGAGGTGAGGATCGATACCAGCCCCACCGCGATGACAAATACAGACACTGCCATCAGTGCCCGCTCGGCAAAGGCCGTGACGCTCCACAGCTCGGCCAGCGCCGCGCCGGGAATGATCGCCATCAGCGGCTCGCCCTTGTTGGTATTGATCGTCCGGCGCGTTGTCAGGATCGTGCCCTTTTGGGTCAGGCCGACAAAGATCGCGGTCACGCTTTTCGGCGTCAGGTCGAAGCTGCGGATCATCGTTTCATCGATCGAGTCCGACAGCGGGTTCTTCGCGCCCGTCTCCCAGCCGACATGGATGGCGGTGATCGCTTCCAGCGAGACATGCACCGTGCGGTCCACCGGCGTGCCGGTCGGGGCCAGGATGCCGACGACCCGGAAGGGCCGGTTCTCATGTCCGCCATCGAGGTTGGCTGCGCCCAGCCCGTGGCTCAGCACCAGCGGCGAGCCAATCTCATAGCCAAGTTCTCGCGCCACATCGGCGCCGATCACGGTATCAAACACATCTGTGAACCGCTCGCCCTTGGCCAATACCACCGCCTGCCCCCGGCCATATTTGTAATGATCAAAATACGCGTCTGTCGTGCCAAGCACGCGAAAGCCCCGGTGACTGTCGCCGAGCGAGATCGGCACTGCCCACGCGATATCCGGACGCGCCGCAATCTTCTCATAGGTCGGCCACGACACTTCCGCGGTCGCATTGCCCATCCGGAACACTGAATAAAGCAGCAGGTTCACCGTCCCCGTCGGCGCCCCCACGATCAGGTCTGTGCCCGAAATCGTATTGCCAAAGCCCTCACGCGCACCAGTCCGCGCCTTCTCGACGCCGAGGAACAGGGCCACTGAAAGTGCCACGGCCACCAGTGTCAGGATGACCGAGCCCTTGCGGTTCATCAGGCTTTTCCAGGCGAGAGACAGGATCGCCTTCATGCGCTCAACCTCGCCCGGTTGATCTCGGCAAGGTCCACCGCCCGGTCGAACAGCCGCGCCAGCGAGGCGTCATGGCTGACAAACAGCAACGCCGCGCCGGTGCGGGCGGCCTCTTCGGACAGGAGTTCAATGAACCGGTCGCGGGCATCGGAATCGAGCGCCGACGTCGGCTCGTCCGCAATCACGATTTCCGGCCCGCCGATCAGCGCCCGCGCCGCGGCCACGCGCTGCTGCTGGCCAACCGAGAGGTCAGATACACGTCGCGCCAGAAGCGCTTCATCGGTGAGGCCCAGCCGACCCAGAAGGCGCCGGGCCTCTGCATCGGCATCCCCGCCAACGACCCTGCGGCGACGGCCCGAGAATTTCAGCGGCAGGGTCACGTTCCCCACCACCGAGAGATAAGGCACGAGATTGAACATCTGGAAGATCACGCCGAGATGGTCGGCCCGCATCCGATCGCGCGCCGCGCTGGACAGGCTGCCAAGCTCCTGGCCCAGCACGTTCACCCGTCCGGCATCCGCCACCAGAACGCCGGCGATCACCCCGAGCAGGGTCGACTTGCCCGAGCCTGACGGCCCCCGCAGGAACAGGCGCTCGCCGCGCGCCAGCGTGAAGGCGGGCACATCTAGCACCGGCTCTGCGCCCTTCCAGGCAAAGCGCAGGCCGTCGATCTGTATGGCAGGATCAGTCATTCAGCCGTTTCAGGTTCTAGCGTGTGGACAGTTCAGGATTGCCGGCTGTCAGCACACTGGCAACTTGCGCGTCAGGACCGATGAAAATGGCGTTGACCGTCTCAAATCCGGGGAACTCGCTGAACGCGTTCAGGCGGATGCCTTCAAGCTTCTCGATATCCGTGCAGGTAAAAGACAATGTCAGCGTCAGTCCGCTATGGTCGCCCGCCGTTCGTGTCTCGATATGGCGGTCGCCGGGCTGGCAATCGGCACCGCCTTCAAACCGCACGAGCCCGTCGCCGATGCCGGTGCTGACTTTCAGCGTGTCCGCGTCGCCTTCGCCGAGGCCGAAATTCGCCAGCGGCGCGTCCAGCGTCACCGTCAGAACATCGCCATCGACCGCCACGGCAAACTCGCCAGCGCCATGCACATGCGCTTCGCCGCCTGCAGAGTGATCCTCCATGTCGGGCATTTCAGGAACCACCGGCGCAACCACCTCGGGCACAGGCACGTCGTCAGACACCGCCTCAGGCGGCGCAGCAGGCTCGGGATCGCGCCCGCAACCTGCAAGAGCCAGCATCGGAACGCCGATCATCAGGCACAAGAATACACGCGGTGAAGTAAACATCGTCGAAGGGCCTCCTGGCGCCACACTGCGGGAAAACACGCGAACCGCAAATTTGTTCTCGCGATTTGGATAATGAGACTATATAACATTCTAGCACAAGGGCACATCAACGCATTTCGCCGCAGCTTTGTCCTGTAATTCCTTTCCCGGCCCTGCGCCGCCCCCTTGAGACCGCTTTTCCACCTATGCTCCAGTCCATGCAGGCCCCTTTATTCTTCGGCTTGATCGCTGCCTTTGTGACAACGATCGCCCTGATCGCGGTTGCCGCGCGTGGCGACTGGAGCGCGCGCCATTCCGGCCTCTTCGCACTGGCGGCCGGCGGCATGCTCGTGACGCTCAGCCTGCTTCACATCACGCCGGAAGCCTTCGCCCTCAGCCGCCATGCGCCTGCCCTCATCCTCACCGGCTTTCTCGGCGGGCTGTTGCTCAGCTTCCTAGTCCGCGTTCTGTTCCCGGAAGGCGGTGAAGAGGGGCACGCTGCGGCGGCCACGCCGGTCATGGCGATCGCCCTTCATTCGTTCATCGACGGCGTGATTTACTCGGTAACGTTCGCCGCCAGCTTTTCATCCGGCGTTTATGCGGCTGCATCCCTGCTGCTCCACAAGTTTCCCGAAGGCGTGATCGCCTTTGCGATCCTGCGCCGCCATGGCTTCGGCAATCGCCGGTCGTTCCTCTTCGCGTTCCTCGCTGCGGCGGTCACGACCCCGCTGGGTGTTGTCGCGTCGGTGCCATTCATGTACGGGCTCGGGGCCGAAGCCGTAGGCAACCTGTTCGCCATTTCCGCCGGCCTGCTGCTCTATGTGGCAACCGGCCCGCTAATGGAGCCATTGAAGGAAGAGCCGCCCCTGCGCAGCTTCCTGTCGCTTGGCGGAGGCGTCCTGATCGCGGTCCTGATTGCCGTCCTGCCCGTGCATGGCCCCGACCATTCACACCATGACGGCGGTTTGGGCACGCACGACCTGCTGGACATGCGCCCATGAGGGCACTGGTTGCTCACCTGCTCGCCGCGCTGGCCTGCGTCATGGTTATCAGCACGGCCGTCCCGCTTCAGGCCCACGCCCATCCCGAAGACGAGCTTTGCACGCCAAACGGCGGCATGGACCCGGCGCTCTGCCGCGAACTGGCGAAACTCGACCAGAAAAATGCGACGCCTGAAAAGCCCGTTTCAGATACAGCGTCTGAGCCAGATGAGATGAACCTTGACCGGTCGGGCCTTGCCACGTTCGGCTTCTATATTCACATCGGATTCCAGCACATCCTGCCCGGAGGCATGGACCATATCCTGTTCGTCCTGGCCCTGTTCCTCTCCAGCCTGCGCGTCAAATCCCTGCTCTTCCAGATCTCGGCGTTCACCATTGCCCATACCGCCACGCTTGGGCTGGCAGCCTCCGGCGCGATCACGCCGCTACCGGGAATCGTCGAGCCGCTGATCGCGCTGACCATTGCCTGGGCCGCGTTCGAGAACATCCTTTTCAAGGACACGATGGCCTGGCGGCCCCTGCTCGCTTTCGGCTTCGGCCTCATCCACGGCATGGGCTTTGCCGGCGCCTTCGGAGACCTCGGCCTGCCGGACACTGTCTTCCTGCCCGCCCTGCTCGGCTTCAATGTCGGCGTGGAATTCGGCCAGCTCGCGGTGATCGGCATGGCCTTTGCAGCATCGCTCTACTTCAAGGGCGTTCTCCGCCGTGCAGGTCAGATGCAACTCTACCGGCCGGTCCTGGCCTGGCCCGTCTCAGCCGCCATCGGGGCAACCGGGCTCTGGTGGGCGATTGAACGGGCTTTCCTACAGGGTTGAGAATTCCCCTTGTCGGTATAGCAAGGACGGTTCCAATGACTCAGCCCCGCTTCGCCCTCAAACTCGCTTCGGCAGTCATCGCTTCAGGTGTCAGCACCCTGATCGCCTTCGCGCAATACGCCCACGGCGAAAGCGCCTGCGGATTGTCCGAAGCCGGACGTTTCCATGAAGCGATCACGGCCCCGACCGAAGAAGGCAGCCCCGCCTATTTCCTGCGCACGTCTGAAGCCTTCATCGACACCTGCCCTGACCGGCTGGAGATCCGTGAGGCGCATGTCATTGCCGCGCGCGCTGCCGTCGACCTGGGAAATGCCGAACGCGCCGCAGCCCACTATGACGCAGCAATCCAGGCCGGCGCGCGGCTCAAACCCTCTGCGCGCATGGACCAGTCGGTTGCCCTCATGGTCAGCGGCAATTCATCCCGCGCCCGCGAAGCCCGCAATATCGCAGTCTCCGACTGGCTCGCCGGACTCGACGCCACAGATGCCGCAAGCCTCTCGGCCCACAAGTATTCTGGCGGAACGATCTATTCGGTCCGCTACACGACCCCCAAGGCGCGTTCCAGCGTGTGCGCGCTCTGGCTGGCCGTGCCTGCAGGCGATGGCTTGCCTGCTGCCATCCTGATCCGCAGCGCGCCGCAGCAGGCGGCCTGGCGCGCCATCCGCACGGGCGAGATGCCTGCGCCCCTCATCGTTGCCGAACAGCTGACCTGCCGGAAATCGACCCTTCTGGGCGACGTTACCGAAGACATGACCTTGGACGCGCTGGAGCGCGGCGCGACGGGCGATCTGATCGCCTATCTCAAAAAGCCCGACAGCGCCGCAAAGACGCCGGAGGGCGAACCCCTCGCCGCCTGCCTCGGCCTTAGCCGCATGCTGCACGTCCCCGGCTTCGCTGAAACCGCCATGCTCCGCTAGACCGGCAGCTCAGTCGTGTTCTTCAGGCATTCCATTGCGAAGGTCGCGCTGACATCGGCAATATCGACGCGCGCGAGCAGCGCCTTGTAGACCCGGTCATAGTCCTGGACGCTGCGGGCCTGCACTTTCAGCAAATAGTCGACATCACCCGCCATCCGGTAGAATTCCACCACTTCCGGAATCGTCCGCACGGCGTCGGCAAACCGTTTCAGCCAACCCGCCGAATGGTCTCGTGTGCGGATCGCCACGAAGATCGTCTGGTTCAGCCCCAGCTTTTCCGGATCGATCAGCGCCACCCGGCGCGCAATCACGCCGCTTTCCTCCAGCCGTTTGACCCTGCGCCAGCATGTATTCGTCGAAATGTCCGCGCGACCTGCCAGTGATTCGAGCGACTGCGTGCCGTCGGCCTGCAAGGCGCGCAGGAGAATCCGGTCTACATCATCTAAATTTTCTTCCATTTGCTATAATTACCGAATATTGTACCTATATTCTAGCGAATAAGTCGTAAAATGACGATGCATTTTGACGGCCCCCATGTGAATCTCTCCATTCTTCCAGATGGAGCTGATCACCATGCCGCCTATTGCCCTTGCCGCGATCGACAGCGTTTCCCGCGCCCGCATGGTGCCAGCCATCGCCCATCCGCGCCTGCGCGCCCTCGCCAGCCTCATCGGCCGTACGCCGCTCCTCTCGATCCACCTGCGCTATCGCGGCGTCGAGCGGGTCATCCATGCCAAGGCGGAGCATTACAATCTCACCGGCTCGATCAAAGACCGCATGGCCCTTTCGATCCTCAGCCGCGCCATCTGTTCCGGCGCGCTGCGCCCGGGCGACACGATTGCCGAGGCGACCAGCGGCAATGCCGGTATCGCCCTGACTTCGCTCGGCCGGGCGCTTGGCCACGAGGTCGATATCTACATGCCCGACTGGATGAGCGACGAACGCAAGGCCCTGTTGCGCAGCCTCGGCGCCGATCTCCACCTCGTCACCCGCGAGGAAGGCGGCTTCATCGGCGCCATAGCCGCAACCGAGCAACTGGCCCGGCGTCAGGAGGGCGTCTTCCTGCCCTGCCAGTTTTCCAATTGCGACAATGCCATCGGCCATTGCGACACGACCGGTCCGGAACTGCTAAAGCAGATGGCCCTGCTCGGCCTCACGCCGGATGCGTTCGTGGCCGGCGTCGGCACGGGCGGTACGGTCATGGGCGTTGGCCGCGCCCTGCGCGCGGCTGTCCCAGGCGTGAGAATCCACCCGCTGGAGCCGAAGGAATCCCCCACCCTGTCGACTGGTCACAAGATCGGCAGTCACCGCATCCAAGGCATTTCGGATGATTTCATCCCGGCCATCATCAATTTCGCCGAGCTGGATGACGTGATCGCGGTCTCGGATGGCGACGCGATCCTGATGGCGCAGGCGCTGGCGCGTGAACTGGGCCTGGGCGTCGGCATTTCCTCAGGCGCCAACCTGATCGGTGCACTGATGGCGGCCGAGCGCCTTGGCCCGAACGCCGCGGTCGCGACCGTCTTCTGTGACGACAACAAGAAATACCTCTCGACCGCACTGGCGTGTACCGAACCGGTGAAAGAAGGCTATCTCAGCCCGGGGATCGAGCTGCTCGGATTTGAAGCCACCCGCTGTCCGGCCTAGGCCGACGTCGCCGCATCCTTCGCGGCCGCTTCAGCCTTCACATCGATGAAACGGCGCGTGAATTGCGTCACCCGCGGCACGATTTCCGTGCGGAAGCGGGCGCCGTTGAACACACCGTAATGGCCGACACCCGGCTGGACATAGTCCGCCTGCATGTCCTCTGGGATATTCGTGCAAAGGTCATGCGCGGCCTGCGTCTGGCCGATGCCGGAAATGTCGTCCAGCTCGCCCTCGACCGTCATCAGCGCGATGTCGCGGATCGCCTGGGGCTTTACGAGGCGTGTTCCGCGATACTTGTAGATGCCGCGCGCAAGGTGATGTTCCTGGAACACGCGCTGGATGGTCTGCAGGTAGAATTCCTCGGTCAGGTCGAGCACCGACAGGTACTCGTCATAGAATTCGCGGTGCTTGCCGGAATTGTCGCCATCACCTTCGACAAGGTGATTGAAGAATTTCCACTGCGCGTCGACATGGCGACCCCAGTTCATGTGCATGAACGAAGCAAGCTGGACAAAGCCCGGATAGACGCGGCGCATCACGCCCGGATACGGCCCCGGCACGGTATGGATCATGTTCTCTTCGAACCAGCCAAACGAGCGCTGCTCGGCCAGTTCGTTCGGCACGGTCGGGCTGCGGCGGGCGTCAATGGGCGAGCCCATGAACGTCATCGACGCCGGACGGGCCGGATCGTCATCCTCGGCCATCATTGAAAGGGCCGCCAGTACCGGCGGTCCCGGCTGGCAGACGCCGAGCACATGCGCGCCGCCACCGATCTGGGTCAGCATCTTGCGGATATGGTCGATATAATCGTCAAGATCGAACCGGCCCTGCCAGACAGGCGCCATGCGCGCGTCCGACCAGTCGGTGATGTAGACATCATGATGCGGCAGGAAGGCTTCAACCGTACCGCGCAGCAAGGAGGCGTAATGGCCCGACAGAGGCGCCACGATCAACATGCGCGGCAACGGCGGCGATCCGGGCTTGCGCACGGCCGCCAGCTGGTCCGGATCCTTCTTGAAATGCAACAGCGTACACCAGGGCGAGCGCCACGCGACCGTCGGGGTCACGTCAATCGGGGCGCTGTTGACCCGAACCGTGTCGATCCGCCATTCCGGCTTGCCGTAATAGCGGGTGGAGCTCTCGAAAACGTCTGCAAAGGCGGCGAGCGACTTGCCGTACTCTGTCTTGCCGAGCGGATTCAGCGGGGAGAGGAGCGCGGCCCGGCCCGCCTTGGCGGCCAGTCGCATCGGTGCCATCGCCACGCGGTTCATTTCGACAAGTGAGTAAAGCATTGCGTTACAAACCTTTCATGCTGCAATGCAACATAAGTGCAACAATCCCCAGTGGCAAACGGATTCACCAGACGGGCGTTCAAGTAATTGCACGCCTGAATGATTGAATTTGTGTGAAATTTTCGAGCCCTGATCGCCGGACGATTAACGAGCGGCTGTTTTAATCAAGCCTTAAGGGAGGACCACCGCATGTTTCTCAAGTGCGCAGCTAACCCGCATCGTGCCGGCCGCATGACGCGCGCCCTGTTCATGGAACACGTTCCGGGACAGCGCTTCGCCATCGACGCCGAAGAATTGCACAAGCGTCCCGAACTCCTCAACGCGTTCGGACGAAACATGTATGTCCGTTTCCGCGTGCTCGACGCATTGGCCTACCTGATCTGTCTGCTCGGTGTTCTGGCCACGTTTGCCGTGGTCTGGTGGGCCTTTATGCCGGGTCTCGCCATCTGCGTGCTGATGCTGGGCGCCAATCGCAAATCCGCCGGCGAAATCGCCCGCAAGGCCGCAACCCACTCTGTCGACGATTTTCGGGCCCTTCACGAGATGGGCTGTCTCTGGCTGGTCTACGCCTAGATCCCGATCAGGCCGAGAATGCCCGCGATCACGGCAATCAGCATGAACATCAGTGAGAGGCTGACGGAAACGGCCCGCTGATCCTTCCGGCGCGTTTTCACGCCCTTCGGATTCTTGCCTTCCTTAGGTGCCAGCATCAGGCGCGTGGAGAAAAAGCCGAACGCCGCCAGCGCAGCCGTCACCGCTGCCGCCCAGCTTGTTGCCAGCATGAACAGCGCGGCCGCCGCCAGCATGATTGCGGCAATCGGCGTGGCCGTCTGGTGCAGCAATTCGCGCACATGCCGGTCGGCCCGGCTGCCATCCAGCTTGTCAAAGCTGCAATTGGGCGAGGCAATGGTGACGACCCAGCCGGCACCAATAGCCATGGCGCTGGCGGCAACGCCCAATCCCCCTGCATAATGCTGTATTTCTGCGATCATGTGCTGATAATGGTCGGATTCGCACGAGCACGGAAAGCGATTTCAGCGCCGCCGGGTGCCAATGAGACTGGAGAGACCATGCGCCCCATCCTTATCCGCGGCATCGTGGTGGCAATTCTGGTCGGCACAATCCTGACCCTGATCAACCAGTTCGAGCGCGTCATCGCCCTCGACGCGCTGAACTGGTGGAAAATGGGCCTCAGCTATCTTGTGCCCTTCTGCGTGTCGGTCTTCAGCGCGCTGGCCGTGAAACCGAAATAAAGTCTCACCCCACGCTCAGCGCCAGGATCCGACTGATTGCCGCGCGCGGCAGGCCGCTGCCTGAATGCCAGTGATTGATCGCCGCCTGCACCTTGCCGAGGTCGCGCTTGCTGGTCACCGCCGGCTTGTCCAGCACACCTTCGCGTACCAGCGCCGTGCATACGTCGCGCGACGTGATCCATGCGTCCCAGCCACAGAAGCGCAAGAAATACTGCCCCGTCGCCCCGCCCAGCCGCGATCCGCGCGTACTGAGCGCATTCATCAAGCCGACCTGGTCACCTGCGGGCCACGTCGCGAGAAACGTGCCGAATCCGCCTTCCAACTGCTCGATCTCCGCCACCATCCTGGCATTCTCGATCGCGGCCTTGATCTTCTGGCCATTGCGAACGATCCGCGTGTCCGACACGAGATCGTCCATCATCTCCTCGCCGAAAAAGGCCAGTTTGGCCGGATCGAAGGCCTCGAACGCCGCCTCGAACCCGTCCCACTTGGCGTCAATGACCTTCCAGTTGAACCCGGCATTGAACACGCAGCGCGTCATCACCGACAACAACCGGTCAGCCGGGACCTTGGACAGGTCGGCCTGCGCATGCCCGTTCACCGCCTGCTTCAATACGGCCGCCTGCCCGCCATGATGCCCGGCGGCCAGATGCAGGATGGGAAGAAGCGGACGCACGAGCCGTCCTCCTAGCCAAGGGCGATTTCGTAGACCTTGGCATAATCATCGGCTGTCATCGTGCGCGGATTGCCAAAATGCGCGAGGTCTTTCAGGGCGTATTCGACAATGCCGGGACCGTCAGCCGCCGTCAGGCCAATATCAGACAGGGTTTTCGGAATGCCGATGGCATCGTTCAGGTCCTGGATCGCATCGCCTAGATCAGCCTTCGGTTTCAGGCCCATGGCCAGGCGCAGGCGAACGTATTTCTCATCCGCAGATCCGTCGTGGAAGCGCAGGATATGCGGCAGGAAGATCGCGTTCAGCGTGCCATGGTGCAGTTTCTTCTCGTGCAGGCGTCCGGCCGCATGGCTGAGCGCATGCACACCGCCCAGGCCTTTGACGAAGGCCAGCGCGCCTTCATAGCTCGCCATCATCATGTGCCAGCGCGCTTCCGGATCGCTGCCATCCTTGACCGCCTTGACGAGCCAGCCGCCGCCCAATGCGCGTGTCGCGCCGTCATAGCCAATGCCCTCGGCGGGCGGGTTCACTGTCGGCGTCAGCACCGCCTCGATACAATGGGTGACTGCGTCCATGCCGGTTGCAGCCGTCAAGAATGTCGGCAGGCCGAGTGTCAGGTCCGGGTCGCAGATGGCTGTCGACGGGATCAGGAACGGTGAGGCGAACGTCTCCTTGCGGCCATTCTCCATCGTCGTGATCATGCCGATCGAGACTTCTGAGCCCGTACCCGCCGTGGTCGGGATGGCGATCAGTGGCGGGATCTTGTGGATCTTTTTCGCCCCGCCGATGATGGCCGCATAGTTTTCGAGCGGTTCGTCATGCGACGCCATCAGGCCAATGGCCTTGGCATGGTCCATCGACGAGCCACCGCCGAGCGCGATGATGCCGTCTGCACCGCTATCCTTATAGGCCTGCGTCGCAATCTTCGCCTGCTTTTCCGTCGGATTGGCGACCGTCTCGGCGAAGATGCCCGCAGGCGTGCTGCCCAGCGCCGCAATCACCTTGTCGAGAATGCCCGCAGCCTTGATGCCAGGATCGGTCACAATAAAGGCCCGCGTGATGCCGAGCTTCTTTGCCGTGACCTCCAGTTGCTTCAGCGCGCCGGAGTCAAAGATGCAGGGCGTAAGGAAATTGATAACGGGCATGAACGATATCCTGTGATGGCCGTTTCCGGCATGGGTCTGGCGGGCATGTTCATCGCTCGCGCCGACAAGTTCAAGCCTGCCGCTAGGGGAAAGGCCCTGTCATCACGCCGCACCGGCCAATGGTTCAGGCGCAATTCGCCACTGTCCGGCCAACCCGCATCCGGCACAATCGGGACTTTTACCTAGAAGCGCGCACATGCCGCGCGGCGTGCAACCGCGCGTCAAAACGGGCAATTACCCCCGTAAAATCCGGGGTCTACATCACCCGCATTGGATCACACATTGCGGGGAACAGACCAATGAGAAAACTATTCATCACCGCTCTCATGGCGAGCGCAGCATGGACCGGCGTCAGCGCCACAGCCCATGCGGAAGACAGTCCGTGGATGCTGCGGGCGCGCGTGCTCGGCGTGCTGCCGGACGAAGCCGGTACACTGAAGGCCGGCGGCGCCACGTTGCCCGGCGACGTCGATATATCCGACCAATACGTGCCGGAATTCGACATTACCTATTTCTTCAACGAGCATATCGCGGCGGAACTCATCCTCGCCGTCACGCCGCATGACGTGAAGGCCGTCAACGTCACCGTGCCCGGCGCGCTGACCGACGCGACGGTAGACCTTGGCGACGTCTGGCTGCTGCCACCCACCTTGACGGTGCAATATCACTTCACCGAAATGGGCCAGTTCAAGCCCTATGTTGGCGCAGGCGTGAACGCGACCTTCTTCTTCAACGAGGACGAAGGCTCGGTTGCCGACGGTATCTCCTACGATTCCAGCTTCGGACCAGCCCTGCAGGCCGGCTTCGACTATGACCTTGATGGCGAGCCCGGTGGCTGGGCTTTCAACGCCGACATCAAGAAAATCTGGATCAACACAGACGTCAAAGTCAACTTCACCACGGCGCTCGGCACCCATGTGAAGGCTGACGTCGATATCGACCCGATCGTTGTTGGGGTCGGCCTCGGCTACAGGTTCTGACAGCCCGGCGACCGGCCTGCCTCCCGATGGGCCGGACCCGCCAACTCAAACCGCGCCTTACACCGGCGCGGTTTTTTTGTGCGTTGAAAACATTGCACACCTTCCCCGTGCCTGTAGAGATTGCCGCCATGAGCATTCTTTCCGTGAAGGACCTGAGGGTTGATTTCGAAACGCCCGACGGCATCGTGAACGCCGTGCGCGGCATCAGTTTTGACGTCGCTGAAGGCGAATGCCTCGGCATTGTCGGCGAAAGCGGCTCCGGAAAGAGCCAGACAGCGCTTGCGGCCCTCGGCCTGCTCGCCGGAAATGGCACGGCCACGGGCCATATCGACTTTGACGGCACCAACATGCTGGACGCGCCCATCGGGACCCTGCGCAAGATCCGCGGCGCGAAAATGTCGATGATCTTCCAGGACCCGCTCACCAGCCTGACGCCGCACATGACGGTCGGCGCGCAGATGCGCGAAGTGCTGACCCTCCATAAGGGCCTCAAGGGTGAGGACGCCAACAAGAGGTGCGTTGAATGGCTCGAAAACGTCCGCATTCCGGAAGCGGCTCGCCGCATGGACCAGTTCCCGCATGAATTGTCCGGCGGTATGCGCCAGCGCGTCATGATCGCCATCGCCATGCTGTGCGGTCCGCGCCTGCTGCTGGCGGATGAACCAACCACGGCGCTGGACGTGACCGTGCAGGCGCAGGTTCTCGACCTGATGAACGACCTGAAACGCGACACCGGCACCGGCATTGCCCTGATCACACATGATATGGGCGTGGTGGCTCGCATGTGCGACCGCGTTATCGTCATGCGCCATGGCGAGATTGTCGAACGCGGCAGCGTCGACGACATCTTCTACAAGCCCCAGCATCCCTACACGAAAATGCTGCTCGAAGCCGTGCCCCGGATTGACCAGCCTGACCGCCGGGGCCGGCCAACCCTCGGCCCTGCCCCCGATCCCGCCGTGAAGCCTGTGCTCGAAGTGGACGACATGAAAATCCACTTCCCGATCCGCGTCAAAGGCGGCCTGTTCGGAAAGGTGAAGCCGCTCAAAGCGGTCAATGGTGTCTCCTTCGACCTGCGCCCTGGCGAAACGCTCGGCGTCGTCGGCGAGTCCGGCTGCGGCAAGTCCACGCTCGCGCGCGGCGTGCTGCGCCTCATCCCGCCGACCAATGGCACCATCGCCTGGCTCGGCAAGGACATCACGAAGGCGGGCAAGTCCGAAATGGACGCCCTGCGCGACGATCTCCAGATCGTCTTCCAGGACCCGCTCGCCAGCCTCGACCCCCGCATGACCATCGGCGCCTCGATTGCAGAGCCGCTGCAGGTCCACGCGCCGCGCCTCTCCCGCGCCGAACGCGACCAGCGCGTCCAGGCCATCATGCCTCGCGTCGGTCTCGATCCGGCCCTCATCAACCGCTACCCGCACGAACTGTCCGGCGGGCAGAACCAGCGTGTTGGCATTGCGCGCGCGATGATCCTTAAACCGAAGCTCGTGATCTGTGACGAGGCCGTTTCAGCCCTCGACGTCTCGGTCCAGGCCCAGGTCGTCGATCTCCTGATCGAACTCCAGAAGGAATTCGGCCTCGCCATGATCTTCATCAGCCACGACCTCTCGGTCGTGCGCGAGATCAGCCACCGGGTCATGGTGCTCTATCTCGGCCGTGTGGTCGAACTGGCTGGACGCACCGCCATCTACGAAGACGCCCGCCACCCCTATACCAAGGCCCTGATCGCCGCCGTGCCGGCTGCCGACCCGAAGCTCGAGCGCACCCGTGAGCGCATCAAGCTGACCGGCGACCTGCCAAGCCCGCTCGACAGCCGTGCGCCCCTGCGCTTCCTGAAATCGAAACGCATCGATGACCCGGACGCCGAGCAATACCAGCCCCAGCTGGTCGAAATCACGCCTGGTCATCTCGTCGCCGAGCATGATGCTGTCCTCGGCAGCGAAGGGCTCCATATAGGATAGGCGTTCGCGCCAAGGCTGCATGCAACTGAAAATACACCTAGTCCGCGTTCGAAAAGTTGGACTAGAATGTCCTGAGGCACGTTCACCTGCTGCAAATACACCGTAGGGCCCGCTCACGCGGACTATATGTGAATGAGGTTCGACCCATGGACGACACCACGAGCCGCCGCTTGGATCGCGCGCCCTTGGGCGAAATCGACTTCCTGCAGGTCTTTGCCGCAACCCCGACGCCTTTGATGATGCTCAATCAGGACCTCGTCATCGTGTTTGCCAACGAAGCCTATCTTGAAACCACGGGCTGCATGATGTCCGAGATCCAGGGCCGTTACGTATTCGAGGCCTTTCCGGAAACCGAGGAACGCATGGCGCTCTTCGAAGCAGCTTTCCGCAAGGCTCTCGCCGGAACGCTCAACAAGTTGACCACAGAGCCATTTGCCATTCCCGTAGACGGCGGCGGCACGCGCGAGATTGTATGGACCTGTACACACGAACCGATCCGGGATGCGCGTGGCGACGTCGCGTTCGTCCTCCAGAACGCCGTCGACATCACCGAAAAGCACAGCAGTGAAAAGGCAAACCAGGTCCTGATGCGCGAACTCGATCACCGCGTGAAGAATTCACTGGCCACCATGCAGGCTGTCGCGCGCATGTCGCTGGTCGACTCCAAGACAATGCAGGGTGCCCGCGATGACCTGCTCGCCCGCATGCACGCCATGTCTGAGGTCCAGAACCTGCTGGTGGAGAAGAACTGGAAAGGATCGCACGTCGAAGCCGTCCTCGCCAATGCCATGAACCCGTTTGGCTATGATGGCGACGCTGTCGGCAGGATCACCCTCGACGGGCCGCACGTGACCGTCACGGCCAAACAGGCGCAGGCCCTGTCCATGGCGCTGCATGAACTCGCCACGAACGCATCGAAATACGGTGCCCTGTCGAATGACGAGGGAACCATTCACATTGGCTGGACGTACGATCAGGCAGGAAAAGGGCATTTCGATCTCACCTGGCGCGAGTCAGGCGGGCCGGAAGTGCACAAACCCAGCCGCAAGGGCTTCGGGACCACGATGCTTACCCGTATCCTTGCGCAGGAAATCAATGGCTATATCTCGCTTGAGTACAATGCTGACGGCTTGGTTTGCACGATGGAGGGTTGGCTGGAGAACAGGACATGACAAAGAATTCAAAACGCATATTCATTGTCGAAGATGAAGCCATCCTGCTCTGTGACCTGGAAGACATTGTTCTCGAGCTCGGCTTTGATCATGCCGGTAGCGCGACCAGCGTCGACCAGGCCATGGATTTCCTGGCCTCGGGCCCGGACATCGACCTCGGCCTCCTCGACCTCAATCTCAACGGACAACCAAGCGACCCGATCGCCGATCATCTCCTCGCTGCGGGCATCCCCGTCCTCTTCGTGTCAGGCTATGGACGCCGCGGCCTCGCCGACCGCTTCGCTGACTGCCATGTCCTCCAAAAGCCCTATGACGAACAGAAGCTGGCCGCAGCTCTTGAACTGATGCTCAACACGCGCGCCTGAACCAGCGCACGGTTCCGCTGCCCCAACCCGCCGCCTTTACGCCAGACGCCCTCCCCACACCCTTGCTGCGCCCCAGCCACACCCGCCTTGCCCTCGCAGGATTGCGCGAATAGGGTGCGCCCGACCTGATCCGGGACCACCTGAATGCCTGATACAATGATCACCGCCCTGCCCGTCACGCTGTCTGATATCGAAGCCGCTGCCCGCGTCCTCGAAGGCCAGATCGTGCGTACGCCGATGCATCATTCGCGGACGCTGTCGGCCATTACCGGTGCAGACGTCTGGGTGAAGTTCGAGAACCACCAGTTCACGGCGGCTTTCAAGGAACGCGGCGCGCTCAACCGCTTGTCCCACCTGACAGAGGCCCAGCGCGAAGCAGGCGTCATCGCTGCCTCGGCCGGGAATCATTCCCAGGGTGTCGCCTACCATGCCCGCCGTCTCGGCATCCCCGCCACCATCGTCATGCCCCGCACCACGCCGTTCAGCAAAGTCGAGCAGACCCGCAGCCATGGTGCCAAGATCGTGCTCCATGGTCTCAGTTTCGACGAAGCCAAGACCGAGGCCTACAACATCTGCCAGCGCGAAGGCCTGACCTTCATCCACCCGTTTGACGATCCCCATGTCATGGCCGGGCAGGGCACGATTGCCCTTGAAATGCTTGCAGAAAAGCCGGATCTCGAAACCCTTGTCGTGCCAATCGGCGGCGGTGGCCTGATCGCCGGAATGGCCATCGCGGCCAAGGGCACCAACCCGAACATCCGCATCGTCGGCGTCGAAACCTCGATGTACCCGGCCATGCTCGCCGAACTCGAAGGCCGGGAGGTCAACGCCGGTGGCGCCACAATCGCCGAAGGCATCGCCGTTCGCGAGGTCGGCCGCCTCCCCCTGAAAGTCGCCCGCGAGCTCGTCGATGAAATCCTACTCGTCGAAGAAGAGCACCTGGAACAGGCGATCACCCTGTTCGGGAATGTCGAGAAAACCATCGCTGAAGGCGCCGGCGCCGCGGGCCTTGCCGCCCTGCTGGCCCATCCGGACAAATTCCGAGGCCAGAAGGTCGGCCTCGTCCTTTGCGGCGGCAATATCGATACGCGCCTACTCGCCTCGGTCCTCACCCGTGCGCTGGTGCGGGAAAAGCGCCTCGCCTCGATCCGCATCATCGGCGACGACCGGCCAGGCCTTCTCGCCCTTGTCTCCAAGATCATCGGCGACAATGGCGCCAATATCATGGAAGTCGCGCACAACCGGCTCGCACTCGACGTGCCGGCCAAAGGCGCCGAATTCGACATCCTGATCGAAACCCGTGATGCCCAGCACACGCAGGACGTCATCGACGCCCTGACCGCCGAGGGCTACCCGCCACGGCCTCTGTAGCGGTAAGGTGACTTGCCCGGAAAAGCGCCCTAAACCCACGCCAGACCTGAACCAGACGGAGCCTGACCCAAGATGATCCGCACACTCGTTGCAGCCTGCGCTGCATTCTTCATGATTGCTGCCTGCAGCCAGACCAAGGACCTTACCGACGTGAATGCCCCATTTGAACAATACCTGCCCTGGGATCCCGCCGGCAAAGACGTGAAGTCTGCCGAAGGCGGCCTGCAATATATAGTCCTCACGAAAGGCCCGAAAAACGGCAAGTCGCCCGTGCCGACCGACATGGTCAGCGTCAATTATGATGGCCGTATCGCCACCGGCGAGAAGTTCGACAGTTCATTCGAGCGCGGCACGCCTGCGCAATTCCGCCTGAACCAGGTGATCCCGGGCTGGACGCAAGGCCTCCAGCTGATGAGCGAAGGCGACGACTATCTCTTCTTCATCCCGAATGCGCTCGGCTATGGCAATTCGGCGCGTGGCAAGGTCATCAAGGCGGGTGACGACCTCGTCTTCCGCGTCCAGTTGCTTGAAGTGATGGTGCCGAAAGTGTCCGACACCGCCGCCTGGAAAAAATACATGCCCTGGAATTCCGCGCTGCCGGAAGTCAAGAAAACAGGATCCGGCCTCGAATATGTCATCCTCACCAGCGGTGACCCGTCCGGCCCATCGCCCGAGAATGGCGAGATGGTCGCCGTCCATTATGAAGGCCGCCTCGCCGAGACCGGCGAGCTGTTCGACAGTTCCTTTGAGCGCGGTTCGCCGGAAACCTTCCCGTCGAACCAGTTGATCGAAGGCTGGGTTGAAGCGCTTGAAATGATGCGCCCCGGCGATCGCTGGATGCTTTATATCCCGTCAGACCTCGGCTATGGCGAAATGGGCACCCCCGGCGGCTCGATCCCGCCAAATGCCCCGCTGATCTTCGAAGTCGAAATGATGGACGTGATGAAGCGCGGCTAGGCGCTGGACCAGGCGGAACACGATATGACCATAAGTGCGGACACACTTGCCCGGATCGCCCTCGATGCCGGCAAGCTGATCATGGAGATCTATGAGAGCGACTTTGCCGTCGAGCAGAAGGGCGATGCCTCGCCTGTCACGGCGGCAGACCAGAAGGCCGAGACTCTGATCCTCGCGGCGCTGGCCGCGGCCGATCCGACCCTCATGGTCATCGCGGAAGAAGAAGCCAGCGAAGGACGCGTTCCCGAACATGGCCACCGCTTCGCCCTCGTCGACCCACTCGACGGCACCCGCGAATTCGTCAGCCGGAATGGCGAATTCACGGTCAACATCGCCATCATCGAACACGGCCGCCCGGTAATGGGCGTCGTGTATGCGCCCGCCAAAAACCGCCTGTTCGTGGCCGAAAGCCACAATTCCGGCTGGCAGGCCGAGGCCGCGCCCGGCGCAGATGTGCCGACAGAGCGCCAGCCGCTCAGGATTCGTGCCTGCCCGGAGGCCGGCGTCACGGCGATTGCGTCAAAGTCCCATCGCACACCGGAAACCGATCTCTGGCTGGAAAAGCACAAGGTCAACGAGACGCTGGGTGCCGGATCATCGCTCAAGTTCTGCCTCATCGCAGCGGGTGAAGCTGACCTTTACCCGCGCATGGGCCGCACGATGGAGTGGGACACCGCTGCCGGCCAGGCCGTTGTCGAAGCCGCTGGCGGACGCGTCCTCACCGAGGAAGGCACACCACTCCTCTATGGCAAGCGCGGACGCGGCTACGACAATCCGCACTTCATCGTCTATGGCGACGTGACACCCTGTTGAGTGCCCCTCTCGATTAACAGACGCAAATCTGCCAAGGAACGAGCAGGGAGATGCAGCGCATGGCACGGCAATATTTCGGAACCGACGGCATTCGCGGCCGCGTGAACCAGCAGCCGATGACGGCGGAAACTGCGCTCCGGCTCGCCATCGCTGCCGCACGCACCTTCGCGCCGGACGGTAAAGGCGCTGTCGTGATCGGGCGCGACACGCGCAATTCCGGCGAGATGATCGAGGCCGCCCTCGTTGCTGGCCTCGCCAGCATGGGCCTTACCCCCCTGCTGGCCGGTATCGTGCCCACCCCTGCCGTCGCCATGACCACACGCACGACAAGCGCCTGTTTCGGTCTGATGGTCTCAGCCTCGCACAACAAGTACGAAGACAATGGCATCAAACTGTTCAGCCCCGAGGGCTTGAAATTCGACGACCCGACCGAAGAAGCGCTCGAAGCGGCCATGGCTGCCGCATTCGATGACAGTTTTGCGCCGCCTGAGACGATTGCCACGCCGCAGCGCATGGTCGGCGTCGGTGACGACTATGTCCGCAGCTGCCTCGCGACGGTCAGTTCGGGCAGCAAGATCAAGGGCATGAAGGTCGTGCTCGATTGCGCCCATGGGGCCGGCTTTGAAACCGCCCCGGAAGCCCTTCTGCATTGTGGCGCTGACCTGACAGTGATCGGCGCAGGTCCCGACGGGATGAACATCAATGCCGGGTACGGATCGACCGATACCGGCGCGCTGAAAGCCGCCGTGCTGAATTGCGGCGCAGATATTGGCCTTGCTCTCGACGGCGATGCTGACCGGGTCATCGTGGTGGATGAAACGGGCGCCGAAATCGACGGCGATCAGGTCATGGCGCTGATCGCCAGGGAGCTGCATGCAACCGGTCGCCTCAAGGGTGGCGGTATCGTGTCCACGGTCATGTCGAACATGGGCCTCGACCAGTATCTCCAATCAGTCGGCCTGACGCTGGCGCGCACGCGCGTCGGCGACCGCTATGTTGGCGAACATATGCGTGCTCATGGTTTCAATTTCGGAGGCGAGCCGTCAGGCCACATCATTCTGTCCGATGTTTCTACCACCGGCGACGGCCTGCTCGCCGGCCTGCACGTGCTCTCCGTGCTCGCAGCGAGCGGCCAGAAGATGTCGGCGCTTGCCCGTGTGTTCGAACCGGCGCCCCAGGAACTCGTCAACATCCGTTATTCCGGCCCCAATCCAATGGACAGCGCCCGCGTGAAAGCCGCGCTGGCCGAAGCAGAAATCCTGATGGGCGCACGCGGCCGTATGGTCGCGCGAAAATCCGGAACCGAGCCCCTGATCCGCGTCATGGCCGAAGCGCTTGAAGCCGACCTGATGAAACAGGCCCTCCAGCTTGTTGTCGATGCGGTGAAAGCCGAAGCCTGAGACAGCTGCTTCGCGCTATGCTCCCTATCAGGATTGATAGGTATTTCCGTTGCGGCGATAAGGCAACCCGGCCCGCCTGCCTCAACGTCAAGGCGTCGTTCGGGCGCCTGATTTCACGTTCATGTATGGCAAAGAACGGCATTTCGAATACACTGGAGAAAACCGGATAATCAGAACCCAAGGGAGTAAGCAGCCATGGCCGAAGGGCAAAGCCTGCCGCAATTTCGCCTGTTGCCGATGAAGGCGCCGGACATTCACATGACCCGCTCGGATGACGGCGCGATCTACCTGACCCCGCGCCAGGCTCCGGGCGCCCGCCCGACAACCATCCCGCATTGCCTGGACGAGCGCGCCGCCCAACATCCCGACCGGCCCTTTCTCAGGGAGCGCGACACCCAGACCGATGAATGGAATACGCTGACATACGGCGAGGCCAAGGCAATCACGGACAGCCTCGCGCAGGCCTTCCTTGAGCTTGGCGCCGGGCCGGACGCGCCGGTCATGATCCTGTCCGGCAATACCACCCGCTCTGCCATGGTCATCCTCGCCGCCCAGAAGGTCGGTGCACCGGCTGCGCCAATCTCGGTGCCCTATTCCCTAATGTCGACCGACTATGAAAAGCTGAAGCATTGCTTCGGCGCGGTGAAGCCTGCCATCATTTTCGCTGAGCAATACAAGCCATTCCGCAAGGCAATTGCTGCGCTCGGCGCCGATGACTGCCGGATATTCTCGGCGGACCCCGGCGGCGAGAATACCGTGCGCCACTATGATGAGCTCGCCACAACCGCCCCGACATCGGCTGTTGCAGACGCGATGGCCAGGCTGAGCGACTCCTCCATCGGCAAGTATCTCTTCACTTCCGGCTCGACCGGCCTGCCGAAACCCGTTCCGACCACGCAGGGTGCAATGTGCTCCATGATTGGCGGCCAGGAAGGCTTGCGCGACGATGCCCGCGATCCCGAGCATGATCCTGACCAGGTCCACAACGTGCTCGACTGGCTGCCCTGGAACCATATCTCCGGTTCCAATGTAAACTTCAACGGCGCGATCTGGAACGGCGCCACGTTCTGGATCGACGGCGGCAAGCCCACCCCCGCCCTCTTTCCACAGACGATCGAGAACATCCGGGACTGCTCGCCATCCTCCTTTGGCACCGCGCCCATCGCACTCGCGATGCTGGCAGATGCCATGGAAGCAGACGACACGCTGCTGCACGCCTTCTACCGCAATATGCGCTCGATCGGCTATGGCGGCGCAACGCTGTCCGACGACCTTTACGATCGCCTGCAGGCCCTTGCCATCAAGGCGACCGGGCGCCGCATCCCGATCATCACCATGTACGGTGCCACCGAAACGCAAGGTGTCACCGTCGTCCATTGGGAAGCCGAACGCGTCGGCCTGATTGGCCTACCCCTTCCGGGCATGACCCTGAAGCTGGTCCCGAACGGGGTCAAACTGGAAGTGCGCGTCAAAGGGCCTTCCGTCATGCAAGGCTATCTCGACAGCCCGAAGACGAATGCAGAAGTCTTCGACGAAGAAGGCTTTTACTGCCTCGGCGATGCCGTGACCTTTGTCGATGCGGAACGCCCGGAAAAGGGTCTCGTCTTCGATGGCCGGGTTGGCGAAGATTTCAAACTCTCGTCCGGCACATGGGTCAGCGTCGGCACCTTGCGTCCGGACTTTGTGGCCGCCTGCTCTCCGCTTATTTTCGACGCGGTCATCGCCGGCCAGGACAAGGATTTCGCGTCCGCGATGGTCTGGCCGTCGCAGGCGATCATGGAGCAGTACGTGAAGGCGGCGGACAATGATCCGGACAAGGCCCTTCAGGCCTTCACGAACGAAGTGGCAAAAAAGGCAAAGGCCTTCAATGCCGGTGAACCAGGGTCATCGCGCCGGATCAAGCGCCTCCTGGTGCTGACAGAGGCACCTTCGATTGACGCTGGCGAGATCACCGACAAGGGCTATGTCAACCAGCGTCTCGTGATCGACCGGCGCGCCGACCTTGTGAAGGGCATATACGCCAGTCCGCCAGCGGATGGTGTCGTCCAGCTTTGATCCACAGGATGCTTAAAGCCTTGTCAGGGTTTTCCAGCTAGGGTTCCCTACACTCGGGAGGGTTGCCTCATGACGTTTGACGCCCGCGGAGGCAAGCCTCCGGTACGCCGCAGCAATGCCGTATTCGCTGTCACGACCATTGCAGTGGTGAGCGGGGCGTTTTTCCTTGCCCTGAACTTCCCCGGCACGCCCAAGACCGACGCGGCAGGACAGAAAGCGGAGATAATTGTCGCGGCTGCAGACGCACGTCCTGCTCGCAGCCCAGCGGGCCTCACATCCAAGGTGGCCAAGACCTATTTCGAAACGCTCGCCCGCGTCGATCCCGGCGCGTCAGCCAATCTCGGGAAACGCCTCGCCAAGGCCAACAGGCGTCCGCAGGCTGAGCAGGCCGGAATCGTCTTCGATCACGCTGCCGACCTGCTCAAGGAGCACGCGGCAGATCTTGCCCGGGCGGATACGCGCCACCTCGACACGATTCTCGCCATGACCCGCAACCGCCTGAAGTCTGCGTCCCATGCCGGCAATGCCTGGTGCCAGGGCAGCAGGTACGCCGGCCTCGATCCGTCCATCCTTGGCGACAAGTCCGCGCTCAACCACGAACTCAAAATGCTGGAAGAGCCGCTGCGCGATTACGGATTCGAACTCGTGACGCACCTCCTCGTCGCGATCGAGGATTCCGGGATCCATCCGGTCGCCCGTGGCGCCCTCACCAACACCGACAAGGCCGCGATGCAGGGCGTCGTCATGTCCATGGTGTCTGATCCGCAGGTCATGCCCCTTCTTATGGCCGCCCAGACCGGCACCGATTCACGCGATCTCGTCAGTTCGCTCAATGTCTGCGATCTCGGCGCAACGGCTGTTTCGGCGCTCAAGACCCTGCCCCAGGACACCAAGGGCCGCGCCTTCGCCGACCTCGTGCACCAGATGGAACTTGGCGGCGTTGACCTCGCCGGCCTCTCCCGGTTCTAGAGCGTTTCAGTTTTCGGCGGAAGCATAACCCGCTCCTGTGATATAGTTTTGGCATTCGGATGAGCTGATGGTCTTCACGATTTTTCCGGTTTCATGGATGACGTCTTCGATTGTGTGTTTCTGGGCCGTGCGCATG
>NZ_JBDNGN010000102.1:0-3192 GCF_041689225.1 Hyphomonas sp. | reverse complement strand
AGGAACACGCCACACGCTGGCTATGGACTTACAACAATGAACGCCCAAATATGGGCATCGGCGGAATTACCCCCGCTATGAAACTGAAACTTGCCGCATGAGGGCCAGGAAAACGGCCGCTTAAAAATGGGATGATTACCCTGCCTGAGGAGGCGCTTGGCCTTGGTGCGGAGGTCGCGGGCTTCTTCGATGGTGACGATCGGGTAGGATCCGAACGAGAGCGTCTTCTGCTTGCCCTCGAAACGGTAGGACATGCGCCAGAGCTTTGATCCGTTCGGCCTGATGAAGATGTAGAGCGCATGGCCGTCCGAGCGCTTGTAGGACTGTTCTCGAGGCTCGAAGCCTTGAATTTCGGAATCGGTGAGCGGCATGAGTACGTCGATCAGGTCGTATTGGAGGGTGCCGGACCTTACCAAACGCCACCGCGACGGAGCAACCGCCGATGGTACCGGAAAATGATTTTATTCAATAAAAACAAGATGCTGGTGCCCAGAAGAGGACTCGAACCTCCACTCCCTTGCGAGAACTACGACCTGAACGTAGCGCGTCTACCAATTCCGCCATCTGGGCACGGGGTAGGAAGGCGCGGAGATACTTGCTGATTGAGTGGGCGTCAATGTCAAATACTGTACTTCCAACTGCGAAGTATCAGGGGTCCGATTACCCGTCTGCGGATTGGGAAACAGGTTGCTCTGTGATTCTCTTGGCCCTTAGCCGATGCCGAGGCACCTAACTTGACTTCCGACATCAGGATGCATAGGCGCGCCTATGCATCCTGATGTGCAAAAAACGCTTCTGCAGGATTCGGCCTGATCGGGTAATTCAGGCGGAAATGAATGAACATATTCCCGGGACTTATCCGGACAGTATGACCCGAGTGCAAATCCAGCAGCCTTTACCGACTGGTATTTCTCCTCACATCTGACAGGCAGTGTTTCGACAATAAATATTGAATTATTCGCTATTTATTGGCTTTTAGCCTATGTAACAGCCCCATTATAATATTCAGGATTGCGAATAATTCAAATTATTCGTATTTTAATGGCCATGAACCAACAAAGACGCGAAAAATTAAAACCCCTTCTCGACGAGGTGCCTCCAGGCTTCCTTGTTGATGCAGCATGGCTTGTGGGCCGGGAAATAGATCGCAAGTCGATCCTGAACTACGAGCGGCGTGGCTGGCTCGAAAAAGTAACGCGCGGCCTCTACAGGCGCCCGTTTGGATCGTCTGAAACCAATAATGCAAGACAGGGGTGGAAGATCGCGGTCCTGTCGATGCAGCGGCTGATGGGCTATGACGTTCACGTCGGTGGCAAGACGGCACTCGCGATGCATGGCCTTGTCCATTATTTGTCATTTGGAGGGGGTGAGCTGGTCTATCTCTATGGCAAACCTCCAGCATGGCTGAAACGCCTGCCGGACGCAGATCGCTATATGATCCGGACCCGCAGCCTGTTCGGCGGCAAGATGATCGGCGTGGACAATGTGGCCATATCAAGCGAGACCGCAGACGAGGATCTCGCTGTCGGTCACGGGAGGTGGTCGCTGACTGTCTCTTCGCTCGAACGCGCCGTATTGGAGCTTTTGGATGAGCTGCCCGATCATGAGAGTTTTCATATAGCCGATATGGCGTTTGAAAGCCTGAGCGGAGCGCGTCCGGCAAAGATGCAGGCCATGCTTGAGGCCTGTGAAAGCATAAAGGTCAAACGACTCTTCTTTGTGTTCGCGGACAGGCACAATCACGCTTGGCGCAAATATTTGGAAATGGACAGGATCGATCTGGGCTCTGGCCCCCGGGCACTGGTCGAGGGTGGCAAGTTCCACCCGGACTACAGGATCTCCGTACCGGCGGAGTATTTGCCGAGACAGGAGCGTGATGATGGCGCGTGAACGATATGCAGACCAAGTCCAGTTGCTCGTCAGACTCCTGCCAATTGTCGCAGACGAGAGAGACTTCGCCTTGAAGGGCGGGACCGCGATCAACCTGTTCTACCGGGATCTTCCCCGCCTGTCGGTGGATATCGATCTTACCTATGTCCCGGTCAAAGACAGAGCCGAGTCCCTCGCTGATATCGATGCCGCCATGGACCGAATCCTGAATGCGATAAACAAGCTTCCCAATGTGAGGGGGAGACGGATCGCAGGCAGTGGGAACGGTGACACGCGTGTTCAGGCCGAGGCCGGCAATTCTGTGGTCAAAGTCGAGACCTCTCCAGTTGCCCGAGGCACCGTTCTGGTGCCGGCGGCCAAACGTGTTTCTCCTTCCGTTGAAGAGCAGTTCGGATTTGCGGAAATGCAGGTAGTCGCTTTCGAAGACCTCTATGGCGGCAAGTTTCACGCAGCCCTTGATCGCCAACATCCGCGAGATCTTTATGATGTGAAGCTGCTCTACGAGAATGAAGGCATAACTGACGATCTCTTTCGGGTCTTCCTTGTCTATGTCGCCTGCTCAGGGCGCCCGCCTCATGAATTGCTCAACCCAAATCCGCAGGCGCTTGAGGGCGTGTTCGATAGGGAATTCTCCGGTATGACCGTCGAGCCAGTGACCGTCAAAGAGTTGGAGGACGTACGCACACGGTTCTTCGAAGACATTCGAAGCCGCCTGACTGGACCCAGCGCCCTATATCTCCGGTCACTTCAGGCAGGAGCACCGGATTTCACACTTATTGATCTGCCGGAAGCCGCCAACTTGCCTGCAGTCCGCTGGAAGATGCAAAACTTAGCAAAGCTCATTGCTGAGAATCCGCAAAAGCACAAAGAACAGTCTGACGCATTGGAAGCGATAATCCACTAACCGGGTTGGTGTCTGTCCTACGTCTTCGGATACGCCATAGTCTCGAGTACTAATCTGTAGGTTGTCAGATACTTCAGCTAGAAGTGGGTGTCACACCCCATGCATCAAAAAATATGCGTGTAAGGACGAAACATCTGGCCAAACATGGCGAAGATCCTCAAGGTTAACTGCCTCAATCTTGCCAGGCGAGCGCATATTGCGCTTTCGGATCTTCCGACCCTCAGGACACTCTATTTCGAGAAGTCCGTCGGATCAAGAGTAACCGTCCGGTCTCCCCGCCCTTGTGCTGCGCACCCTGATGCTGATTTTGGTTGGATCGGGGCGGATAGTATCCGCCTGATTTAAGTGGACACGATCCGACCATGTTCGACCATAAGCCTGTGCGCACGCGGCGGAGT
>NZ_JBDNGN010000101.1:0-44046 GCF_041689225.1 Hyphomonas sp. | reverse complement strand
TTGCGCGCCGCTGCCGCCCGAAACTTCGACGATCTCGAAACCGCCATCGCAAACATCTGCAATCTCTACGACCCAAAGGAATGCTGGAACTATTTCAAGGAAGCCGGATATGTGTCAGATTAATCGCACGGTGCTCTAGTCCGCAAACCAACAGAATCATAAGTCGCTGAAATCACACACCTCTTTTTGGAGCAGGCTCTGAGGCATTTCTTGGTCAGACTGGCAAAGTCATCGGACGAGAAGGGGCGCCACACGGACATCGGCTGTGGGTGCAAAAGCGGTCGTTAGGAATTAATTATCAAACGACCTCTGTTGGCCGAGGCTGTGTAAAAACGCTCTGATTTTCCATGCGTCGTGATCTGTTGCGGGCGTGTGATGTGATCAGGCGATTGCCCTTATCAGCGGACCGACCCCGAAGATGGCGATCATTCTCTTGAGGTTATAGGCGAGCACCTGAAGGCTCGTCTCGGTCTTCACGTTGGTCAGGGTCTTTGTGAGGAAGTGTGTCGCACCCATCCAGCTTTTTATGGTTCCGAACGGATGTTCGACGGTCCGCCTGCGGATTTTCATGGCGTCGGGCATGCGTTCAAGCCTCACCTGCATGGCGTCGAGCACGCCGTCATGCTTCCACCGCTTGATCTGTTTGAACCTGTAGGGTGTGCACCTCAGCTTCTGCGGACAAGCGCCGCAGGCATCGAGATTGCGACAACGCACCAGTTCGGGATCAGGCCCGCGGGTCGAGCGTACAGCTGCCTGGGTCAGGTATTGCCCGGCCGGGCTTGTGTAGCGATCATGTTCAGAGTCGTAGATGAAGTCCTGGATCGTAAAGACGCCGCGCGTTGCACCGCCGGACGTATCGCTCTTGGGCAAGATTGGCACAATGCCGCTGCCCTCGCAGGCCAACACCTGATCGCGGCTGTAATAGCCCCGGTCCGCCAGTACCGTGAGTGAGGTATGCCCACTCGCGTCGCGTGCTGCCTCGCCCATCGATGCAAGCTGAGCCCTGTCGCTACCGGTCGTGGTGACCTCATGCGCGAGGATCAGGTGATGCTCCGTGTCGACGGCGATCTGGACATTGTAGCCAACCACGTCAGTGCCTTTTCCGGCCGTGGACATGGCGCGGGCATCAGGATCGGTGAGTGACACCTGCGTGCCGGGTGTAGCCTCCAGCTGCTGCTCCATCGCCTTGAGATCCTCGATCCGGCGGCGCAGGCTCTCGATCTTTTCCCTGATGCGCGGCGTCCGTTCTTCAGCCACATCGCCGCCCTGCCGATCGGCGCGTTCCAGCGCCGTCAGATAGCGGGCGATGTGGGTTTCAGCCTGCTCGATGCGCCGGGCGACCTTGTTTGCGGTGAAGTTGTTATCGCGGCTGTTGACGGCCTTGAACTTGCTGCGATCCACGGCGATGATCGCCCGCGAGAACAGGCCCAGCTGGCGGCACAGTTCCACAAACTGCGCGCTCACCTTCTGGATCGCTGGCCCGTAGTCCTTGCGGAAGTTGGCGATCGTCTTGTGGTCAGGCCCAAGACGCCCCGTCAACCACATCAGCTCGACATTGCGGCCCGCCTCGCGCTCCAGTCGACGGCTTGATGCAATCCGATTGAGATAGCCGTAAATGTAGAGCTTCAGGAGAACAGACGGGTGGTAGCCAGGTCGCCCAGTCGCGCTTGGGTCAACCGCGACAAAGCCGAGCTCGCGAAGATCCAGCGCCTCTATATAGGCATCGACAACCCGAACCGGATTGTCCTCAGCGACAAAATCTTCAAGATGCGCCGGGAACAAACCGCCCTGATCACGCGCAACACCTTCCACAAACCGCTTCATCAATGCCTCCCGAAACAATATCGAAGAGCATGAACTGCTTCGGCGTTTTTACACAGCCTCGGCCCTAAATTGCCGGTCGTCTAGCGCCGTTTGAGCGGCAGGTTAGGAGAAATTTTGGATTCCACGAACTTCCTCGCGTAATCAAGATTCGCGTTTTCAGGGCGATTGGTCTCCGCGATGACCACAGCCGCCGAGTCCGCCATGGCCGCACGATGAAGTCGTAGGGAGTCTACATTCCCAGGGGCGCATCGAGGCGCTAAGTTCATCGACCTCGGCAGCAATGCCATATAACTGCGATCAGGCAACGAGCTGTAAGCTGAGCTTCTTGCCAACAGCTTCAGCCGCCTTTGCAAGCGTCGCGAGCTCCACGTGATCGTCTTTCGGATCGAGAAACCGATCTAGCTGGCTTCGGCTTGTGTTCATGCGCCTGGCCATTTCTACCTTGGTGATGGCGCTGGCTTTCATGGCTTCTTTGATCTGCCAGGCAAACACGCGAAGGAGCGCCACTTCCTGCACGTCCTCATAGATTTCTTTTTCTTTGAGGAAGTCGTCGAAACTGGAGCCGATCCCGGCTTTGGATTTTGTCTTGCTCATTGTCCGATCTCCTTCTTTCGATCCTTTGCGAGGTCCAAGTCTGCCTTCGGCGTCGCCTTTGTCTTCTTGATAAAGCCGTGAAGAAGGATCATGCGTCCATCCTCCACGCAGAACAGAACCCGCGCGATGCGGTTTCCGGGAAGGCTTGAGCGAACCTCGTGCAGGCCGCCTCCCATGGGCCGGCTGATTGGCATGCCTATCGGCCAACCATATTCAACTGTCTTGATATCGGCTCCGATGATCTTACGCTCATCTTCACCGACGTCGTCCTTCAGCCAGTCGCGCACAGGCTCATTGCCTGATGCGGTTTGAAAGAACACAACCTCGATATTCTTATCTGTGTCTGCCAACCAGCTTTGTCCTTCTCACTACATATGTACCTTTAGAGGTACACCGTCAAGGTGTTTGATTTATTCTCTATTGATTCGAGTCAGGCCGCCTGCGCTGACAGATGCGGCCCGTGTAAGGCTGGGTTGCTCTACCTCCAGCGAGTCTTGTCAGCGACTGTTCAGCTTCGCTCCGATAGCAGCCGTCCGATTTCGGGTGTCGTATGACCATCTTCGGCGATTTGCTGACATTGGAATTTGCTTGCGCCACCGTCCGCTATCGGGAGGATGCGGCACCTTCGCCCTAAATCACGCCCGCTTCGCGCCGGGCGTCTTTTGGCCAGCGGCGGTGTTGCCAGAACCACTGGCCGGGCTGGGCGCGCACGCAGGCTTCGAGGAAATCATTGATCCGCTTCACGGTCCGGAGGATGTCGGCCTCCGTGTCGCCGGTATCTTCGGGAATGAAGGGTTCGTGGATTTCCACCCGGAAACGGGCCGGGCCGGTGCGCACGGTCGAGACCGGCACGATCGGCACGCCGTATTTCAGCGCCAGCCGCGTCGGCCCCTGCGCCGTCATCGCGTCATGGCCGAAAAAGGGCGCGGCGACGCCCTCGCGGAATTTCTGGTCGTTCATCAGGGCGATCGGCGCGCCGCGTGCCAGCGCCCGCATCAGCTCGCGCGTGCCAATGCCCTTCGGCGCGGCGGTGCCCGTGCCATAATCGTGGCGCAGCTTGTTGATGCGCCGGTCGATGTGCGGATTGTTCAGGGCCCGGTAGGTCATCACCGCATGCGGGATGCGCTTGCAGATCGCCGCCGGCATGATTTCCCAATTGGCAAAATGGCCTGAAATGAACACGGCGCCCTTGCGGCTGGCATTGATCGCGTCGAGCCGCTCAACGCCGACCACGTCCACGCGCCCGCTTGTATAGGGGTCGATGGCGGGCAGGTGGGGCAGCTCGCCCGCCGTGCGCCCGGCGCTCTCCCAGGCCGCCAGCGCCGTGCGGTTGATCTTGTCTTCGCCCCAGTCCGGGAAGGCCAGCTTCAGGTTGTGCACCGTTGTCTTGTGCTGTGACAGGCGCGGGCCGATCTTGGTCATCACCCAGCCGCCAAAGTCGGACGCCTTGTCCGGCCCCAGCAGTTTCATCGGCCACCAATAGATAACGTCCCACGCAATCGTCTCCAGCCGCCACTGTATCCGCTGCCACAGCGAGGCTCGGTTATCGATATCCTTCGGGCGGACATAGGCGGGAGGCGTGTCGGTCATGTGTTCGCAGATGTGATAATCGGGGCAAGCAGCGCGTCGAGCGCGCCAGCATCTTCAAAGCGGGCCGCGACCGGAAAGGCAAGCACGCGCTGCTGTTCGGCCTGCGGCAGGCGCACATGGTCCTTCGTCGTCGTGATCAGGCGCGCGCCATGGCTTTCGGCCAGTCGGTGCAGGAATTTCAGTTCGCTGCCTGAATAGACATGATGGTCACCATAGCCGACCGCTTCGCGCAGGTCAGCCCCTGCCGCCGTCAGCGCATCGAAGAACTTGATCGGCCGTCCGATGCCCGCAAACGCCACCAGCGGCCCCCCCGGCACGGCGCCGGTCGGCGCTACCGAAGCGCGCAGCACCGGCACACCGGCCTGCAGCGCCGCGCCCGGCACATCGCCCGCACCCATCAGCACCACGCCGCCCGCGCGTGCCAGGCCATCGCTGACCGGTTCGCGCAGTGGGCCCTTGGGCAGCAGGTGCCCATTGCCGAACGGCGCGGCGGCATCGATCACGACGAGGGAGAGGTCCTTGTAGAGCGACGGGTTCTGGTGGCCGTCATCCATCACGATCACCTGCACGCCATCGGCCTGCATTTGGCGCGCGGCGGCCACTCGGTCGCGCCCGATCCAGCTCTCGCCGCTTGCGGCCAGCATCAGCGGCTCGTCGCCGACATCGGCGGCCGTATGTGTGCCCGGCTGCACCCTTATCACCCCCTTGGCACCGCCGCCGTACCCCCGCGACAGGGTCGCCGCGCGGACGCCCTGCGCCGTCAAAACACCCCGAATCGCCGCCACGACCGGTGTCTTGCCGACCCCGCCAACGGTCAGGTTTCCGACGCAGACGACCGGGATACCCACCCGGACAGGCACGGCGTTGTCGAGCTTGTTCTGCACGCCCAGCCGATAGGCAAAGGCCAGCGGCGAGAGCAGCAGGCGCGTCAGAGGCGCCGCCTCGCGTGAGCGCGGGTCCAGCCCTGCTGACCAGAAATGCGGCGCCTTCATTGCAGCAGTCCCGGTTCAGGGATCAGCGGCAACAGAGCCGCCAGCGTCTCGACCATCGGTGCATCCGCATGTTCCGCCAGCGCCTCCACAGCCGCCACCGACGGCGGCGCCGCATTCTGCAGGGCATCGGCCACGCCTGCTGCATCTGTTGCGGTCCTGATGAGGCCGCGCGCTTCGAGATCGGCCATCATGCTGGCGAAATTGAACACAAGCGGGCCGGTCACGACCGGCTTGGAAAACCGCACGGGCTCCAGCGGATTGTGCCCGCCGACACCCTCGGCATGCCCGCCGCCCAGATAGACCGCATCGGCCAGGCGCAGCCACAGGCCCATCTCGCCCATCGTATCGGCCAGCAGGACGCGCGTGCGTGTATTTGCGACCTGTCCCTTCGACCGGCGCGCATGCAGCAGGCCGCGCGCCTTGATCAGGGCTTCTACCTCGTCGCCGCGCTCCGGATGCCGGGGCGCAATGATGAGGGCCGTATCCGGCATGTCCGATACGGCATCGAGGAACAATGCCTCCTCGCCCGCATGCGTCGAGGCGGCGACGAGGCAGCGCCGCGTGCCGATAAATCCATCGCGTATCCGCGTAATTTCAAAGTCGCTTGCCTCCGGTCCCGGCAAGGCTGATTTGAGGTTTCCGGCGGAGCGGACATTATGCCCAAGCAGGCTGCCCAGCCGCTGGGCCGTGTCCGTGTCGGCCGCCAGCACCACGTCATAGGCGCCAACCAGTTTGCGGAACAGTTTGCGCACCCGGCGCCAGCCATCGGCGGAGCCTTGCGTCATGCGCGCGTTCACCAGCGCCCGTTTCGCGCCGCTGCGCCCGGCTTCGAAAATCAGGTTCGGCCAGATCTCGCCCTCGCCGAACACGCACAGGTCCGGTTGCCAGTGCCGGATGAAGCGCCGGGCAATCGCCGGAGTGTCCAGCGGCGCCATCAGGTGGATCGCAGTGTCCGGCAGGGCAGGGCCCAGCAGGCGCGCAGAGGTCAGCGTCTGGCTGGTGAACAGCAGCATCAGGTCAGGCCGCGCCGCGACCAGCCTGTGGCCCAGCTCGAGAAGCAGGCGGCTTTCCCCCACACTCGCGCCATGCAACCAGACCAGTCGGCCGGGCCGCCGGTTGGGCATACCCCGCGCCAGCCGCTCATTCATCCGACCGAAATCTTCCTTGCCCGCCCGCGCCCGCCGCCGCAGCAATCCAGGCAGGAAAGGCGATACGATCCGGGCAAACCCCCGGTAAAGGCGAAAGGCCGGCGTCATGTATGGGATGTCCCGGCGCTGGGCGGCGTCACGTCATAACCGGCCAGTATTTGTGCCCTGCGCGTTGCGGCATCAAGTCGGCCCTGCAACGCATCGCGCAAGTGTTCAGGCTTCGCATCGCGCGGGGTCTCCAGAATTTCGCCGAACACGATGGCGCCCTTGGTGAAAGGGAGGGGGATTATGAACTGGTCCCAGCTGCCGAGGCGTTTCGCAGGCTTGCTCGCCAGCGCATAAGGCAGGATAGGCGCGCCCGATCTCTGTGCAATCAGGATCGCGCCCAGGCTCACCTGTTCGTTCGGCCCGCGAGGGCCGTCAGGCGTAATGCAGACCGCCCCGCCTGATTTCAGCAATTTAACCGCCTCAACCACAGCGCGTGCACCGCCCTTGTCCTTGTTCGCCTTCTTCTTGTTTCCGGCTGAACCGCGGATCGTCCCAACGCCAAGGTGGCGCATGGCGCGCGCCACCGGTTCGCCATCGCCAGACATCGAGATCAGCATGGACACGTCTGCGGTCCGTCCGGGCCAGTGTCGTATCAGTTTTATCCAGCCCGCCGGTATCAGCATGATCTGGGAATGCCAGATCGCTACAACGATGCCAGGAAAGGAATCCCACGCGGCCCTGGCTTCAGGTTCGCCTTCGACGGTCCAGCGGACTGTACGCCCAATCAGGGCCATCCAGGCCCAAATCAGGAAACCCAGCAGGATCACAACAGGTCTGGATCGGAACAGGAACTTCATCGCGTCGCTTATACTTCGCTTTGCGCCATGCGCCACGGGTGCTGGCAACGACAACTGACAGGTTTGAGATGGTGGGCGATGCAAGGTTTGAACTTGCGACCCCTGCCGTGTGAAGGCAGTGCTCTACCACTGAGCTAATCGCCCCAGTTCCGGGAAGCGAGTCGATAATCCGATGCCCTCCGAACGTCAAGCAAGGAACACCGTGAACCCCATTATGCGGCAAACATCCGATAGAATGCCTATGCAAAAATGCAGCCCTGCATCCCTGCTGCCGCTGGTTTCGCATGTATAAGGCGGATTGCCTTATTTGCGCTGCCGTTCCATCATTCTCCCTCTCTCAAAGCTAAACCCTAGCTGTATTTGCTTATTTTTCGCGAGTTTGCAGGGTTTTTGCCCTCAATGAGGCGCGCTAACGGCCTGATGAATGGTTGTTCATAATGAACGGCTGTTCATACAGTATTGTTACGCGATTTTCATACGAGATTGCCCTTGAGAAACCCGTCAAACATAGTCATCTTCATGTCATAAACGATGAGCTGATGAGCAGTTCACGGTGTGGATTTAGAGAAGGACAGGCACTGGGG
This sequence comes from Hyphomonas sp., assembly GCF_041689225.1. Lineage (GTDB taxonomy): Bacteria > Pseudomonadota > Alphaproteobacteria > Caulobacterales > Hyphomonadaceae > Hyphomonas. Next base: position 36,469 of record NZ_JBDNGN010000101.1, on the reverse strand, counting down.
AAGTAATTCGCCAGTTTAAATAATAAGCCTGGAGAGAGAGAACATGAAAGACTGGTGTGACGAAGAGGGCGCAAAGCGCCTTTGCGAAAAGATTAACACGTATTGGGCCGAGCGTGGCTATGAAGTCGATGTCGACTTCGTTGATGCTGGCTTCGTGCCTGCGATGCGTAGTGCCCGCACGGATGTGCGCAGCAACATGGTAAACGGGATGCCCCGTCGCCGTGCAGCTGGCGAAGCGGGGGCAGCACGCCCCAGCTACCGTCCGAGATCAGAAGCGGTCGCTTAGCTCAATAGCGAAAGTATAGCTGAAACGAGTTCCGAATAGTTGCTGACAACTATGTCAGCCGCGATTTCTTCTTGAGTTTCAGATTCGTATCCAAATGGAACGAAAATGAAGGGCAGTCCGGCATTTCGGGCTGCCCTTTCGTCTGTCCGGCTGTCACCGACCATGATGGCGCGGGACCGGTCGCCGCCCGCGCGGTCAATTGTCAGCAGGATGTGATCGCCATGCGGCTTGCGCTCTGGCACGCTGTCGGCGCCGACAATCGCTGCGAATTTGCCTGACAGCTGCAATGTATCGAGCAATCTGTCGCTAGAGCTTTGGCGCTTGTTTGTGCAGACCGCCAGGGTTGCGCCGCCGGCTGCCAGCTGGTCCAGCGCCGCGACGGCATTTTCAAACGGTCGCGAACCGACGGCGATATTGGCTTCGTAATAGGCCAGGAACTGGTTGAACAGGCCATCCATCCGGTGCGATTCGGGTTCGACGCCCTGCGCCGCCATGCCTTTTATGATCATGGCCTTGGCGCCATGGCCGATCATCGTCGCGATGGTTTCGAGGGTGACCGGTTCCAACCCGGCTTCGACCAGGACATGGTTCAGCGCGCCCAGCAGGTCCGGCGCCGTATCGACCAAAGTCCCGTCGAGATCAAAAACAATCGTCCAGCCGTCAAACGCTCCACTCATGCCTGTATGAATTCCTCTCTCGCCACTCGCCTTGAATCGGCCTTTGGTCTAGGCGAAAGGTCTGGGGAAAGCGAGAGGGCCCGCCCGTGACGAATATCGCCAGAGACCGCGCTGCGATTATCCTTGCCGCTGGCAAGGGCACGCGCATGAAGTCCGACCTGCCAAAGGTCATGCATGCTGTCGGCGGTCGCCCCATGGTCGACTGGTCGATCGACCTTGCGCGCCGCGTCGGATGTTCCCGGATTGTCGTGATCGCACACCCGTCGCAAACCATGCTCATTGATCATGTTACCGCCCAGCTAGGCGAAGGGGCCATCGCGTTCCAGGACCCGCCTCAGGGCACGGGTCACGCCGTCAGGTGCGCCGAAAAGGCGCTGGACGGTTTCATCGGAGACCTCGTCGTACTCTATGGTGACAGCCCGCTCGTACCCGCCAGCGCCATTGAAGACCTCTACGCTGTGCTGGAGACCGGTGCATCGCTCGGCGTCCTCGGTTTCGAGGCCGCTGATCCGGGGCTGTATGGGCGCCTTATCCTCGCGGAAGATGGCAATCTCGATGCCATCGTTGAGGCGCGCGAGGCATCGCCGGAACAACTTGCCGTGCACCTGTGCAATTCGGGCGTCATGGCGGGGCGCGCCGAGACCATGTTTCGCCTGCTCGGCAAGGTGACCAACCAGAATGCCAAGGGTGAATACTACCTGACAGACCTTGTCGGCCTGGCCCGCGCTGAGGGCGCAATCTGCCGGGCGGTCCGATGCGGCGAAGACGATCTCATCGGCTGCGACAGCAAGGCGGATCTTGCCGAGGCCGAAGGCATCTTTCAGGTACAGCGCCGCATTGCTGCGATGGCCGCGGGTGTCACGCTCGTCGCGCCGGATACCGTCTTCTTTTCGCATGACACGGTGCTCGAAGCTGATGTCCTTGTGGAACCAAACGTGGTTTTCGGACCCGGCGTACATGTTCAGGGCGGCGCGCGAATCCGGGCGTTCAGTCATCTCGAAGGCGCCCAGGTGGCTTCGGGCTGTGAGATTGGCCCCTATGCCCGTCTTCGCCCTGGCACGGTGCTCGAGTCTGGCGTTCGCGTCGGCAATTTCGTCGAGACCAAGAACACGCACATGGGCGAAGGCGCCAAGGCGAACCACCTGGCTTACCTGGGCGATGGCCGCATCGGCGCGCAGGCGAATATCGGCGCAGGCACGATCTTCTGCAATTACGATGGCTTCATGAAATATGCGACCACGATCGGGCAGGGCGCTTTCATCGGCTCCAACTCGTCGCTGGTCGCGCCGGTGGACATTGGCAAGGGTGCCATTGTCGGTTCGGGCAGTGTCATCACGAAAGACGTCGAGCCCGATGCGCTCGCGGTGGCACGTGGCCAACTCGTCAAACGCGAAGGCTGGGCGATCAGCTTCCGTTCCCGAAAGAGCGCCGAAAAGGCCGCCCTCAAAAAGAAGGACTAGTTGCATATGGCGAACGAACACGAAAAGGAAAACGCGGCGCTGGCGGCGATGGAATATGTCGAGGACGGCATGACTATCGGTCTCGGCACCGGCTCGACGGCCAAGTATTTCGTCGAGATGCTGGCCGACGAAATTGCAGACGGATTGCTCGTTCGTTGTATCGAGACGAGCGAACAGACCCGCGACCTCGCGACGAGCCTCGGCGTGCCCCTGATCCCGTTCGAACAGGTCGACCGGATCCACCTCACCGTCGATGGCGCCGATGAGGTCGATGCGCATGGCAACTTGATAAAAGGGGGCGGTGCCGCGCTGCTTCGCGAGAAGATCATCGCCAGCGCGAGCGATCACATGGTGGTGATTGCTGACCCTTCCAAACAGGTCGAGCGGCTCGGCGCCTTTCCCTTGCCGGTCGAAGTCACTCCGTTCGGCTACACGATCACGGCGAAGACAGTCTTCGACGTTCTGTGCGCCGCCGGAATCGATCGGCCACGGGTCGAATTGCGCAAGCAGCCCGGCAGTATTGACTTGCTGGTCACTGATGGCGGCAACTATATCCTCGATTGCCATTGCGGCCGGATTCCGGATGCTGAAGCGCTGGCGGCGCGGTTGTCAAATGTGCCCGGCGTTGTCGAGCACGGCCTGTTCATCGACATCGCCCGTACGGTGATCATCGGGAATGAAAACGGCGCTACCGTGTTTGAATTCTAGGCTCAGGCCCTTACATCTCCCCAAGATTCAACGATTTGCCCGCATGCGCGCGTTACGGCGCGAAGATTGAGTTCGGGCAGCGGAAAAGGAACAATCGATGGCCGACAAGACATACGACTATGACCTCTTCGTTATCGGAGGCGGTTCTGGCGGCGTACGTGCCGCGCGGCTTGCCGCCCTTACGGGGGCAAAGGTCGCGGTTGCCGAGGAGTACCGGATGGGCGGGACCTGCGTCATCCGTGGCTGCGTCCCGAAGAAGTTCATGGTCTATGCCAGTGGCTACGGAAAGCACATCAAGCATGCCAAGAGCTATGGCTGGAGCGTCGGCGATGTCTCCTACGACCATGAAGTCTTCGCGACCGCGATGCATGCCGAAGTCGACCGCCTGTCGGGCATCTATCACCGCAATCTCGTCAATGCGGGTGTTGAAGTGTTCGAAGAGCGCGCCGAATTTGTCGACGCGACCACGTTGCGCCTCAAGACCAGTGGCAAGACGGTCACGGCCCGCAAGATCCTGATCGCCGTCGGCGGCCGCCCCTGGGTGCCGTCATCAGACGAACTGCCGGGCGTTGAGCATACGATCACCTCGAACGAGATTTTCGATCTCGAGACGCTGCCCAAACATCTCGTCATTGCAGGCGGCGGCTACATCGCCGTCGAGTTTGCTCATGTGTTTGCTGGCCTCGGTGTAAAAACCTGCCTTGTCTATCGCGGCGATACCGTGCTGCGCGGGTTTGACGAAGATGTCCGCACGGCGGTTCATGAGGGCCTGAAGGAGGCTGGCGTCCGCGTTATCACGCAAACCGTGTTCGAAAAGATCGAGGACACCGGCAACGGCGACCTGCCGTTACGCATCCAGCTCAAGAATGGCCATCACCTCGATGCCGACGTCATCATGATGGCGGTCGGGCGCCGGCCGACCACTGACACGCTGGGCTGCGAAGCCGCTGGTGTCGCGCTCGACAAGAACGGCGCTGTCATCGTCGACGAATGGTCGAGGACCAATGTGCCCAGCGTCTGGGCCGTTGGTGACGTGACCGACCGTGTTGCCCTGACCCCGGTCGCCATCCGCGAGGGCCATGCCTTTGCTGACACCGAGTTTTACGACAAGCCCTGGCATTTCGACCATACCGACATCCCGACAGCCGTATTCACTCAGCCGGAAGTCGGCACGGTGGGCATGACCGAAGCGGAAGCGCGCAAGGCGTTTGGAACCGTCGATATCTACAAAACCCGTTTTCGCCCGATGAAGAACATGTTGAACGGTGACGCGAACCGCGTGCTTATGAAACTGGTTGTGAAGGCCGATGATGAGCGCGTCTTGGGCGTTCATATCGTGGGCGATGACGCCGCTGAAATGATCCAGGCTGTCGGCATCGCGATCAAGATGGGCGCGACCAAACTGGACTTTGACCGGACCTGCGCGTTGCATCCGAGCGTCGCCGAAGAGCTCGTCACGATGCGTCAGAAATGGGTCCCCGAAGTCGCATCCTGACGGTCCCGGGCACCACAAGCCGCCCCCGTGGCAGAGCCCTGCCACGCCCTTGCCTCACCCCTCCAGCAGGGCCTGCAACTCCATCGCCACGGTCTTCAGGCTCTCGCGAATGGACTTCAGTCCGCCGCCTCTGCCGGAGTGGATCACCAGCTGGCGCCAGGGCGGTTCGCTGTCTTTTGGGGCCTTGACCACGAGGTGGCCGGAGCGGGGCAGGGCTGATTTCAGAAGGGCTTTCGACAGGGGAAACCCGGCTTTGGAATCGTACTGGCCATTGCGGGCATCGGCTTCAAACGTCGATTGTTCGCTGCGCCCGACAGCATTGAAGAGGACCGATAGCGCCGGGCGTTTTCCGGCCTCGACCTGTTCTGCAATCACCTGGTTCAGCAAGCGAACGCCCCTCAGCGAGTAAACGTCCGCATGCATGGGTGCCACCACCCGGTCTGCAGCCTCAAGCACACAACGCGTCAGGAAGGTCGCGTTCGGATTGGTGTCGAACACGATGAGATCATATTCGCTGCGATAGTGGTCCACCATCCGCAGGAACTGGGATTTGATCTTCTGGAGCGCGCCTGAATCATTCGCGAAAGCGTATTTCGAAATTTCGAACTGGCCTGATACGAGATCCAGCCGACCACCCGGACTGCCTGCGCCCATCAGGTCATGCATGAGGTCCGTCCGTGGCACGGCGGCGAAGGGTTCGGTCGACAGGGTCAGCCAGCTCTCTCCGGGGCTCACCACATCGCGCGAATGAAGTCGTGACCGCTCGAACAGCGAAATGACGGACCGGTCGGCGGCCGCGCTGGCGTCAGCGTGTTCCATATCGAAGAATGTCTGGGTCAGGTTGTACTGGGGATCCAGGTCGACCAGTAGCACCCGCCCGCCCAGCGCGCCCTGCCACGCGCCGAAGACCTGGCTCGTAACCGTGGTCTTCCCCACGCCGCCCTTCAGGTTCATTACCGCCAGTACCGGGCATTTTCGCTTGTAGGCCTTCTGCACCTCGTCCACGAGCTGCTCGGTGGCATCCGTAGAGGTCGATGACAGTTTCAGGTGAGGCTGCACCTCGTGCTTGAAAAAGCCGTTCAGCCGCGCCTTGTCGATCTGGAAGGGGATCAGGCGCAAATTGCGCGCCTTCGCCCGTTCCACATCCTGCCTGACGGATTTTGACCTGACTGCGCTGGCGGAGACCAGAACAATCATCGCGAACGCATCATCGATGGCCTGGTCGGCTTTTGGACGGTCTTCGGTATCGTTCGGCGCGTACCAGTCAGGTATCGCTGCCATCCGCAAAGCTTCGTGAATTTCGAGCAGGGCGTCGAGATCTTGTGATGAATGGCTGATATAGACGTGCGACATTCGGTTTGGACAGTCCTTCAGGCGGCGGATGTAACCCCGTTTCTAAAGGGCTTAGAGCTGATTCCGCCACCGTTGTGCTGTGAAATTGTGGTGAAACTTGAGCAAGCGCAGTCCATGTGATTTATGCTGCATTCGAACGGAGCACGATAACATGACCTGGACACCCTCAGATTGGCGGAAACTGCCTGCCAAGCACATCCCGTCGGACTACCCCGACACGGCTGCACTTGCTGCAGTTGAGACGCGCTTGAGGGGCTATCCACCGCTTGTGTTTGCTGGCGAGGCCCGACGCCTCAAACAGCGCCTTGCAGAAGTCGCTGCAGGCAAGGCTTTCCTGCTCCAGGGCGGCGATTGCGCTGAAAGCTTCAAGGAATTCCATCCGGACAATATCCGCGACACGTTCCGCGTCATCCTCCAGATGGCTGTGGTGCTGACATTCGCCGCGGCAAAACCGGTCGTGAAAGTGGGGCGCATAGCGGGTCAGTTCGCCAAGCCGCGCTCCGAGCCTATCGAGACCATTGATGGCGTCACGCTGCCATCCTATCGCGGCGACAATATCAACGGCATGGAATTCACGCCCGAGTCGCGTATCCCGGATCCGGAACGCCTGATGCAGGCCTACTCGCAGTCGGCTGCGACGCTCAACCTGCTTCGCGCGTTCAGCCAGGGTGGCTATGCAGACCTGTCCAACGTCCATCGCTGGATGCTCGGCTTCGTCGACCGCAGCCCGCAGGGCGAGCGTTACGAAGCGCTGGCCGACCAGATCACCAAGTCCATGGATTTCATGGCTGCTTGCGGCGTCACCTCGACCAGCGTGCCACAGATGGCGCAGGTGGAATTCTACACCAGCCACGAAGCGCTGCTTCTTGGCTACGAGGAAGCCATGACCCGCGTGGATTCAACATCCGGCGACTGGTACGACACGTCGGCCCACATGCTGTGGATCGGCCACCGTACGCGTCAGGTTGACCATGCCCATGTAAGCTTCTGCGCTGGCGTGAAAAACCCGATCGGCATCAAATGCGGCCCGGGCATGGAGACGGACGAACTCCTGCGCCTGATCGACACGCTGAACCCTACAGACGAGGCCGGGCGTATCACGCTGATCTCGCGCTTTGGTTCGGAAGGTGTCGAAAAGGGACTCCCGCCCTTGGCGCGCGCCATCAAGAAAAGCGGACGCACGGTGGTCTGGTCCTGCGATCCGATGCACGGCAACACGCTGAAAACCGAGAGCGGTTTCAAGACCCGCCCTGTGGACCGTATTCTCTCCGAAGTGCGTCAGTTCATTGACGTCCTGTCGACGGAAGGCTGTTATCCCGGCGGCGTCCATTTCGAGATGACTGGTCAGAATGTCACCGAGTGCATCGGTGGAGCTCAGGCGATCTCGGAAGGCGACCTGTCGTCTCGATACCACACTCACTGCGATCCTCGCTTGAATGGCGAACAGGCGCTTGAACTCGCGTTCATGATCGCCGAGAAGCTGCAGGGAATGAGCCGTGCGGAGACGAATGTCTCCCGCAAGGCCGGATAATCAGGGACGAAACAATCAATGGCTCGCGCAGGCTGGCCCGCCTGGGCGCGGGCCTCCGATATATCGGATTTGCTTCGGCTGTCCGTTCCAATCGCAATTACGCGAATGTCGATGATGCTGATGGGTATCACCGACGCGATCGTGCTCGGCCAGTATTCGCCAGGTGAACTGCCCTTTATCCTGAATTCATGGCTGCCAATGGGCGTGTCCATTGGCTTCGGCATGGGCTTGCTGCTTGGCACGCAGGTGCTGACATCGGAACTGCTTGGCGTCGGGCTCGCGCAAGAATCTGGGCGTATATTCCGGCGCGGATTCTGGGCGGCCCTTGGCTTGGGTGTGATTTTGACGGCGCTGGTCTTCTTCGGAGCCGAGCCGCTGTTTCACTGGATATTCGTCACGATCGCCCCTGTATCAGAAGCGGCTGACAGGCTGGACCCGCAAACCATCGCCTCTGAGACGGCGAAGGTGACGCGCATCCTTTCCAGCGGCCTGCTCGCCTTCATGGTCTCGCAGGTGTGCAGCTTTTATCTCGAATCCCTGCGCCGTCCCTTGCTGGTGACGGTCGTCATGTATTTTGGTGTTGTCATCAACCTTGTCCTCGACCTGGCGCTCGTGGGCGGCGTATGGGGTGGCGAGCCGATGGGCGCGGAGGGTGTGGCATGGGCCACGACAAGTTCGCGCTGGGCGCTGACAGTCGCGATGTTCATCCTTGTCGTGGCGCTGACGCCGGCCTTCCGGAAGTCCGTTGCCGGTCCGCTCGACGAAGCCCGCCGCCAGTTCCGCGTTGGCATCGGCACGGCCATCAGCAATGTCGCGGAGTGGGGTGGCTTCAACTTTACATTCATCATCGCGACGTGGATCAGCCTCGCCGCGAATTCGATCTATGGCTATGCGATCCAGATCATTGGTCTCTGCTTCATGTTCTATCTGGGCATCGGTTCAGCTACGAGCGTCCGCGTGGCCGAGGCCTTCGGGCGCGGCAATAATGACGAGATCCGGGATGCCGGTCGTCTCGGCGTTGCTGCCACAATCTTGATGGGCGTCATCCTCGGGATCGTGCTCGTCCTGTTCCACGGACCCATTTCACGTCTCCTGGTGCGGCCGGATGCGGTGCTGAACGGCATTGTCCTGGCCCCAGCCATCGCCAGCCTCCTGTTTATCGCAGCAGCGGCCTCTATCTTCGACGGGCTACAGGCAACCGCGTCAATGGCGTTGAGGGCACAGGAGATTGTCTGGTCGCCGAGCATCATTCACATCGGCTCATTCTTCTTCGTCATGATCCCCGCTTGCTACATGCTCGGCCTGGTCGCGGGCCGGGGCGCGCAGGGAATGATGGAAGGCGCGTTTATGGGAATGGCGATTGCCGGTGTGGGGCAGACATTGCTTCTGGAATGGAAAACGGCGCGCCTGCCGAGCAAGCGCGCCGTTTGAATTTTCAGGGCAGGCCTCCCGACGGGAGGCCGAAACCCTAGAGGTCTTTCAGAGCCGTGGCTGGTTTGAAAGCCAGGGATGTCTTTTCTGGGATCTTGATTTTGTCGCCAGTGGCCGGGTTACGGCCCTCACGTGCGTTGCGGGTTTTCGCCGCGAACGTGCCGAATCCGGCGATCGCGACTTGCTGACGGTTCTTCGCAGCACCAGCGATCGTGTCGAAAACAGCATCGACGGCCTTGCCGGCTTCGCTTTGCGAAAGGCCGGATTCGGCAGCAACTGCTTTGGTAAGTTCACCCTTGTTCATAGGGGTTCTCCTCTAAGTTAAACGGCGATCCCCCGCCGTTGCGCTGACATGCCCACGATTCGTTTTGCGTGAATATGTCGAAAGGCCAGTAAACACAGGCTATGCGCCGAGAATCCAGCCCTCTTCGGCCTGAATCTGCTCGATTTTTCCCTCGTCAAGCGATTTGCCTGTGGAAAACGTGGCTCCGAGCAGGCCCTTTTCGTCCAGTTGCGAATAATGACGGGCGATTTCGCGGACCTGAACTTCGTCCAGCGTCTCGCCTTTTTCCGCTTTCGCCTTGATCAGGGACGGGTAAATCTCGGCGATCACCACCTCCACGCCCTGCAGGTCGTCCTCGGTCAACTCACCGGTTCCGGTCTCGAAGGGCCAGATACGAGCGTTGGGCCAGGTCGCTCGCAGGGCATGGACGTGAGGGATGCCCGTCAGCGACTGGCTGCCGACGCTGCCGGTATAGGCAAGCTGCCAGACCGACTTCGGCTGGCCAAGTTTCTGGTGGCGCATATGCGATTCAACAATTCGGAATTCCGGCAATGGCTGGCCCGCAAAGTCCGGCTTCGTCGATGCCAGCGTCGAGACCACGTCCCGTGCAGGCGCGCCCCAGAATGGGCGGGGGCCTTTGGAGATGGCATAGTTCATTCCGGCTGCAATCGCGTAGCGCGCATTCGAATTGTCCGGCTTGTCCTTCAGTTTGCTAGCGAGGTGTGCATGCATCGCCGCCCAAGGGGCGTGTTTCGATACGTCCAGACCCAGCGCCTCGGCGGTGCCTGCGGGATATCCCAGCGAAAAGTCGAAACCCAGAAGCACACGGTCGCCGCGGCGTGTCAGCTTGGCGACCATGTCTTCCAGGAAGGCGCGCGCTTTCAGGCGCGTATCGATATTGACCGCCTTGAATTGCAGTTTCAGGCGGGCGTCCTTTGCCAGGATGCCAATCCAGATCGAGTTTGCACCGAGCGTCGGCTTGGCCGCCGCGCTCCAGTCCACCATGATATAGGCATCGAACAACCGCGCCATGCTGTGCGTCTCCGTGGCCGCACCGCGGCCTTTGAGACGCGGTGCGGATCTATTTGGGTTAGGTGAGTTTCACCAACATCTTGCCAGTGTTGGCGCCTGTGAACAGGCCAATAAAGGCTTCTGGTGCCTTGTCGATACCTTGCATCACAGTTTGCTCGAACTTCATCTTTGCGGCGGGAATCCACTTGGCCATGTCGGCAAAGAAGGCTGGCTGCATGTCGGCATGCGTCGACACGATGAAACCCTGCAACTTGAGCTGCTTGCCGACAGCCTGGATCATATTGTGCGGGCCAACAGGCGTGCCGGTGTCGTTGTATTGCGCGATGGCCCCGCACAGTGCCATGCGTGCCAGTGGGCGGGCGACTTCAATGGCCGCCGTCAGGTGGTCGCCGCCGACATTATCGAAGTACACATCGATGCCTTTGGGCGAAGCTTCTCTTAATGCCTTGACCAGACCTTCGAAACCGCCGGCCTTTTTGTAGTCGATCACATGATCGGCGCCGATTGATTTCACGAACGCACACTTGTCGGGCCCACCGGCAGAACCGATAACCGTGCAGCCCTTGTTCTTGGCAATCTGGACAACCGTCGAACCGACGGCTCCAGCCGCTCCCGACACGAAAACAATATCGCCCTCTTTAAGTTCTGCTATGCGAAGGAGGCCCGCATAGGCGGTCAGTCCGGGCATGCCTGCAACGCCAAGGAAGGCGCTTTCCGGCAGTCCGACATCCGGCAGTTTTTGAACCATGGCTGCTTCGGGCTTCGCCACCCAGGCTGTGCGCCAGCCAAGCATGGACGAAACAAGGTCTCCGACCTTGTAGTCTGGATGAGCTGACGCGGTCACGCGGCCGACAGCGCCGCCTTGCATCGTTTCGCCGATCTGGAATGGCGGCACGTAGCTCTCACGGTCATACATCCGACCGCGCATGTAGGGATCGACGGACATCCACTCGTTCTGGACCTGGATCTCGCCATCTTTTGGTTCAGCAATCTCGACGGTTTCCTTCGCAAAGTTTGCTGGTGTTGGCATGCCTTCCGGCCGGGAAGCGAGTGCCCATTCGGTTGAATTGAGTTTGGCCATTGTGTTTTTCCTCCTGTTGTTCGTTGGCGCTTAAGTGGACTGTGACTCTGCGCATGTGAAGGGGTCCGAGCGAATATCTTGCCGAGACCGGGTCAGCTCGCGGCAACCTATGCTGTCTGCAACCCTTGCAGCAGCGGGCGATGCGGTGTCATGTCCGCTCAATTGAGGGCCTGATTCATGACCAAATTGAAAGTCGGCGTTGCGGGCGCCGGTGTGTTCGGTAACTACCACGCGCAAAAGGCGGCCGCTTCTGCGCGAACCGAGTTCATGGGCGTATACGATATCGACCAGGACCGGGCAGAGCGCGTTGCCAGCACGTTTGGCGCACCTGGCATGTCGGATTATCGCGCGTTTCTCGGCCTGTGTGATGCGATCGTGATCGCCGTTCCCGCGACCTTTCATGAGCCGCTTGCCCGCGAAGCGGTCGAAGCGCACTGCCACGTCCTCGTGGAAAAGCCCTTGGCGCTATCAGGCAAGGCGGCACGCAGTCTCGCGGACGAAGCCGCCGCCCGTGGCCGGATTCTCCAGGTCGGCCATCAGGAGCGCTTCGTGGCCCGCGCAATGGGCGTCCTGTCCATTGATGAGACACCCCTTCTCATCGAGTCCGTTCGTGCCGGACCGCCGGCACCGGAGAACCGGGCAGGCGATGTATCGGTCATATGGGACCTGATGATCCACGATCTCGACCTGGCGGCGATGATGCTTGGCACCGAATTCACCGGCGTGATGGCCAGCGGTTCGCGCGTACATTCGCGTCATCTCGATGAGGCCACCGCTCAGTTCACCTATGCAAGCGGCGGCGTCGCTCGCCTGCGTGCCAGCCGGGCGTCGGACGTGCGCGAGCGCACCATGCGCGTTGTCTATCCGTCCGGTGAAATTGCGATCGACTTCCTCACACGCAAGCTGGAGAATTCCACGCCGCATGACGTTCGCGTCGATATTGCAGCTGACCTGCCTGACCCGTTGGGCGCGGCGGACGAGGGTTTCTATGCCGCGTGCCTCGGCCTTGCGCGCAGTCCGGTGCCTGCGCACGGCGCGGTGGCGGCAGTAGCCATGGCTGAAGCGGCCGAAGCGGATGCGCTCGCCAAGATCGACGCCTGACCTAATCGCGATTCGATTGTTTGGGATCGTGTTTGGGCGCGGGCGCGAGGCGCATGACTTCGGTCTGAAAGCGCTCGTCGTCTCCCGCGGCAAGAAAGGGCAGGGCACCAGAAATCGCCTTCTGGAGCGGCTCGAACCAATCCTGGTCAGTTTTGGAAAAGTCCGAGAGTACGTAAGGCATGACGTGCGACTTGTCGCCAGGATGCCCGACGCCAATGCGCACGCGCCGGACATTCTCGCCCAGATGCGCGATCATTGACCGGATGCCATTATTGCCTGAGTGCCCACCGCCCTGTTTCATGCGAACGCGGCCAGGGGCCAGATCGATTTCGTCGTGGAACACGACCACATCCTCGGCATCCAGTTTGTAGAACGTTGTGGCCTTGGACAGCGCTCGGCCTGATTCATTGTAGAAAGTCTCGGGTTTCACCAGCAGCGTCTTGATACGCCCGGCGGACGTTTCGATCGTGCCTTCGGAAATCTGGCTTTCGAATTTGGAGCGCCATGGCTGGAAACCGAACTCGGCGTGAATGCGGTCCAGAATCATGAACCCGGCATTGTGACGGTTGCCCGCATACTTTGCGCCTGGGTTGCCTTGCCCTGCGAGGATCAGCATGGGGCGTTCTCCCTCGTGCGACCGGGCGGGGATTGGCCGCGTGCCTGGCCTGAAAAGGCCAAGCACGCTGAGCCAGACCGAACGGATCAGTCTTTGCCGCCTTGTTCTTTTTCGCCGGCTTCTTCTTCGCCGGAATCTTCGTCTGCCGCTTCATCATCGGTATCTTTTACCGCGACGCGGCCAGCAATCGTCACGATCGTAAAGTCACGATCCATGATGGTCGGTTCAGCATCTGATGGCAGTTTGATGTCCGAAATCTTGACATTTTCGCCAACTTCAAGGGCCGACACGTCGGCTTCGAGGAATTCTGGAATACGACCAGCTGGGACGAGAAGTTCGACCGTGTGGCGGACGACGTTGAGTGTGCCGCCTTTCTTGAGGCCTGGCGAAACGTCTTCACCTATGAAGTGAACAGGCACTTCAACTTTGATCTTCTGGTCAGCTTTGACACGGAACAGATCGACGTGGAGCGGCCGGTCCGTGATCGGGTGCATCTGGATCGCCTGCGGGATCACGAGTTGCTTGTCGCCCTTGTGGACCAGTGTCGCTGTTGAGGACAGGAAGTGTCCGGTCTCAATGGCCTTCATCACTTCCGCAAGGCGCAGGTTGATTGCGACCGGGTCCTCACCGCCGCCATACAGGACGCCGGGAACGAAACCATTGTTGCGGGCTTCACGCGCGCCACCGGTACCGATGCGCTCACGCAGTTCGAGATTGAATGAAATTTGTTTCTTGGACATTTGTTTTCCTTTCGCCCTGAAGTCCGCCGCCGGACATCCGGACGGTGACAGCCTGACACGCACGGCCTTGCGCCGTCGTTTCCAGTCGGCGCCTATAGGCGATCAGGCCAGCGGTGGCAAGCGGTCCGGGGCAGGCTGGCTCGCCTGTCGCGCGAGTTCGGTGTCCCTCGGTGATGAACCCGTCATTCGCGGGGATGGTGGGTGCCAAAAAGACCGTTGCGGGGTGAAACTCTTTTAACCCGCGCCTTCTCAATCAAGTCTGCAGTCTGTTAGGATCGCTGAAGTGCACAATACAGGACATCCGTGATGAGCGACGCCAGCAAGACCTATCCCGTTCCCGCCGACTTTGCTGCCAAAGCAAACCTCACACCGGAGAAATATCGGGAGATGTACGCCGCCTCGATCGCCGATCCCGACGGGTTCTGGGGTGAACAGGGCAAGCGGCTCGACTGGATGACGCCCTACACGGTCGTTAAGGATGTCTCCTGGGAGACCGGTGACCTGCATGTGAAATGGTATTCGGATGGGGTTCTCAACGTCTCGGCCAATTGTATCGACCGGCATCTGGCCACCCGCGGCGACAAGGCCGCCTTCATCTGGGAAGGCGATGACCCGGCCGACACGTACACCGTCACCTACAAACAGCTCCACATAGCCGTCAGCAAGTTCGCCAACGTCCTGAAAGAACTCGGCGTCAAGAAGGGTGACCGCGTCACCATCTACATGCCGATGATCCTGGAGGCGACCTATGCCATGCTGGCCTGCGCGCGTATCGGGGCCGTGCACTCCGTCGTCTTCGGCGGTTTCTCGCCGGAAGCACTCGCGGGTCGGATCGTTGATTGTGAGTCAGAGGTTCTGATCACCGCCGACGAAGGTCTCCGGGGTGGTCGCAAGGTGCCGCTCAAGGTCAATGCTGACGCGGCAGCCACCATTGCCAAGGGCATGGTCAAGAAAATGCTCGTCGTGCGCCGCACCGGCGCTGACGTGACGATGACCGAAGGCCGCGACCACTGGCTGCACGAGATTGGCGCCAGCGTCTCTGCCGATTGCCCGCCCGAACCGATGAGCGCCGAAGACCCGCTTTTTATCCTCTATACGTCCGGTTCGACCGGCCAGCCCAAGGGCGTGCTGCACACGACCGGCGGTTATCTCGTCTGGGCGTCCATGACCCATGAATACGTGTTCGACCTCAAGGAAGACGATGTGTTCTGGTGCTCGGCCGATGTCGGCTGGGTCACGGGGCACACTTATATCGTCTACGGTCCGCTCGCGAATGGCGCGACCAGCGTCCTCTTTGAAGGCGTGCCCACCTATCCTGATGCGAGCCGGTTCTGGCAGGCCTGCGATAAGCACCAGGTCACCATCTTCTACACTGCCCCCACCGCCATCCGCGCCCTGATGCGCGAGGGCGAAGGCCCGGTAAATGCGACATCACGCAAATCGATCCGCTTGCTCGGCACCGTCGGCGAGCCGATCAACCCGGAAGCGTGGGAATGGTATTTCCATGTCGTCGGTGAAGCCCGCTGCCCGATCGTAGATACCTGGTGGCAGACCGAGACGGGCGGCACGATGATCGTTCCGCTGCCCGGTGCGACCGACATGAAGCCCGGCGCCGGCAGCCACCCCTTCTTCGGGATCAATCCAGTGCTCGTCGATGCTGAAGGCAATCAGCTTGAGGGCGCCGCTGATGGCAACCTGCTGATCACTGACAGCTGGCCCGGCCAGATGCGCACCGTCTATGGCGACCATCAGCGCTTCATCGACACCTATTTCACCGCCTATCCCGGCACCTACTTCACCGGAGACGGCTGCCGCCGGGATGAAGATGGTTTCTATTGGATCACCGGCCGGGTGGACGATGTCATCAACGTGTCAGGACACCGCATGGGCACGGCAGAAGTCGAAAGCGCGCTGGTCAGCCATGATGCCGTGGCTGAAGCGGCTGTCGTGGGCTATCCGCACGACATTAAGGGGCAGGGTATCTATGCCTATGTCACCGTTTGCGCTGGCGTGGAGGTCAACGACGACCTGCGAAAGAACCTCGTCCAGCACGTTCGCAACGAGATTGGCCCGATCGCCTCGCCGGACCTGATCCAGTTTGCGCCCGGTCTGCCCAAGACACGCTCCGGCAAGATCATGCGCCGTATCCTTCGCAAGATCGCCCAGAACGAATTCTCGAACCTCGGCGACACGTCAACGCTGGCTGATCCTGAAGTCGTGACCGATCTGATCGAACACCGGCAGAATCGCTAGATCGCTGGCAGGTCCACGACGAACCGGGCACCGCCTTCTTCGCGGTTCTCCGCAAGGACGCTGCCGCGATGCGTGGCGATGATCTGCTTCACGATCGACAGGCCCAGTCCTGAATTATTGCCAAAGGCGGTGCCCTTGGGGCGGTCGGTGTAGAAGCGATTGAAGATTTCTTCCAGCTTGTCAGCTGGAATGCCGGGACCGGAATCTTCCACGCGCAGCCGCGCGATCGTCTGCGGCCCGCTATTGGTCTGTTCCAGCGTGACATGCACGGCGCCGCCAGGCGGCGAGAAGGAACGGGCATTGTCGATCAGGTTGCGGATCACCTGGCCAAGCGGCCCCTCCCGCGCCCGTACAAGCAAGCGGGCACCCATGGTCGCGTCGTCAAACACCACCGAAACGACCTCGGGACCATCGTTCATCGCCTCATAGGTGCGCACCACATCGCGGGCGAACCGTGCAATGTCGATCTGTTCGCTCGGCACGCGGGTCATTTCCGCCTCGATACGTGAGGCATTTGAAATGTCGGTGATCAGGCGATCGAGCCGTTTCACGTCCGACGCAATCACCTCGCGCAAACGTTCGCTGGCGACGGGATCGTCCTGCACACGCTCAGCTGTCTCGATGGCAGACCGGATCGACGTCAGCGGGTTCTTCAACTCGTGCGCAACATCGGCCGCAAACTGTTCGTTGGCTTCGATCCGCTCCAGCAGGGCTTCGGTCATGCCCTGCATCGATGACGCCAGATTGCCGATCTCGTCCTTGCGCCGTGTCAGCGCCGGGATGTCGATACGGTCGGATGCGCCCGAACGAATGCGGTCGGCAGCCAGCGACAGACGCCGCATGGGGCGCGCAATGCCAAGGGTCAGGAAGAATGACGTGATGAACGCCACCAATACCGCCACACCAATGAAGGGAACGAGCGCGGCGCGTTCAGACCGGATGATCTCGTCGATGTCGCTGGCCTCGAGTGTTAACACGCCCACCACGGCTGACACGCGCTGGATGGGCATGGAGACGGAGATGATCCGCTGGCCCCGGTCGGAAAAGCGCTGGCTCGCCGCTATGTCGCCCAGGGCGGCGCTGTCGAATTCTTCTTCGAAGCTTTGTGTGCGTACGGCTTCGGAACTGCGGCGGGGCATGATCGGTCCGAACACGCGTGCCGCCCACTCGGACATCGCAGCGCCCATCCGGGCAATGCGGCTCGGTTCCTTCAGCGGGGGCAGGGCATCGATATCGACCCGCTCTGACAGATAGAAACTGTCGCCTATCAAATCGCCTTCCGGAGAATAAATGCGTGCGCGAACGCGCTCCGGCAGGTTCAGTCTGACGATCGTTTGCCGGGCGGCATCGACATCCAGGCTGGGTTCGGGCGTGGTCGCGTCTTCGCCCAGCAGGCTCGTGAAAATCTGCGCTTGAGCAACAAGGTCCTGCTTCTTGGAAACAACGAACCCGGCGCGCATCTCGTTCAGCACCATCGCGCCGATGATGAGAACCGCGAGCCCGGCGAGGTTCGACGCAAATATCAGCCGGGCGATGCGCGAACCCAGGAACATGGATCCGCGCCTTGAACCTGGCAGCCTGATGCGTTTGGACTCGCCCATCCCGTTCACCCTGTTTCCGGGCTGCGGCGAATCTTAGGCGTCTGCCGCAACGCGCATGCTTACAATCTTGTCAGGATTGCGCGGCGGCTCACCTTTCGCAAGCTGATCGATCACATCCATGCCTTCTGTGACCTTGCCCCAGACGGTGTATTGGCGGTTCAGGAAGCTCGCATCGTCGAGGCAGATGAAGAACTGGCTGTTGGCGGAATTGGGGGCCGAAGTGCGTGCCATTGAACACGTGCCGCGCACATGCGGCTCTGCGTTGAATTCGGCTTTGATGTCCGGTTTGCTCGATCCGCCGGTGCCGTTGCCTTTTGGGCAGCCAACCTGCGCCATGAAGCCGGGGATCACGCGGTGGAAGACGATGCCGTCATAAAACTCTTCCCGGGCGAGTTCCTTGATGCGTTCAACATGGCCCGGCGCGAGGTCGGGGCGCAGCTCGATCTTCACGGGGCCTTTGGAGGTTTCAAGAAGTAGCGTGTTTTCAAGGTCGCTCATGGAAAATTCCTTTTATGTGTCTCGGATTTATGACTGGCTATTGAATGAAGACGATGGCGGCAAGCCCAACAGCCGTGTTATTGTCTGTGTATCATATCAGGACGTACCCGCTCATGATTGCAAATTCACTTTCAATCCTGCTCTCCGGGGTTCTCGCATTGGCTGGCCTGGTTCATCTGGCATGGGCCTTTGGCAGCACATTTCCCTATGCCAATCAGCAGGCTCTGGCGCGGGCGGTTGTCGGGCGCCGGGGAATTACGCACATGCCGTCCATGGCCGCGTCCGCCTTTGTCGCATTCTGCCTGTTGGCCGCTTCTGTCTGGGCGCTTTTGCTGGGACGGGTCATCGTCGTTCCGGTGTCTGACTGGCTGGTGGCAACCGGCGGCCTCGCGCTGGCGGGCGTCTTCCTGTTCCGGGGCATCATTGGCGTCATGCCCACGTTCGAGCATGCGCTGCCGGAACAACCCTTTCTCCGTCTCAATCGTCGCTTCTATTCACCGCTGTGCGTCCTGATCGGTCTTGCCTTTCTCGGCCTGACCCTTGCGATGCCGAACTGGGCATGGCGGATCAGCCTGCTCGGATTGTAGGGGCACGCCAGTCGGCCTTGCCGATACGATCATTGAGCGACACGCCATCCAGTCCCGGTGCGGCCATCATGTCGGCAAATGCCCAATGGTTCAGGTCCGTGCGGATCATGATGTCTGCGCTGCGATAGGCACCAGCTACACCGCCACCCAGGACAACACCGGTCGCCTTCACGATGTCTGACCGGTCGAGCTGCCGCGGGCTCGCATCCACATGGACGATGAGCGCGGCATTTTCGGGCCGGCGGCTCGCGCGAGAAAATACGCTTCCCGGGCGCATTACCGGGTCGACGCCTGCCAGCAGGCCAATCGTGCCATTCAGTTGGTGTGCGACGCGCAGGGCTGCATCACTGCCCCAACTGTGCCCGACCAATGCGATGTCGTCTCCGCGAGACAGCGCCGCCATGCAGTGAGATGTGGCGCCATCGACATCATAGTGCGCGAACCACGCCGCCGTCCGGCCGTGCGAGTTGCCACCCTCGAGCAGGAGACGTTGCCGCGCCTTCACAAAGCTGGTGACAATGCGCGACTGGCCGTCTGCAGCGCCACCGATATAAATTTCGGCGACACTGCAGCCCGATGGCTCCGGCCTATTCGGTATAACGATACCCGACGCCATAGAGGGTTTCGATCGCATCGAACTCATCCGTCACTTCACGGAACTTCTTGCGAAGGCGTTTGATGTGGCTGTCGATGGTGCGGTCGTCGACATAGATCTGGTCGTCATAGGCCGCGTCCATCAGCTGGTCACGGCTCTTGACGTAACCGGGCCGCGACGCGAGTGCCTGCAGGATCAGGAACTCGGTTACCGTCAGACGAACGGGGTGGCCGTCCCATGTGCAGGCATGGCGGTTTGGATCGAGTGTAAGCTTGCCGCGAACGATCGGCTTGTGGTCGCCTTCTTCAGGCCCGGCGACCCCGCCGCGTGCACGCCGCAACACGGCTTTTACGCGTTCGGCCAGCAGGCGGTTGGAACAGGGTTTGCGCACAAAATCATCCGCGCCGATATTGAAGCCAATCACTTCGTCGATCTCTTCGTCTTTCGACGTCAGGAAGATCACCGGCAGTTCACTGGTCTGGCGCAGGCGCCGCAGCAATTCCATGCCGTCCATCTTGGGCATCTTCACGTCGAGGATGGCAATGTCGGGAGGCGTTTCCGTCAACGCGGGCAGAGCGGATTCGCCGTCATGATAGGTGCGGACATTATAGCCCTCAGCCTCAAAGAACATTTTCAGCGAGGCGACGATGTTCTCGTCGTCATCCACCAGTGCCAGAGTTGTCATCGCTCGATCCTTCTCAACCAGACTGTACCCCATCACGGGGTCTGGCCGTTTTGCATTATGGTGTTCAACCACGGTTCGCGACATGACAAAAGCCCTCCTTCGGTGCTGTCCCAATGAAAACAGCAGACTAGGGCAAGCAAACGCTCACATTACGGCCTTTTAAGGAAACAAGATGGCAGGCCGCCATGTTTGTGAACGCGAGATCAGTGCGCCTCCGCCCAATTTCTGGCTGCGCGAGCGTCCACCACCAGCGGCACGGACAGGTTCAGCGCCGGCAGTGCCGCGCCTTGCATCGTGTCCTGCGCCAGCTTGAGCAGCGTTTCAGCTTCGGCCTTAGGGCATTCGAAGATCAGTTCATCGTGCACCTGCAGCAGCATGCGCGCTTTGAGGCCGGCCTTGGCCAGCGCGTCCGGCATGCGGATCATCGCGCGCTTGATAATATCGGCGGCCGAGCCCTGGATCGGCGCGTTAATGGCCTGGCGTTCGGCAAAGGCCTTGGCGGGCCCTTTTGACTTGATCGCTTCGAGGTGGATCTTTCGCCCGAAGGCCGTTTGCACGTATCCGGTCTCTTTTGCGAAGGCCTTCGTCTCGTCCATATAGGCGCGGATGCCGGGGAAGCGCTTGAAATAGGTCTTGATATATTCGGCGGCCTCGCCCTGCGGGATGCCGAGCTGACGCGCCAGACCAAAGCCCGAAATGCCATAGATGATGCCGAAATTGATTGCCTTGGCCTGACGGCGCACCATCGGGTCCATGCCCTCGATCGGCACACCGAACATTTCGCTCGCCGTCATCGCATGGATGTCGAGGCCCTTGTGGAACGCGTCTTTCAGGGCTGGAATGTCGGCCATGTGCGCGAGGATACGCAGCTCGATCTGGCTATAGTCGGCGCTGACGAGGACATTGCCCTCATCGGCAATGAAGGCTGCGCGAATCTTGCGCCCCTCTTGCGTCCGCACCGGAATGTTCTGCAGGTTCGGGTCGGAGGATGAAAGTCGTCCCGTCTGTGCCACCGCCATGGCAAAGCTCGTATGAACGCGGCCCGTCTTGGGGTTGATCGCGGCCTGCAGCGCTTCGGTATAGGTCGAGCGCAGCTTCGACAGGGTGCGCCAATCGACAATCGTGCGGGGCAGGCCATGCCCCTCGGCGGCGAGGCCTTCCAGCACGTCGGCATCGGTGACCCATGCGCCGGTCTTGGTCTTCTTGCCGCCTTCCAGTCCCATCTCGTCGAACAGGATTTCGCCCAGCTGTTTCGGGCTGCCAATGTTGAATGCGCGCCCCGCCTGTTCTTCGGCTTCGGCCTCCAGCGCGGCGCAGCGCTGCGAGAAATCGGCCGACAGGCGCGAGAGCTGGTCCCGGTCGACCTTGATGCCTTCGCGCTCCATCTGCGCCAGCACCGGCACGAGCGGCCGTTCCAGCGTCTCGTAAACGGTGGTGACTTTTTCGATGTGCAGCTTCGGCTTGAACGTCTGCCACAGGCGCAGCGTCACATCGGCATCCTCGGCGGCATATTCAGTCGCCTTGTCGAGCGCGACGCGATCAAAACTGACCTGCTGCTTACCGATACCGGCCACTTCCTTGAACGAGATCGGCTTGTGGTTCAGGTAACGCTCTGACAGCGTGTCCATGCCGTGGCTGTGCTTGCCGGCGTTCAGCACATAGGACAACAGCATCGTGTCATCGATGGGTGAAACGTGGATGCCCTGTGACGCGAAGACGCTGTCATCATACTTGATATTCTGGCCGATCTTCAAGACAGACGGATCTTCCAGCATCGGCTTCAGCGCGCGCATGGCATCCTTCATCCGGATCTGGCGCGGCGGATCGGCGCCGAACATGTCACCGTCGCCCGCGCCGTTCGGGTCGACATGCGCCAGCGGAATGTAGCACGCCTCGCCCGGAGATAGCGCCAGCGACACGCCGACGAGGTTTGCCGCAACGGAATCAAGACTGTCGGTCTCGGTGTCGACCGCGACATAACCCTGTGCCACGGCCCGCGCGACCCAGTCTTCCAACCGTTCAAAATCGCGAACGCACTCGTATTTCGTCCGGTCGATCGGGTCCTCGGCAGGCGGTGCGGTTTCGATCGCGCCTTCCATTTCCATCATTTCGCGCACGCGCCGCGTGATGGTACGGAACTCCATCTCTTCAAGGAAGGCGATCAGGGTGTCCGGGTCGGGGTCGGCCACGGCCAGGCCGTCCAGTTCCAGCGTAACCGGCACGTCATCCTTAAGCGTCACCAGCTGTTTCGACAGGCGTACCTGCGCGGCGTTGTCGATCAGCGATTCCCGGCGCTTCGGCTGCTTGATCTCGCCCGCCCGCGCCAGCAGTGTTTCAACATCGCCATACTCATTGATAAGGAGTGCGGCCGTCTTCATGCCAATGCCCGGCGCGCCCGGCACATTGTCGACGCTGTCCCCGGCCAGCGACTGCACATCGACAACACGCTCCGGCCCCACGCCGAACTTCTCGAACACCGCCTCCACGCCCATCGTCTTGTTCTTCATCGTGTCCAGCATCACGACACGGTCGGAGACGAGTTGCATCAGGTCCTTGTCCGACGACACGATGGTCACCCGCGCGCCCTTGGCCTCGGCCTGCCGTGCATAGGTCGCGATCAGGTCGTCGGCCTCAAACCCTTCCAGCTCCAGCGCATGGGCGGCAAACGCGATGGCCGCGCGGCGCACCAGCGGGAATTGCGGCACCAGCTCTTCCGGCGTCTCTGACCGGTTGGCTTTGTACTTGTCGTACATCTCATTGCGAAACGTGTGCGATGAGGCATCGAAGATGCACGCAAAGTGCGTCGGCCGGTCAGGGCCCTTTAACTCTTCTAGCAGTTTGAACAGCATGTTGCAGAAGCCAGCCACCGCTCCGATGGGCAGGCCATCGGACGCCCGCGTTAGCGGCGGCAGCGCGTGGAACGCCCGGAATATATAGGCGCTCGCATCGACGAGATAGAGGTGGCTGTCCTTGGTGACGGGGGCAGTGGCCATGAGCGGAGAATCCTTTGCTGGCGGCTGGTTTAGCCGCTTGGGGCAGGCCCGTCACCCGCCCCGTTTCGTCAATCGGACCGGATGTTCCGTCTTGGCCCAACTCGTAGTATTATAAGCATCTGAAATACAAACCCGGGAGGGAGTTGGTATGTCAGAAGAAATGGAACCTGCACGCGCCGGAACACCATGGCATCTATGGGTGATGGGCGTCCTCAGCCTGCTCTAGAACAGCTTTGGCTGTTTCGGCTTCACGATGACGGCCACACGCAACGAAAGCTATTTGAGCTCATATCCGACCGAAATGCTAGACTACTGGATTGCGATGCCAATCTGGGTTTGGGCATTATGGGCTATCGGCGTGTTCGGCGGACTCGCTGGCAGCATTGCGCTGCTCCTGCGCCGCAAACTGGCTTTTCAGCTCCTCGGCGCTTCGTTCCTCGCGGCCGCCATCAGCATGACGTTCGGCTTCCTCGACAAGAACGCGCCGGGCATGGAAGGCGCCGGAGTGATGAGCAGTGTCATCCTCCTGATTGGGTTCCTGTTGGCGGCCTATGCCTGGTAGCTTTCCCAGCGGGACGTCTTGCGCTGAGCCTGATTCATCGTAGCCTCCCTGAAAATGGGAGAAGACGATGACAGAGATGAACAAGACCTGGGTGCTGCGCCACCGCCCCGTGGGCGACGTCAAGGAAACCGACCTTGAACTCGTCGAGGCGCCGCTTGCACCGCTTCAGGACGGCGAGGTGCGTGCGCGCACCATCTACCTCTCGCTGGACCCGACCAACCGGATCTGGATGAGCGACAAGGATGCCTACCTGCCGCCGGTCGCCTTGGGCGAACCCATGCGCGGCGGCGGCCTCAGCCTTGTCACCGAAAGCCGCTTTGACGCGCTTGAGCCTGGCGACATCGTCAACACCGGTCTCGCCCACTGGTCGCTTTACAACACGCTACCGGGCGCCACGCTCGCCAAGATGCCCCAGCTTCCGGGCGTACCGCTCACCGCCTTCATGGGGCCGATCGGGGCAACCGGCATGACTGCCTATTTCGGTCTTATGGACATCGCCAAGCCCAAGGCTGGCGAAACCGTCGTCGTCTCCGCTGCGGCGGGTGCGGTCGGGTCCATGGTTGGCCAAATCGCCAAAATCCAGGGCTGCCGTGTCGTTGGCATCGCTGGCTCGGATGAGAAGTGCAAATGGCTGGTTGAGACCGCCGGTTTCGACGCGGCCATCAATTACAAGAAGGAAGATGTCGGTGCGGCACTCGACAAGCATTGCCCGAACGGCATCGACATCAATTTCGAGAATGTGGGCGGCGAGATCATGGACACGGTCATCGCCCGCCTGAACGATTTTTCGCGCATGCCGCTTTGCGGTCTGATCTCGACCTATAATGCGACCGAGCCGGTACCGGGACCATTCAATTTCGACAACCTGCTCATGCGGCGCACGCTCGTGAAGGGCTTCATTGTCATCGACTATTATCCGCGTTTTGCTGAAGGCATCCAGCAGATGGGCCAGTGGCTGATGGAGGGGAAATTGAAATTCGAAACAGATGTGGTTGAAGGCCTCGAGAATGCCCCGGCCAGTCTGTCGCGCCTTTTCGAGGGCAAGAACCTCGGTAAACTCGTCGTCAAGGTCAGCGACGAGCCGAACTGAGTCTGTCGCCGGATCCTGTTGCAGTCGCAGCAGGACCTGACGTTTTTGTCATGACAAAAACGACACGAAAAACCATGCACTAACAGCGACGGGAAAGCATTAGATGCGCGTTGAACCCATGTGATGTCGGCAGGGCCTTCCCGCCCGGTCGGCGTCACATTCTATCTCGCGTCCCCGCTGTTGGTATCTCCAAACCCTCCCCCTGGCCCGCAGCGGTGCCCCCCACTCTCCCTTCCCCCTTGGGGGTGGGGGGCTGCGCGCGGAGAGCAATTCAAAGGACCAGTGGGGCGATCCAGTAGCCGATGGCTGTAATCACACCGATGCCGATCAGGTTGATCGCCAGTCCTTTGCGCATCATCGTCTGGATCGGAACCTGCCCTGTCGAATAGACGATGGCATTCGGCGCGGTTGCAACCGGCAGCATGAACGCGCACGAGGCGGCGACAGCCGCTGGCCCCAGCAGGCTTTCCGGCGCCATGCCGACAGCCACCGCCAGTGCGCCAAGGATGGGTGCCAGCGTCGTCATCGTGGCCACATTGCTTGTCAGCTCTGTCAGGAAGATCACCAGCGCCACGACGACCGCGATAAACAGGATCGGCGGAAACGACGACATCACCGACAAATGCCCCCCCAGCCATTCCGACAGGCCGGTGCGGGAGACGGCGTTGCCCAGCGCGATGCCGCCGCCGAACAGTACCAACACACCCCAGGGCAGGCGTTCAGCCTCTTCCCAGCTGAGCAGTGCACGTTGCTCTCCGCCGCCGGCTGGCACGATGAACATCATCATGCCCCCTGCGATGGCGATCATCATATCCACTTCGGCGCCATTGAATCCTTTCGGGACAGTCCAGCCGGCCGCAGCGATCAGGTCCACCGTCCACAGGCGCGACACCCAGAGCAGGGCGACAAGACCAAAAACCAGTGCCGCCCGGAATTCCGGCTGCGTCATTCGCCCGAGCGTGCGGAGCTGTTCATGCACCCGCTGGACGACGGCATGACCGCCTTCAAGTTGCGGCAAGCCACGCGTCACAGCCCACCAGGCGACGGGTATCATCACGGCTGCCGCCGGAATGCCGAACGCCATCCATTGAGGAAAACCGATACTCGCGCCCATCTCGACCTGCAGCCAGTTGATCGCGATCAGGTTGGTTGGCGTGCCGATCGGCGTCGCGACTCCGCCGATGGAGGCCGAATAACAGATGCCCAGCAACAGTGCCGCCGAGAATTTGCCGCTCTTGTCGCCAAGCGCGTGCGCCGCCGACAATGCAATTGGCATCATCATCAGCGTCGTGGCCGAATTGGAAATCCACATCGACAGCATGGCGGTTGCCAGCATGAATCCAAAGATCAGCGCCTTTGGCGCCGCCCCAACGCGCGCAATCACGTTCAGGGCGATCCGTTTGTGCAGGTCCCATCGCTCGATCCCCATGGCGATGATGAAACCGCCGAGCAGTAGCAGCACGATATAGTGCGCATAGTCTGCGCCGACCTGTCTGGGCGTACCCGCTTCGATCAGCGGCAATACGACAAGTGGCAACAATGATGTTGCTGGAATCGGTATCGCCTCGGTCGCCCACCAGGTTGCCATCAGCACCATGAGCGCTGCCGTGCCCCACGCAGCAGGGTTCAGGCCGTCCGGTGGTCCGAACAACAGCATGAGCCCGGCCACAACCGGCCCCAAAATCAATCCTATTGTCTGCGCCCCCATGCTCCCCGTCAGCTCCCCGCCATGGCCTTGAAGCCTGCCTCTAGGTCGGCAATGAGATCGCTTGTGGCCTCCAGGCCCACATGGACGCGCAGCAGCGGACCGGCCCGCGCATCGGTCCAGCTTCCCTTCATGCGCGTCAGCTGTTCATCGCAAGGAATGATCAGGCTCTCAAACCCACCCCAGGAGAATCCCATCGCGAACAGGTGCATCGCGTCGAGGAATCGTTCCATGCCCCCTTCGGGCAACGGATTCAGGACGACGCCGATCAGCCCATTCGATCCGCTGAAATCACGTTGCCACAGGGCATGATCCGGAGACGATGGCAGGGCAGGGTGCAGCACCTCGGAAACTTCCGGGCGCCCGTCCAGCCAGTGCGCAATCTCGAGGCCCGCGGCCTCGTGCGCCTTCAGCCGCGTCTTGAGCGTGCGCAAGCCACGCAAGCACAAATAGGCGTCATCGGGCGCGAGGCTGATGCCCCAGTCTTCCGAAAGAGCCTCCAGCCGTCCCGCCATGCCGGGCGTGCTTGTCATTACGGCGCCGCCAAATGCATCGGAATGACCCGCCGCATATTTCGTCAGTGCCTGCACCGACAGGTCTACCCCCAGCGCCAGCGGCTGGTGGTGAAGGCCTGCGCCCCAGGTATTGTCCATGATGGTGCGAATGCCGCGCGCCTTGGCGATCTCGGTGATCGCGGGCGTATCACTGATCTCGAATGTCAGTGAACCGGGCGACTCCAGGAATATGGCTTTCGTATTGTCTTGTATCAGGTCGGCGATCCCGGCGCCGATGCGCGGATCAAAGCGCGTCGCCTTCACGCCCATGGCAGGCAGCCGCCGCTCGCAGAACCTCGCCGTCGGTCCGTAGGCGCTATCCGGGAAGAGGAGATGGTCCCCGTTCCGCACGCATGCTGCAATGGCCAACGTACAGGCCTGCAAGCCGTTGGCTGCGAGGCGGGTATAGGTCGCGCCTTCCAGCGCGTTCATCGCTGCTTCCAGTTCACGGTGAACCGTCAGACCCATCCTGCCATAGGTCGGCTTCGGCCCGTAAAGGCTTTCTTCGGTCGAAAACAGAACCGTCGACGCGCGCTCCACAGGCGGGTTAACGGTCGCCCGTCCCAATCGCTCCATCCGCGTGTGAATCAGGCGCGTTTCCGGTTGTTTCATTATGCGTCCGTCGCAATCGGGCGCGCCGGATCAGAGGCCCATTCCGTCCACGACCCATCGTAGACGGCAACGTCCCAGTTTCCGAGCCGCGCCAGTGCCAGCGCAGCGATGGCAGCGGTGACGCCTGACCCGCACGTCGTGACCGTTGGTGCCTTCGGGTTTTTGAACAGCGAGGATAGCTTGTTCGCCGTGAGCATATGGCCGTCTTGCGTCACCAGCGCGCTGCCCGGCAGGTTGACGCTGCCGGGAATGTGGCCGGAGGCGAGGCCCACGCGCGGCTCTGGGTCGCGACCGAAGAAGCGGCCATCAGGGCGGGAGTCCACAATCGTGGTGCGCGCCGAACCAACCAGTTTTTCCAGGCCCGCTGCGTCCATCACGAGATCGGCACGCACGCGCGGCGTGAAGTGGCGTTCGCTGACCATTGGCGGCAGGTCTTCAAGCGCGCCGCCGGCTTCGACCCATGCGTTGAGGCCACCGTCCAGCACATGCACATCCGTATGACCCATCACGCGCAGCATCCACCAGGCACGCGCAGAGGCGAAGAAACGATTCTGGTCATAGACCACGATACGGTTGCCGTCGCCGACGCCGAGCTTGCGAACGCGCGCCGAGAATTTCACTGAGTCCGGTAGCATGTGTGGAAGCGGCGAGGATGTATCCGCGATGTCGTCGATATCGAAATGGGTGGCCCCGGGGATATGTCCGCGTGCCCAGGCCTGGTGCCCGGTTTCCGGCGGGTTCGTGAAGTCCGCGAAATAGGTCGCGTCCAGCACACGCACGTCGGGTGCATCAAAATTCTTGATCAGCCAATCGGCATTGACGAGGGGGTCTCCCGATTCCATCGGTTTATGTCTCCATCCATGGCGGCACCGGCAGGTCCTTCGATCTCAGGAATTCCGGATTGTACATTTTCGATTGGTAACGATTGCCATAGTCGCACAGCATCGTCACGATCGTATGTCCCGGGCCAAGGTCGCGCGCCATCTTGACCGCGCCTGCCACATTTATCCCGGCTGAGCCGCCGAGGCAAAGGCCTTCCTTTTGAACCAGCGCGAACAGCACGTTCAATGCTTCGGTATCGCTACAGCGATAAGCGCGGTCCACTTCAATGCCTTCAAGATTGGCCGTGATGCGGCCCTGTCCGATCCCCTCGGTGATCGACGTGCCTTCGGACTTCAATTCGCCGCTCGTGAAATATTGGTACATCGCCGCGCCGCCGGGATCAGCGAGGCCGATCTGCACTGACTTGCGTTTCTCTTTAAGTGCCATCGATACGCCGCCGAGTGTACCGCCGGACCCAACCGCGCAAATGAATGCGTCGAGCTTGCCGTCGGTCTGGTTCCAGATTTCCTGGCCCGTCGTGTCGTAATGGGCCTTGCGGTTTGAGACATTGTCGAACTGGTTGGCCCAGATCGCGCCATTCGGTTCCGATTTCGCAAGGTCCTCGGCGAGGCGTCCTGAAAACTTGATGTAATTGTTCGGATTGGCATAAGGCACGGCGTCGACCTCGATGAGTTCTGCGCCGAGCAGCCGGATCGCGTCCTTCTTTTCCTGGCTCTGCGTGCGCGGCATGACGATCACGACGCGATAGCCGAGCGCTGCGCCAACAAGCGCCAGCCCGATCCCCGTATTGCCGGCCGTGCCTTCGACAATTGTGCCGCCGGGCTTCAATTGGCCCGCCGCCTCGGCGTCCCGCACGATCCCCAGTGCGGGGCGATCCTTGACCGATTGGCCAGGGTTCAGGAATTCGCATTTTCCGAGGATTTCGCATCCGGTTTCGTCTGATACCGCGTTGAGGCGGAGAAGGGGCGTGTTACCAATCAGGTCAACAACGGAGCGGTAAGTGGTCATGCGGTCGGTCCGGTTCAGTTGGGGAGGTCCTATCAGGCCAAGCTAGGGTGCAGCGCGGCAATGCACAACTGCGTCTATGGCGCATTGTAAGGTGATCCACTTGGTTCTCGGCGCCGTAGACTGGCTAATCGAACACGCTAACCGGACAGGGACCCGCCCTTGCAGAACCAAGATTCATACGCATCCTTCATGATGGACCATGCTGCCGGTAACCATGCCGACGCCATGACGCTTGCAGGCGACCTGCACATATTGCTCAGCCCCGAAGGGTCTGAAACGGCCAGGCTCTGGTCGATTGTCGGCGGTGCACTGCTCGAAAGGGACCAGAGACCGGTTGGGCGTCCCAATACGCCGTCGAAACGCCGCTTGGGACCCCGCAGGAATACCGCTACGGCCAGAGAGTTGCTGGCCTTGTCAGATGGCGCGCCATTGCCATGGAAACGCGGTCTGTCAGGGGTGTCCTATGCAAACACGGCCACGCGCGGCGCCAAGTTCATGAAACTCGAGCCCGGACAGTCCGCGTCGACCCATGGTCATGGCGCACTCGAGGCGACCGTTGTGCTTCAGGGGACGTTCAGCGATGGGCATGGCGTCTATTCCCGCGGTGACCTCGTGCTGGGTGAGACGGGCATGCGGCACAAACCTGCCGCTGTGGGCGACGAGCCGTGCATCTGTTTCGTTGCTGAAACAAGCAACCCGATCTGGAGCCTGTTTCGATGATCCGTCGCACCCTCGCCGCCCTCTCCTTGGTCCTTCTCGCGACCCCCGCGATGGCCGACAATAGCCCCAACCTCACCCTTGCCACCCCCACACCAACCCCGGCATGGAGCCCTAAAGACGGCGATGAAATCCGCTTCCAGGTGCTGCGCGAGGGCAAGCCCTTCGGCACACATACGGTGTCGTTCGACATCGCGCCCGATGGTACATTGAAGGCAACAACCGACGTCCGTCTGAAGGCTGGCGTGGGCCCGATTACGCTGTTTCGATATGCCTTGGATGCCACCGAAACGTGGAAAGACGGCCAGCTGGTCGCCCTGAAAGGCGCAGTGGACGACAATGGCGATGACGGCTCGGTGAGCGCCATGCGCGTCGGTAACGCGCTTGATGTCACCGGAACGGAATATACAGGCCGGGCCCCGGTCGGCATCCTCCCATCCAGCCACTGGAATGTGGCGCAGACTCAGGCGAGCCAGCTGCTCTCTTCGGAGGATGGCGAACTGATCGAGGTCAATGTCGTGGACAAGGGGCCCGATAGGGTAAAAGTCGGCGACACATCGGTAGAGGCGAACCGCTACCTGATGGATTCCGAAATCGACTTTAATCTTTGGTATGACGCGCAGGGTCGATGGGTGAAACTCGCCTTCGAGGCGCGTGGCCAACTAATTGAGTATGTCCTGACCAAGCCCTTCTGAGCCACAGCCAGCCTATTCGGGTTCTGCAGGCGCTGGCTCGACCGTCTTTTTCTTTTTGAACAGGTCGCCCAGCGCATCCCTGGCGGCTTGCTCCGCCGCGCTCTCAAGCGTGACGGGCGCTTTCGCCTCCGGCTGCGCAGTCTCAGGCGCCGCGCCGTCGGGGGTGTCTGGGGCAGGCTCAGGGGTTGGTGCGCGGGTGGCAGGTAAGCCGAGCACATTTCCAAGAATCGCACCGGCCTCGCCGCCGATCCTGTCGGATAGCTGGTCCTTCAGCTTGTTGCCCAGTTCGGCCTTCAAAGCCGACTGGATACCGGACGTATCCGGCGACACTTTTAGCTTGTTCCATGACCCTGAGATGCGCACCGGAACCGGTATGCCGTTCAACTGAACGACGCTGCCCGTCCCTTGACCCGCCTTGTCGATACTGGTTGCGAGGCGCAGGTCCAGCGCTTGCCCACCGAGATTTATCTGGCCGGATCCGTCGATGCCCATCACCGGGTTGATCAGTTTCATCAGGTCGACATTGGCGACCCCATCATTGATCGTGAGAACGGTATCGAAGCTTGAAAAGTCAGTCGACGCAGAGGGCGATAGCGCTGAGGAAAAGTCGAGGTTCTTGAGACTACCGGTCGTCAGGGCTTGCTGCAGGGACTGCGCGCTGCGCACGAGTTGAGACACGTTCAGTCCCTTCAGGGCACCGTCTTTCAGGTTGGTCGTCACCTTGCCATCCAGCGCGTTCATGATGTCGTTGATCGAGTTGCCTGTAGCGGCGCCTGTCACCTGGAAGCCGCCAGTACCGCTGAGCTTGTCAAATCCCGCGAGCGTGCCGAGCAGGCTCGACATGCCGACCCCACTGCCATTCATCGTGAAGTCCACGGCGGGCGTGGTGCCTTTCGCATTGACGCCCAGCTTGCCGCTCCAGTCGCCACCGAACGCTTTGAACTTCGACAGGTCGGCCGTGAGAACGCCTTGATCGAGTTTGGTGGCGAGGGCCGCGTCAGTCAGTTTCACATTTCCGAAAGTCAGTGCGCTCGTGGTGATTTGCACATCGGCATCCACGGCTTTGAGGCCCGCAAGATCCAGCGGTTCCTTGCTCCAGCCCACGCCAGCCTGTTTCGGTTTCGCCGCCTGGTCGGCTTCTCCAAGGAACGGCGACAGGTCCAGCGGTCCCATGTCCAGATTGCCGGTGATCTTCGGGCGATCGCCGGTGAGATCGATCCCTGCCATGCCCTTGCCCGTGATGTCGTCGAGTACGATCGTGAGATTGGTCAGGGACAATTTCTTGAAGCTGCCCGCGATCGCACTCTTCACATTGGATGTCTTGAGTGTGTCGCCTGGCGCCATCTCGACGTCTGCCGCCTTAAGCAGGGCGCGCAACTCATTGCTTGATGCCGCGACTTTGCCATTAATACGGCCATCGCCTGCAAGACCGACCGCGCCTGTATAGGTGGCGTTCAACAGAGCGCCCGAATGCTTCACGTACAGATTGTTCAGATTGAGCGCATCGGCCGGTCCCTTGATCGCTCCCTTCAGTTCCACCCGCTCCAGGGCGTTACGGGCAGGTAGGTCGAGCCCCAGCTGTGCGGCAAGATCACCGGCCCGTGGCAACACGGCCGAGATGGAGCCATCAAGTGTGGGCTTTTCGCCGAGCGTGAGGGCGCCCGTATAGCTCGCGTCAATCTGGCTGCCCTTGATCGACAGGGTTTCAAATCGGATCGCGGGTTCGGTCAGCGCACCCGACAGGCTGGCTTTGGCGGAAACCCCGCCCAGAGGCGCAAGGTTGAGCGGCATCTCCACACCCGAAAATGTTGCCAGATCAGCAATGCTCGGCGCTGATAGGGCGAGATTGCCTGTGACGGTGGGAGAATCGGCGAGCACGATCTGGCCCGTGAAATCCGTCTTGGCCATGTCCGAAGACTGGGTGAAGCTGACCACATCGATGTTCAGCGCCGAGAAGGGGCCGGACACGTTGCCCTTTGTATCGATCTTTCCAAGACGCGAGAGGTCCATTGGAAGATCGACACCCGCGAAGGCTGCGAACTTTGCCAGCGCATCTGAACTCGCTGAGAACGCGCCGGACAGGGCAGGCGCGTCGCCGAGTGTGACGCTGCCGTCATACCCTGCTTTGCCGAGCGTAGAGTCCAATGCGAAGGTTACGGCGGCCTGTGTGCCTGTCGTCAGGGCGTCCGGCGAATCAAGCCGCAGGTCCACGTCAAACTGCTCGCCCTGGAACAGGCCAGACGCTTTGGCCTTGAGCGGCTTGTCGAGTGCCTGGAGCGAGGCCTGAAGGTCTAGTTCCTTTACGTCATAGGCTGAGCCGGCCACGTCATCGCGATAGGTGAGATTCGCGTTCTTCAGACGCGCCGATTCGATTCCTGCATCGAATCCACCGCTGGAACCGTCAGAACCGGATTCGTCGCTGGCTTGCGTCCCGAACTCCCAGTTGGCTGTTCCGTTGGCCATGCGGTGAAGGTCCATATTGGCATCGACGAAGGAGATTTCCTGGACATCGACCCGGCGCGACAGGAGCGGCAGCCATTTGACCGACCCGCGCAATTCTCCCGCTTCGATCATGTTCGGCCGGTCGAATCCGGCGGGATTGGCGACGGTAACTCCGGCAATGCTCGCTGAAATTCTTGGAAACACCGAGATTTTTACGTCGCCGGTCAGTTTTACGTCCCGTTGCAGCGCATCTGTCGCAGCCTTCTCGATCTGGGCCTTGTAGACTTCGCGTGGCACCAGAAAGGGCACGACCATCGCAGTGACGACCAGAAAGCCGACGATACCCGCGACAATGAGCAAAATTCGTTTCATGGGAGGGGCCTGTTTCCTGTGTAGCTGTCGATTATATGTACATTGTGTCTGATGAATGTCGCCTGAAATGCATATAATCGAACCTGGCCTGACGTTCCTTGCTTGACCGCCATAGCCCCCTTGATTAGAGAGGCGGCTCGCTGCTTAGCGGCAGCAGGAAATACGCGGGTGTAGCTCAGTCGGTTAGAGTGCCGGCCTGTCACGCCGGAGGTCGCGGGTTCAAGTCCCGTCACTCGCGCCATTTTCCTGTATTCTTGACAGAATTTCGTCGATCGGGCCGGGTTTTACCCCGGCCCGATCGCGATTCAGGGTCGGCAATTCAGTTGGCGGCCATCGATCAGAGAGACAATCCACCATCAACGATCAGGGTTTGACCGCAGACATAAGATGCCAGCGGGCTCGCGAGGAAGATCGCGGCACCTGCCATGTCTGCCGGAAGTCCCATACGTCCCGCCGGTATGGCCCGCAACGCACCCTCAAGGCGTTTGGGATTGCCCGTCGTGACCTTTGTCAGCTTCGTATCCACTAATCCGGGCGCAAGGCCGTTCACGCGAATCCCTTCCGGCGCCCAGGCCTGTCCGAGCGTTTTGGTCAGGCTGACGGCGCCCGCTTTCGACGCCGCATAGGCGGGGTTGCCCACATTTGCAGAAAAGCCCGATATGGAACTGACGATAATTACGGATCCGCCGACTTTCGCCAGCATGGGCTTCAGCCGCCGCGCACAATGCATAAGACTATCCAGGTTGACGGCCATGACGCGGTCCCAGCCTTCGCGTTCGAACTCGCCGCGCTTGTAAACGACTGTGCCCTGGCAAAGCACGAGCGAGTCGAGTGTGTCGAAATCGACATGCGCCGCTTCGATGGCGTCGGGATCACCAACATCGACCTGTTGATAGGCCAGGCCGTCAAGGTCGCTGCCGTCGGTGGGGTCATAGTCGCTGGCGTTCGCGCGTGTACCCCAGACAAGCACCTCCGCATCGCGCGCGCGGAATGCCTGGGCAATGCCGTTACCAATGCCGCTGGATCCCCCGACCACCAGCACACGTTTGCCAGTGAAGTCTGTATCGCTTTGTCCCATCCCGTTTTCTCCCGATTTTGCTTTTTTTTATGTCTGCGTTGACGCGATCAGTTCGAACGAGCGCAGACGAGATGCGTGATCGTACACATCCGACACAATGATGAGTTCATCTGCACCAGTCTCTTCCGTAAGCGCAGCGATACCCTCGCGCACAGAATCCGGAGACCCGACGATCGAGCGCGCGAGCATGTTTTGCGCCTGAGCCTTTTCGGATGCGGTCCAGTATTCGTCGATATCGTCGATGGGCGGCTGGCTGAGCGAGCGAGTGCCACGCAACAGGTTGGCAAATGACATTTTCTGGGTGGTTGCGAGCCGATTTGCCTCGGCGTCACTGTCCGCAGAAATAATGTTCACGCCGACCATCGCATAGGGTTCCTGCAACTGCTCGGACGGTTTGAAACGGGTGCGATAAATCTTCAGCGCAGACATCAGGTGCGCCGGCGCAAAATGCGAGGCAAAGGCGTAGGGCAGGCCCAGTTCAGCCGCGAGCATCGCGCCGAAATGGCTCGACCCGAGAATCCAGAGCGGCACGTTCGTTCCGGCAGCGGGAACGGCCTGCACGCGCTGGCCAGGCTGTAAGGGCCCGAGGAAAGCCTGCAGCTCCATGACATCCTGCGGAAATCGCTCTGACGCCTCGGCCGTGGTTCTCAGCGCGCGAATGGTGATCTGGTCGGTGCCGGGCGCGCGGCCCAGCCCGAGGTCAATCCTCCCGGGGAACAGGCGTTCGAGCGTACCAAACTGTTCCGCAATCACGATCGGGGCATGGTTGGGCAGCATGATGCCGCCAGCACCGACGCGGATCTTCTTCGATCCCGCCGCAATGTGCGCGATTACCAGCGATGTGGCTGCGCTGGCGATACCCGCCATGTTGTGATGCTCTGCGACCCAGATACGATTATAGTCCCAGGTCTCCGCGTGCGCCGCCAGGTCCCGCGCATTGTCCATGGCTGTGCGCGCACCCGTACCCTGGGTGACACGAACAAGATCGAGAATGGAAAGCTTGGTCATGATGGACTCCTGGTGGCGGCGGCGCGATCCATCACGCTGCAATCAATCCACTTGGGCATCGTTTGATCCGAAGTCAAAACCGACCGCCAATTGACGTAGCGGAATACAGTTTCGTTGACGCTGGGCGAACTGGCCCGCGAGGCCAATTGGCGTTGATATGCGTTTTCGAACCCCGTACCAGATGGACGGCGTGCCCCGCGGGCGACCACCCTTAGACATGAAACGGAGCCCAATATGCCCGGCACAAACGTCCTTTCCGACATTCGCATCGCAGACATGACGACGGTGATTTTTGGCCCCTATTGCACGCAAACACTGGCCGATATGGGCGCTGAAGTCGTGAAGGTGGAGCCAGTGGCTGGAGACGATTTCCGGAACGTTGGCAAGCCCGTGAACACACGCAGCATGGGCCCGTGTCACCTCACGATCAATCGTGGCAAGCGCTCGGTCGTCTGGGACCTGAAGTCGGACGCGGGCAGGGCCGCGATCACAAAACTGATCCAGCAGAGCGATGTGTTCATTCACAATGTTCGCGAAGATGCCGTCGCACGCATTGGCCTGACCTATGACGAGGTCAAGGCGATCAAGCCTGACATTGTCTATGTCCACTGCACCGGGTTCGGATCGGAGGGCCCGTATGCGGGCCGGCCAGCTTACGACGACCTTATCCAGGGCTTGTCAGGTACGGCGAGCCTCCTGCCGCGGGTCGATGGCAACCCGGCACCGCGATTCCTGCCAATGGCGATCGCTGACAAAGTGTCCGGGCTGCACGCCGTC
>NZ_JBDNGN010000100.1:0-10681 GCF_041689225.1 Hyphomonas sp. | reverse complement strand
TGGCCGTGTCGCTCGCGAATGAATCCAAGAAATTCAATCTCGCCGACCTGCCCCCGGAACTTGCTCGCAAGATGACCCGCCTGCGCGCCGGCATCACGATCCCGGCCCCTTCCACCGAAGGTGCAGCCGAAGAGCTCGCCAATATCACGACGGGTCTCGACGCGGCATATGGAACCGGTACGTTCAACTACAAGGGCAAGGACCTGACGCTGGACGAGCTTTCCACGATCATCGAAACCTCGCGCGATCCGGAAGAGTTGAAAGCCGTCTGGGAAGGCTGGCGTACGGTCTCTCCCGCCATGAAGGATGACTATGCCCGCATGGTGGAGATCGCCAATGAGGGAGCCCGGGAACTTGGCTACTCAAGCCTCGACCAGATGTGGCTGTCGAACTACGACATGGCTCCCGAAGAGATGGAAACAGAAGTCGATCGCCTCTGGGGACAGGTTGAGCCGCTCTACAAAGAGCTCCACTGTTATACCCGCAACAGGCTCAACGCGCAGTATGGCGATGAAGTTCAGCCCAAGACCGGGCCCATCCGCGCTGACCTCCTTGGCAACATGTGGGCGCAGGACTGGTCAGGTATCTATGATGTCGTGAAGACCGATACGCCGGGCCCGAGCTATGATCTGTCTGCGCGGCTGGTCGAAAAAGGCTATGACCCGGTCAAGATGGTCAAGACCGGCGAAGGTTTCTTCACATCGCTCGGGCTCGCGCCACTTCCTGCCACGTTCTGGGAACGCTCCATGATCACCCGTCCGGAAGGACGCGAAGTCGTCTGCCACGCGTCGGCCTGGGACCTCGACAACAAGGACGACTTGCGCATCAAGATGTGCACCGAGGTTAATGAGGAAGACTTCGACACGGTGCACCACGAACTCGGACACAATTTCTACCAACGCGCTTACAAGGATCAGGACCTGCTCTTCAAGGATGGTGCCCACGATGGGTTCCACGAAGCCATCGGCGATTTCATCGGCTTGTCCATCACACCGGGATACCTGAAGCAGATCGGTTTGATCGATGAGAGCGAAATGCCGCCAGCAGACGCTGACACAGCGCTTCTGCTTAATCTCGCCCTCAAGAAGGTCGCCTTCCTGCCCTTCGCGCTGACCGTCGATGGCTGGCGCTGGGACGTCCTGTCCGGCAAAACCGCGCCGGAAGACTATAATGATGCCTGGTGGGCCAAACGCCTCGAAATGCAGGGTATCGTGCCGCCCGGCGAACGCCCCACCGACGCATTCGACCCAGGAGCGAAATACCACATTCCAGGCAATACGCCTTACTTGCGCTACTTCCTGTCCTACGTGATGCAGTTCCAGTTCCACAAAGCGGCCTGCGAACAGGCAGGCTGGGAAGGCCCGCTTCATCGGTGTTCGATCTACAATAACAAGGAAGTCGGCGAGCGCTTCAATGCGATGATGGAAATGGGCGCATCCAAGCCTTGGCCGGATGCCCTGGAATCCTTCACCGGAACGCGTGAGATGGATGGCAGCGCAATTGTCGAGTATTTCGACCCGCTGATGGTCTACCTCAAGGACCAGAATGCCGGCCAGTCGTGCGGCTGGGACGCGGCGGATTCCAAGTAGCCGCAGTATCATTGTGCGCGGTGGCCCGCTTGACTAGGGCCGCCGCGCACCACACATCAGCCGGGAACACGTATTTCAGGAACCTGCCATGACCGACCAGACCACACTCGATGCCATCGAAAAAGCCGTCAAAGCGAATGACGTCGTCTTGTTCATGAAGGGCACGCCCACATTCCCGCAATGTGGTTTCTCATCGGTCGTCGTGCAGGTCCTCGACTATCTCGGCGTTGAATACGTCTCGACCAACGTGCTCGAAGACGCCGCCGTGCGCGACGGCATCAAGGCCTATTCGCAATGGCCGACCATTCCCCAGCTCTATGTGAAGGGCGAGCTCGTCGGCGGCTGTGACATCGTCAAGGAAATGTTCGAAAGCGGTGAACTGCGCGACTTCTTCCAGGATAAGGGCGTCGAAGTCGAAGCGGCCTGATCTCAGGCGAACAGGTAAAGCCCACCCAGGATCAGCAATGGTGTGACCGACATGCCGAACAGGTTGCGCGTGAACGCGTAGGTGCTGATCCATTTGTCGATCTCCGGATCACCCGATGAAGCCGTGGTCGTCACCATTTCGACCCTCTCGCCCTTTATGACCGTGTCATCGGACATGATGTATTTCTGCAACGACCCTTCGGTCAGCAAGGCGCCGAAATAGAACAGGCCGCTGAAAGTGATGCCCGCAAAAGCGAAGCTCACTACGACCGGTACGAGCTCCTGCTGTTGGAATTGTTCCATCAACCACAATGACAAAACGAAAACCGCGGCGCCCGCGAGCAGCGCACCAACCTGCAGCAGGCGCAACCTTTTGAAGTCTGGCTGTTGATCCATGCGAGTCCCCTTCGCAGCAATGCGAAGGCTTATAGCAAATTTGGGCGCGGAACTGTACCCGCTTGGCCTTCTAGTTGCTTATGAGGCTCGCAACCATGTCCGGCGCCGCCGCGAGAGCGCAACCCGCGCAATTGTTCGGGCGCAGGCTGAGCGGCACAAGCATAACAATGAGGCTGAACAGGAGGCCCGACAAGTAACCCTTGCGCCGGGGGAATGGCATCGGGTAGCAGGCTCGCGCAGATTTGCGCCAGCGCACGAGCACATAGCCGATCAGGTACAGTCCCACACCGGATGCGAGCCAATACAGCGCGCTTGCGCCAAACCCTGCCATCGAAACCTCCGCGTCGCCTCCAGCGGGTTTTGTAGCACAGGCGTGTTTTCCGTCGCGAAAACGAAATGTGCAAAAGTGGCCGACCATGTTTACCCAGCATTGACCACAGGCACAGGTCCGATGCTGAGACAATCGGCTCGCAAACGTCGCGCGATGTGCTAAAGCGCCCGCCATGACAACAACCACACTCAGCACCAGCGCGCCGAAAGTCGGCATCGTGTCCCTCGGCTGCCCGAAGGCCCTCGTGGATTCCGAACGCATCATCACGCGCCTGCGCGCCGAGGGCTACCAGATCGCGCCCGACTATGCTGGCGCCGACCTGGTTCTGGTCAACACCTGCGGCTTCCTCGACAGCGCGCGCGAGGAAAGCCTTGAGGCGATCGGCGAAGCTATTCAGGCCAACGGGAAGGTCATCGTTACCGGCTGCCTCGGCGCTGAGCCGGAGGTTATCCAGAAGGCGCATCCGAAGGTGCTCGCCATCACCGGCCCGCACCAGTACGAAGACGTCATGGCGGCGGTCCACACTCACCTGACACCCCCACACAACCCCCATTTCGACCTCGTTCCCGAGTCCGGCATTCGCCTCACGCCGCGCCACTATGCCTATCTCAAGATTTCTGAAGGCTGCAACAATCGCTGCAGTTTCTGCATTATCCCGAAACTGCGCGGCGATCTCGCCTCCCGGCCGATCCACCACGTCCTCACCGAAGCCGAACAGCTCGTCCGCGCCGGTGTGAAGGAACTGCTCGTGATCAGCCAGGACACGTCGGCCTATGGACTCGATGTGCGCTACAAGCCCGAGACATGGCGCGGCACCGAATACGAAACGCGCTTCCTCGATCTCGCCAAGGGGCTCGGCAGTCTCGGCATCTGGACGCGCATGCACTATGTCTACCCCTACCCCCATGTGGACAATATCATCCCGCTGATGGCGGAAGGGCTGATCACGCCCTATCTCGACATCCCCTTCCAGCACGCCTCCGCCAACGTCCTGAAGGCGATGAAACGCCCGGCGAAACAGGACCGTGTCCTCGAGCGGATTCGGCAGTGGCGCCGCGACGTCCCCGATCTTGCCATTCGCTCGACTTTCATTGTCGGATTTCCTGGCGAAACCGAGGAAGACTTCCAGATACTGCTCGACTTCGTCCGTGAGGCCAGAATCGACCGCGCCGGCTGTTTCAAATACGAGAACGTCGCTCATGCCGACAGTCGCGCCCTGCCCGGCCATGTAGATGAAGAAATCAAGGAAGACCGCTGGCACCGTTTCATGCAGACTCAGGCCGAAGTCAGCGCGGCACGTGCCGCGGCCCAGATCGGCACGACACAGGATGTGATTATCGACGGTCCGGGCGAAGAAGACGGCGAAATGCTGGGGCGCACCAAGGCAGACGCCCCGGAAGTCGATGCCGTCGTCTTCGTGTCCAATGCTGGCCACCTGAAATCCGGTGACATCATCCCCGCCCGAATCACTGATGCGGACGAGTATGATCTCTATGCCGAGCCTGCCTAGCGGGCGATCTTGTTGAGCACGCGCACAATTGATTCGTGCGGAATGCCGAGTTCGTCATAGGTCCAGCTCAGCTGCGCCAATCCAGGTGAATCCTCGTTGCAGAAATCCTGGTCTGTATAGTCGACTCCGATCTCGTATTGACGTCGACCATCCTTGTCGACTTCCGCTTCGACGTTCTGCTTCGTGGCGCAGGCACCGGGAATTTCGACAGTTACGGCGCCCTGCCCGATCGATGCAGACTGCAGATGAGGCAGACCGAACTGGGTCAAAACATGAAAAGTGGCACGCTCGGATTCGTCTGCATCGATGATGATACAGGCAGAGAGGCTGGCGGCTGCGATAGCCAGAAACGCAAAAGTCCTTGGTTTCACGAATACTGCTCCTTATTGAAAAACAATATGTTGACTTATCGTATTTCGATATTTCATAGTCAACTAAAATCAACTCGGAGAAACCTCATGACCCGCCCCGTAATGCCTTTACTTGCCTTGGCCGCCATCCTGGCTCCGCTCGCAGGTGCCGACACCAAGTCCTATCCTGCTGGCGACTTCACCGGGATAGATACCCGGGGCGTGATTGATGTCGTCTTTGAAACCGGTCCGATTGCGTCGATCCACGTGGACGAGGAAAACGGCGACTTCAGCGATATCTATATCGAGCAATCTGGTGACACGCTCGAGATCGGTCGGAACAGTCTTCGCGAAGGGTTCGGCTGGTCACGCAATGTGTCCGTCAAGTCCGACAATGGACGCAAGGTCGTCAAGGTCAATGGAAAGCGAGTGCCCGCTTATACTGTCCGTGTCATCGCACCGGCACTTGCAGACGCATCCGTTTCGAATTCATCCTCGATGACCGCGACGGGTCTCGATAGTCCGACATTCTCCGGGTCGGTCTCATCCAGTTCCGAACTGGTCTTGTCCGGCACCGCCGGAGACGTCGACCTGCGTGCCTCGTCGAGCGCGGACCTCGACGCATCGAACCTGGAGGCGCACGCGTTGAAACTGGACGTTTCCTCCAGCGCCGATGCCCTCGCTCTTGTTCGCGACGGCCGGCTCGACCTTGACGCATCATCCAGTGCCGACGTGAATGTCAAAGCACTGGGGGCGGCCAAAGTGATCGTTGACGCTTCGTCCAGTGCGGACGTCGAGCTTTCGGGCACCTGTCAGGCGCTGGAAATCTCCGCGTCCTCAAGCGCCGATGTAGAAGCCCACAACCTCAAATGCGCAACGGGTGATATTCGCGCTAGCAGCGGCGCAGACGTCTCTGCATTTCTGAATGACAGTGTCGAAGCGAAGGCCTCGAGTGGCGCAGACATCTCTGTCGCTGGAAACCCTCCATCGCGCAACGTGAGCAAGTCCAGCGGCGGCGATATTGAAATCAACGGCTAAATCCTCAAGGAGCCAACCCCATGCGAAAGACCATTCTGGCAGCCCTCTGCCTCACCCTGCTCACCCCCGGCGCCGCTCTCGCGGACAGCACGAAGACCTACGATTTCACCGGCTTTGACGAACTCGATATCTCGGCAGGCGTGGACGTCACCTATGAGACCGGACCGGATTATATGGTTGTCATCGATTTCAAACAGGGCGGCCCCGACGACATGAAGCTGCGTCAGGATGGGTCCCGGCTCTATATCGCACGCAAGGCAACATCTGGATGGAGAGACAAGGTCCGGGCCAAGGTGCGCGTAACCTCGCCGCACCTAGAAGAGATCGAGGCCAGTTCCGGGTCGAGTATCCGTGCAACCGGCATTGACTCCGATATCCTCGTTCTCGACGCCTCCAGCGGCGCCAGCATCAAGGCCGAAGGCAAGTGCGGCTCGCTGAAAATCGTGGCCAATTCGGGCGGCTCTGCATCTGCAAAAAAACTAGTTTGTCAGAAGGCCGCTGCCAACGCGTCCAGCGGGGGCTCTGCCACAGCCTACGCATCAGCAGAGGCCAAGAGTCATACGTCAAGCGGCGGTAGCGTCGACATCTATGGTGATCCAGCCGACCGCGAGGCCAATCACTCGGTTTCCGGCGGTTCGACGACCTTCCACTAACCGATACTGAATTCGCCCGGCTTGTATTTCGAGCCGGGCCATTCAAGCTTCATGTCCTCAAGCGCGCCGCGCACCAGGCGCGCAATCATGGCATTGCGCCGCGTACGACTGTCGGCCGGAATGAC
This sequence comes from Hyphomonas sp., assembly GCF_041689225.1. Taxonomy (GTDB): domain Bacteria; phylum Pseudomonadota; class Alphaproteobacteria; order Caulobacterales; family Hyphomonadaceae; genus Hyphomonas. The sequence continues at coordinate 4,263 of NZ_JBDNGN010000100.1, read as the reverse complement.
ATACCAGGGCGCATGACGGGTCGAGCAGCGGGCAACGGCCGTTTCGTATGCCGACATGAATTCGGGCCACAGTTTGCGATCCTCGAGATCTGTCGGATTGAACTTCCAGAGCTTGTGCGGCTCCTCCAGCCGTTCGGCGAGACGGATTCCCTGCTCCTCATGGCCAACATTGAGCATGCATTTGACAATGGTCACGTCGTTTTCGGCGAGGTGCTTTTCGAACGCGTTGATCTGCCCGTAGCGCTGCTCGACTGTCTCGGCCGTTGCAAAACCGCGTACCTTGACCACCAGCACGTCCTCATAATGCGATCGATCAAAAATGCCGATCCGCCCCTTGGCCGGAACGGCATTGTGAACGCGCCACAGATAGTCACGCGCCAATTCGTTGGAGCTGGGCGCCTTGAACGCCTTCACTTCCATGCCGAGGGGCGTCGTATCGGAAAACACGCCTTTGATCGTTCCAGACTTCCCTGACGTATCCATGCCTTGCAGGACGACCAGCAGGGACCGCTTCTTTTCGGCGTACAGCTTGTCTTTCAACTCGTTGATGACGGCCGCATCTTTCTTGAGACTGGTTTTCGCCGTTTCCTTGTCGTCGAACAGTGATCTATCGCCTGAATCCCGCGAGGCGAGGTCAAATGGCCTGCCGGGTGTGGCGACGAGCGCCCGTCGGGTCGCAGTAATGCTGGGTATGGGCATTGAATGGTCTCCGGAACGAGAAAAGCCGCACCAGTCTGGCGCGGCCTTTCCAAAACTTCAAGAAAAACAGGTCTCTTACGACGAATAGAATTCGACGACCTGTGCTGGCTCCATCTGAACTGGATATGGCACGTCAGCCAGACCAGGCACGCGGACATAGGTTGCCGACATCGCTTTTGGGTCAACATCCACATATTCTGGAAGATCGCGTTCGGGGCTGCCAAGGGCTTCCAGAACCAATGCGATATTGCGTGACTTTTCGCGGATTTGCACGATATCGCCCGGCTTCAGGCGGGCTGAACCGATATTGCAGCGCCGACCGTTGACCGTGACGTGGCCGTGATTCACGAACTGGCGTGCAGCGAAGATCGTCGGCACGAATTTCGCGCGATAGACGAAGGCTTCAAGGCGCGACTCCAGCAGGCCGATCAGGTTTTCTGCGGCGTTGCCCTTCATGCGGCTGGCTTCAACGTACACGCGGGAGAACTGCTTCTCCGTGATGTCGCCGTAGTAGCCTTTGAGCTTTTGCTTCGCCATGAGCTGCATACCGAAGTCCGAGACTTTGCTGCGACGGTTCTGGCCGTGCTGTCCGGGCTTGTAGTTGCGCTTATTGAAGGGGGATTTGGCGCGGCCCCAGATATTTTCGCCGACCCGACGGTCGATCTTGTACTTCGCGCTGTGGCGACGTGACATGGTAGTACCTCATTTCGACGCGGGCCGGTGGGCGGCGCGTATTCGCACCCACGATCTCAACGGCGGCTCCGCACCAGCCCGTAGATAAGCGGCGGGTAGAACACCAAATTGACTGGTGCGTCAAGCCGAAACGCTGCTACAAACAGGGGAACTCAGAAGGATGGTGAATGGGTCAAATCTACGGCAAAACGGCAAGGGTGAACGGCGCGGGTAGCAAAGCAGGACGAGCAGCGGCTATCGCGTGTGCACCAATGGGGCTCAATCTTCGCGAGAACGTGGTTCACCCCAGCATCATCGATCCACCGATCTGGCAGAAATCTATCCCGCCCAAGATGGACACAATGACGCAAGAGCTGGCCTTTTTTTCCGACTCAAACAAGATGGACGTTGACTCCATTGGCGCACAGCCGTCTCTCATAGGCCGCGCTGGCAGCCCAGAGGAGGTCGTCAAATTGATCGTGTCCCCCGCATCACTTGCCTTCAGTTACCTCATCGGACAGGAGCACTGTATCGATGGGGCAATGACTGCGCGCTAGTATGAAGACAGTACCAGCACAATCTGAAGCATGGACCCGTTACTGGGCGGGCGGCATGACCGAAAGCTGCTTTATGGGCCAAAGGCCGGTGGCGTTCCCTTCAACATGGCTAGAGTTTGCACGCAGCCTCGGTCCTGGCGAACGTGTGATCGATCTGGCCTGCGGCGCAGGCACCGTTGCGCGGCAGATTCAGGCCTCAAGCCCTTCGCTGCGCATCGACGGTGTCGACTTTGCGAACAGCTTGCCACGCCTGCCGGGAGTGCAACTTCACCCTAGTACCAACCTGGAATCCCTGCCTTTTGAAGCTGCGACTTTTGATGCGGTAGTGTCTCAGTTTGGCTTTGAATACGCTGATGTAGCGCAAGCCTCGGCAGAGGCCGCAAGGGTCCTCAAACCCTCAGGGCACTTGTGCCTCATCATTCACAACTCAAGCGGCCCAGCGATCGCGGACGCAAAACGGCGCGTCCAGCGGTTGATGGAAGTCAATGCAAACGATGGAATACTCATCGCGATGAGAAACCTTGCACTTGCTCACAAAGACGGCGTCGACGCCTCTGCCACAGAGATGTCTGCCAAAGCAGCCTGGCAGCGCCTTCACAACGCTCGCGAACAGGATGAAACAACTTCGTGGGCGCTTTCCTTCTCTCGTGAATTGCTCGACAATTGGAAACGCTTCGAGCCTGCCTACCTGGTCGAGAACACCGGGAAACTATCCGCAGAGATCGCGCTTTATGCGGCGCGTATCGAAGCAATGGTGCTGGCGGCGCAAGATCAAAGTGGCATGGACACAATCGCTGATCTGTTTCGTGACGCGGGTATCGAGATTTCAACACTCTCACCTCTATATTACCAGTCAGATCCGGTTGCGTGGCACCTAGGCGGACAAAAAACGTCGCTGGCGGCCTGAGCCGCTACGTCGATTTTGCTCGAAGGCGCAGCAGATGCATCCGGTGCGCCAGCCTCGTCCCAACGAAACTGTAAGTTCTTGCGTTTGCTGAAGGAGGACTTTGGACCGCCCCAAATATTGTCTCGGACCCGGCGGTCGATCTTGTACTTCACACTATAGCGACGTGACATGGTCGTACCTCATTTTGACGCGGGCCTGTGGATATCGCTAATTCGCCATAGGCGGCTGCGCACCACCCTTGGATAAGCGGCGGGAAAAACAACCAAATTGACTGGCGTGCCGAGCCATACGCCTGCTACTGCTGCGGCACAAAACAAGCAAACAACGTTGGGAGGAAGACAATGAAAAACCTGAAGGGACGGACGGCTATCGTCACCGGTGGCGCCAGTGGCATCGGCAGAGCCTGCTGCGTGGGGCTGGCACGCGAAGGGGTCGCGGTGCTGGTAACGGATATCGATGACGCCGGCGCCAGGCAGACCGTTGCGCTGATTGAGACTGAGGGTGGCAAAGCCATCTGGGCCCATCACGACGTCACGGATGAAGATCGCTGGGACGCCATAATGTCCCTGTGTGAGACCGAACTGGGCACACCCTTTGTGATGGTGAACAATGCGGGCATTGCGATTGGCGGCCCGATTCTCGAATTCAGCCTGGCCGATTGGCAAAAGCAGATGGCGGTCAACATGGATAGCGTCTTCCTCGGAACGCGAGCGGCCATGAAAGCGATGCAGACAACTGGCGGCTCCATCATTAACCTGTCTTCCGTCGCAGGCCTTCGCGGTGCCCCAGGGGTCAGCGCCTACTGCGCCAGCAAGGGCGGTGTCCGCCTGTTCACAAAGGCTGCGGCGCTCGAGTGCGCTCAGATGGGATTCCCCATCCGAGTGAACTCAGTACATCCGGGGATCATCGACACTCCAATCTGGCAGAAGTCCATCGCTCGCATGGCCGGTAGCATGCCTGCCGATCAAGCGGCAGCGCTGGCAACGCATGCAGGAGCCAATGCGCTGGATGCACATGCAATCGCCTCGCAATCGACGCCAATGGGCCGTCCCGGCAGGCCAGAAGAAGTTGCTGATCTCGTGGTCTTCCTCGCAAGCGATGCCTCCAGCTATATCAGCGGACAGGAACACGTCGTCGACGGGGCGATGACGGCCCGTTGATCCAAAAAGCCTGCAGGCCGGTCATAGCCGTCACGCCCGTTCGAGAATGGTTCCTGTTCTTGATCTCGAAAGCGCGAGTCGGTCTGTGTCTTGCAGTTAAGCCTGCACAATTGTTCTAGAATTCCGGGGTCAGATTTGGCGGACGTTACTGTAATAATTCCCTGCTACAATAATACGGGCACCATCGAGGCGGCGGTACAGAGTGCGCTTGGCCAAACGTTGCCCGTGAAGGTTATCGTTATCGACGACGCCTCATCCGACGACTCCG
>NZ_JBDNGN010000099.1:0-5523 GCF_041689225.1 Hyphomonas sp. | reverse complement strand
CCGCCACGGCACGTTCGCGAAGATCAACGGAATAGTACTTGCCCATGGTGATAAACCTCCTCTTCCAGTCCGGAAACTGAATCAGAGTTCGAAGTGTCTGGGAATCCGTCCGATTCTGTCAAAGACAGAACCGCTCTAGTCGTCCTGCGCCAGAACCAGGCTCGTTGACCCACTCGTGTCGCGAGCCTGGCGCATCCATTCGAGAACCGACAGGATGACGGCAACGCCGCCGAGCCAGAACGTGATCATGAACACGGAATAATAGCCCTGGCTCTCGATGATCTCGCCGAGCCACGGACGGCCCAACGTGCCGATCAGCATGGTGAGCGAAGCGAGCAACGCATATTGCACGGCGGCAAAGCGCGGATTCACGACAGACGTGAGGTAGGCCGTGATCGCGACGAGCGCGAAGCCGCCAGCGATATTCTCAGCGAAAATTGTGACCATCAGGCGCGCCATGCGCTGTCCCTGGTCTGCAGCCACGACATCAGGCGAGAGTTTCGCGGCCCAGTCCGCCAGCGCGCTGAGCGGTGGTCCAAGATGCGAGATGTGGAGGAACCCGTCGAGCACGGTCGCGCCCGCTGCGAGGTCGGCGTAGAGCAGGTTGGTTGCGGCCGCGACAATGCCCCCGACGAAGAAGACCGGCATACGGCCGAGTACGGCGATCAACACAGCCCCGAGCAGCGAGCCGAGTATGGTGGCAACGACGCCGAAGAACTTGGAGGCGATGGCGATGTCATCGAGCGAGTGGCCAAGCGCGCCGAACTGGTCGCCGAGATAGAACGGATAGGCAAAAGCGCCCCAGACTGCGTCCGTGAAGCGATAGGTCAGCGCCAGCAACAGGACCAGGACGGCGCCCCATTTAAGGCGTGAAATCAGCTCCATCAGGGGATCGAAGATCGCCCGAAACAGGTTGCGGAGCACCGATTCAGCACGCGTCTCGTTCGCAATGCGCGCAGGCGTTTCAGCCGCTTTTGCCCCGAACCGAAAGACAAGGATCGCCGACACGATCGCTGGGACCAGAACGGTCAGTCCGACAATCCACGGACCCTCGGAACGCACGAATGTGCCGCCAGACGGTGGCGTCGCTGAGAAGAGCGACTGCATCACAAAGACGAGGATCATCGCAAAGCCGATGAGCCAGCCGATAGCAACCACCGTGACGGCAGGCGTCGAAACGCGGCGCGGCAGGCTGGACAGGAAGGACAGGCGGTCGGCATTCGGCGTCTTCGAACTTGCCGGCTCTGGCGCAATGATGCTGCCAATCATCGACAGGGCCAGCACGAAGGCCACCATCAGGAATGTCGCCGTCCAGCCAGCCCGCGCCGCGACGAGCAGCGCGATGAATCCGGAAATGAAGCCGGCCGACTTGTAGCCGAACTGGTAGAGCGCGGACATCAGGTCCTTGTCCTCATCCGAACGGGCGACCTCGATGCGCCAGGCATCAAGCACGATGTCGTGTGTCGGGGAGACGAGGGCGATAGCCAGCGCGATGAGCGCGACGAGGCCGATATTTTCAGCCGGATTGGTGAAGGCAAAGATGCCGATCAGGACGACCATGATGCCCTGGAACAGGAGCAGCCAAGACCGGCGACCGCCGAGGAATCCCGTGAGCGGAGCCGGACGGGCTGTCTGGAAGACCGGCGCCCAGAGATATTTGAATGAATAGCCGAGTGTCAGCAACGACAGTGTGCCGATGGTCGAGGGCGTAATGCCGAGCTTGGTGAGCCAGGCATTGAGCAGACCGAGCGTGACGCCCATGGGAAGGCCGGCGGCAAAGGCGAACAGCGCCATGGCGGCCATGCGCCGGTCGCGCAGAGCCCTGAGGGCGCGAACGACGCGAGCTGGTTTCTTCAGGGGGAGCGGAGGGACCGCCGCCTCGCTCATGCGACGCCTGCAGACACAGCCCGAGGCGCCGTCCAGCGGATGGCGAGGCTGCGGAGCGCCTCGGCATCCAGCGGTTTCGCAGCGACACCATCGGCGCCTGCAGCCATGGCACGGCGCTCAATATCCGGATTAATCTCTGCCGAGACGGCAATGATCGGTACAGAGGAGCCCGCTGCCCGCAAGCGGCGCATGGCTTCGAAACCGTCCATCACCGGCATCCGAAGGTCCATCAGGATGAGAACGGGATCCATTTCGCCTGCGGCCTCCAGTGCTTCGCTGCCAGTTGACGCGACTGTGACGGTAAATCCCGCCGATTCCAAGGCGCGGCGTGCGATTAGCGCATTGACCGGATTGTCATCCGCAATGAGGATGTGACCCGCGCCGGTTTCCGCTTCCGGCTCGTCTACGGCTTCGCCACCGGAACGCACGAGGAAAATCCGTTCGGCAAGCGACGATGTGCGCAGCGGACGCACGAGCCAGCCAACACAACCAAGTTTGCGGAAACGCGGCAGCGCGCCCCTGTCCTCAGGGCGTATGACAACAAGCGCAAGCGCAAGCTTGGCATAGGCCTTGACGGTTGCTTGCGGCAGGTCTGCGCCGATCAGCAGGACATCAATGCCTTTTGGCAGGCGTCCGCGCGACGGGTCGATCAGGACCGGCACGGCCTGCACGTCTTTCAGCGCTGAGGCTATCGACAGGCATGTGACGGGTGGCAAGCCAACCAGTCCAACCTTGCCGCCCAGGACAATTTCATCATGACTGGTCGCCTGCTCGGACCGTTGAAGCGGCAAGATAACAGAGAACACCGCGCCACAGCCCGGCGAGCTAACGACATTGATCACACCCCCCAGCAGGTCGGTGAGGCGCTTCACAATGGCCAGGCCAAGTCCGACGCCGCCATCCTTGTAGGCATCCTCTGCGTCGACCTGATGGAAGGCGTCGAACAAATGATCGAGGTCTTCCGGCGCGATGCCCGGGCCCGTGTCGATGATCCGCAATTCCAGCCCGTCATCGCGGGCCGTAATATCGAGCAGCACACCGCCACTCTGGGTAAATTTGAGCGCGTTGCCGACAAGATTGAACAGGATCTGGCGAATGCGGCCGGCATCGCCCGAAAAGGTCGGCATCGGCAGCTGCGATGCGCGTACGGCGAGGTCGAGGCCGCTGGCATGGGCCCGCGGGCTGAGGAGTTCAATCACTTCGCGGCCGAGCCGGATCGGACAGAAGCTCTCAGTTTCGAGCTCGACGGCCTCGGCATCAAGCCGGGCATAATCGAGGACATTGTTGAGCAGGTCGAGCAGGCGTCCACCACTCAGGCGGATCGTCTCGGCATATTCGCGCTGGGCTGGCTCTAGATCGGTCTCCAGCAACAGTGAAACGGTCCCCAGAATACCGTTAAGGGGGGTACGAATCTCGTGGCTCGCGGTCGCCAGGAAGGCATCTTGCGGCGTCGGGCTGAATTTGGGCGTATCTGTCATGCTCCGAAAACCCTAGGCCCAAGGCTTTAGCATTCGTTTAATGACCCCGCCTGAACCTTACCGCGCCAGCGCCCCGGCCTGAACGCCTTCGGCCTGTCCGGGCGCGCATCGCCGGCACGTCAACGGGCTGGGCCTCAACGCTCTCGAACGCGAATGTCGTGATGCGGCAAACCATCCAGACCTTCCCCTTCGGCAGGAAAAATGCCATCACAGGTTAACGAACAAAGGAAGAACAAATTCGTGTTTCTCGAACGGTCAGTCGACGGACACCACCTGAGATGTGATGGCTTCCACTGCAGCGTCGAGCACGTCGAGCCCTGCGCTGGGCTTGGGTGCGCGTTCCGACAGGATGCGGCGCCAGGCGCGGGCGCCGGGCTGGCCATTGAACAGGCCGAGCATGTGACGGGTCATGGCGTGGAGGCCGACGCCCGCCGCCAGCCGCTCGGCCATGTAGGGCCGGTAAGCGAGGAGCGCGTCATGCGGGGAAACACGCGGGGCGCCCTGCCCGCCGAGTTCCGCATCGACATGGCCCAGCAGAGACGGGTTCTGGTAGGCGGCACGGCCGAGCATGACGCCGTCGAAGACCTCCAGGTGCTCGCGGCATTCGTCGATCGTGGTGATGCCGCCATTCAGCGTGATCGAGAGATGCGGACGTTCCGCCTTGAGCGCGGCCACGAGCGCATAGTCGAGCGGCGGGACTTCGCGGTTTTCCTTGGGGCTGAGGCCTTTCAACCAGGCCTTGCGGGCGTGCACCGTGAAACTCGTGCAGCCGGCAGCGGTGACCTTGTCGATGAAGGTGAACAGGGTTTCGCGGGCCGGCAGGTCGTCGATCGCGATGCGGCATTTGACCGTGATCGGGACGTCAGTGGCGTCGCGCATGGCGGCGACACATTCGGCGACAAGGTCCGGCTCGGCCATCAGGCAGGCACCGAAGGAGCCGGACTGGACGCGCGAGGACGGGCAGCCGCAGTTCAGGTTGATCTCCTGATATCCCCAGGATGCGCCGATCGTCGTCGCCTTCGCGAGCTTTTCCGGGTCTGACCCACCAAGCTGGAGCGCGGTCGGTGCATTGCTGGGCACCTCCCATAGCAGGCGTTCCTGATCGCCATGGATGATGGCGTCGGCCGTGACCATCTCAGTATAGAGCAGGGCCGATTTCGTCAGGCAGCGATGGAAGGCGCGGCAATGCGCGTCAGTCCAGTCCATCATAGGTGCAACAAAAAATCTATGTACTTGATTTTTATTCATTTTTTTAGTAGTTTCAAAGGACTATAATGAGAACATGTGCACTGATTTGCACACGTTTGTACCGGTTTTGATCCCTCTGTGCACACGGAGCGCACACGAAATGTCGTCAATCACGAAGCTTCCTTCCGGCAATTGGCGGGCACAGGTCCGCCGCAAAGGACGGTATGTCTCCCAGTCATTCCTGCGCCGCAAGGACGCCGAGGAATGGGCACTCAAAATGGAGCGCCGGGTGGACCGTGGAGAAAGCGTCTCCAAGCACCGCCCGAACCTTATAAACACGGTTGCCGATCTCGTCGATCTCCACATTGCCGACATGCTGGATGTACGCAAACCGCTGCGCCGTTCGAAGGCTTACTCCCTGAACAAGCTCAGAGACGATATCGGCCACCTGCGCCTCAACCAGATCGAGCGCGAGAGGATCATCGAGTTCGCTGGTCTGCCCCACTGAGGTGGTCCATCGCCTTTGTTAGTCCGGCGGTTTCCATGTAGCGGCGTTCATGCTGCTACACCCCCATAGTAAGGCGGTATGAACGTCGCGGGGAAGATGGCTTCTGGCGCGGGCGGTTTGTAACCAAGCGATGAGTGTGGTCGGGCTGTATTGTAGTGGTGTCGCCAGCCTTCGGTGAGGGCCTTCGCTTCTCGTAGATCATAGAAGATTTCGCGGGCGAGAAGGGTAGCGTCCCATCGCGTGGTGTAATTCGTGCACGCCGTCTCGGCTGCGATCACGGTTTCAGCTGCCCACGCCGGGCAGGCTGAGAACAGGGTTATCGACTACTTTGGCGAGACTTTCCAGTGACATATATCGCCGGGCAAGTGCCCACTCGTCATTCTGTTCAAGGAGCAGTGCGCCAACGAGACGGATGATAGCGGCATCATTGGGAAAGATACCGACAACATTTGTGCGCCGCTT
>NZ_JBDNGN010000098.1:0-18722 GCF_041689225.1 Hyphomonas sp. | reverse complement strand
GCCAAGTTATTCGGCGGCAGCATCCGCTTCAAAACGGCCGATTTTCGTTCTGGTGAGTATCCCACGTCATTGTCCTATCCCGCCCACCTGAAAATTAGAGAAAAATAGAGCAGCGGACAACATCCCTGACAGAGGGGGCCAGCACCAGGCCGGACTTCGCCGGAAGCGGTCATAGGCCATCTCTTGCCGAATCACGGATTAGGGACATTTTCTCGACTTGAAGGCGGGACCAATCGGGACTGAGGTCATCTGCTAGCGACGGCTTCAATCATTAGTGACTCAACCGGGCAATTGGGAGCACGCGATTTGCACCGCCGCGTGACTGGAGGACCCTGCGACCAGCGTTGCCATAGTTCCAGGATTTTGAAGTGGTGTCATGGCTTGGTCGAGAGTGTCGCCGTCTCCGATATATCTGAACAGCTGACGAGCACAGTCGATTTCACGAACTGAATAGCTAGAGCCCGATGATCCTGTTCTTCGCGTCGTCGCAACTAAAAGCCCTTCGTCATTCTTCACGACCGAAAGCAGCTGATATTCAGCTCTCGAGTCTGCAGGCACATCGAATGCGATCTCCTGACCGGTTGCAGCAGAAACTGTTTCAGTGATTTCACCTTCTTGGCCCGGTTCCACATTGTCCTTCTGACGTTCTGTTCCAGCAGACTCCGAGACTTTATCAGGTTCGGCCCCACATGCCACAAGCGCCGTACCTAGGAAGACGAAACTCAGTAGTGGTTTCCGCAATGATCCAGCTCCTACAAGGAACTGTTCAAGCTGTACGAGTCTATTGCGTCGTCAAGCGTCAATTGGAGAAAACGATCACATCTGAATGATGGCGTGGCCTGGTTGGAAGCGAACAGCCATTCGCGCCACCGCTGTCGCGCGACTGAAACGGACAAAACTGGGCGTAGAACTTTCTCAACGATCAGGCACTATCGTTTCGATTGGATCGAAACCGGAGCAAGTCATGGACAAAAGCAAGATCATTTCTGACTTCGAGCATTCGTTTAACTCGAAGCGAACCGTCTCCACTACCCTACTATCCGTAGTCACCGTGTTCGGCGGAACTTCACTGATGTTGGGATTGGTTGGCTTAGCACTCAGCGTCGGAAGCGGGGTTTCTGTCGCATTCGATACTATGACCATTGCGGCGCTGGTTGGATCGCTAGTCGCTGTTTGCCAAGGCGCCGTGTTGGTTCTCGTGGGCGAAATTGGCTGGGTGGTGAGAGACCACTCAGGAATACTTCGCCGCGTTTCTGCTGGAATGTTGAAGCCGACCGCCGCGCTCAACAATTAGCAAAAGCCTTTGCGAGCGCCACAGTAAACCGCGCCGGGTTTGCAGGAGCCTATTGGCTGGGTTTACTCCAGTCAGGTTGGACCCCTTAGCGCCGAAAAGTCGTTGAGCCAGACTTCTGCCGGAGGGTCCTGGCAGGCCGTTTAGGGCCAGGTCGGATCTGATCGTCATCGGTGGCGAGCGGCAGGGTCAATCGGTTCGTGTCGTTCGGCTGCGTCGCCCGCACCAGGCCGGACTTCGCCGAAATCGGTCATCGGCTGCCTGTGGTCGAATGAAGGAGTAAGAGGAAATTCTCGACTCAAGTGCGGGACCGATCGGGGCTAAGGACAGAAGGGGCGCCGCTGAACCCAGACGAAAACCGGCCGCAGCGTTCTGCTGCGACCTGCCGCGTTCAGGGATGATCCAGTGGATCAGTAGGTAACGCGAACACCGAACACGAAGCTTCGGCCGAACTCGTCATATTGCGACAAGCGGTTCTCATTGCCGTGATAGTAGTATTCTTCCGCATCCGTCAGGTTCTTGCCTTCGAGATAGACCTGGAAGTTGTCGTTGATGGTATACTTCGCCGACGCTTCGACCAGAGAACGGTCGTTGGTGTAGCGGTCGACATTTTCGCCGAACAATTCATCGAGATAGTCGTCACGGAAGTTTGCAGACACGCGCAGATCCCAAGGGCCCCTTTCATATCCAAGGGCGATATTCCAGATGGTATCCGACTGTTTCAGGAACGGAACCTTGCGACCGTCCGGAAGCGTGCTTTCCGAATCGGTGAAGGTCAGGTTGGCAGAGGTCAGGAAACCCTCCAGCGCAGGAACAAGGTCGCCAAGGTTCTGCACATAGTTGAACTCGACGCCGCTGACTTCCGACGATCCGACGTTCACGAAGGTCTCGACCTCCGCAAGCGTTGCAAGCTGGGCGGTGCTGAGGAAGCTCAGATCGATTGAAGCCGGCACATCCGCCAGATCAAACGTTACCGGGAAAATGGCATTGTCGATCTGTTTGACGAACACGCCAGCGGAAATCACCGACAGCTTGGTGGGGTAGAACTCGATCGAAAGATCGAAGTTGTCAGCCTCGTAAGGCTTCAAGTTCGGATTGCCAATGAACGCCGCATCCTGATCTTCGTTGAACACGGCAACTGGCGCCATTTCACCGAAGGCCGGACGAACGATTGCACCATAGTAGGCAGCGCGACCGAAGATGTTTTCAGCGAACTGATATTTGACGTTCACACTCGGTAAGGCGTTTGTGTAGTCGTCCGAGAACTTGCGTTCGGTGACGTTGGTCGGATCGTCGCCCTCAGTGAAGATATTACCGCGGCTATCAATATTGGTCTGCTCCACACGCACGCCGGCTACGACCGTAAGCGGACCATTTTCGAACGTCCCCATTCCGTAAACAGCCAGGATATCTTCCTGAATGTTATAGTCCGCCGAGAGGCTTTCGAATGCGGAGGCCGCATCGTCGCGATCGGCTGCGGTAACCGTATTGCGAAGACCGCGCGTCAGGTTTGCGCTCGGCCATGTCGGTATGAAGTTGGGCAGACGCCATCCCGGAATTTCGTTGTTATTATCAATGAAATCGCTCAGCACTTCGCCTGGCTCATAGATATCCAGATTGACGTCGCGCACCTTCTCTCGGGTCCGGTATTTCAATCCCCCCTTCCATTCCACCGGCATGCCCATGAAAAGGCTGTCGCGGCTAATGTTCAACTTGCCAGCAAACTCGGTGTCTTCGTTGGTCGTGAACTCACGCTCGAAGGCATCCAGCTCGTAATTGTTGGGATCCAGAAGGAACGAAAGGGCCTGACCGGAAATGATCGGTGTCTGCGGGTTCGAATAGTCGAGCGTGATTGAACCGATAGTGTTGTTGCGTTGTTCCGGCGTGGAACGAAAGGCAACGTCGTGGTTATCGCTGTCGTCTTCCTCAGCGTAGGCGTAAGAGGCTTCGTAATCGAAGTTCCAGTCGGCGAGGCGCGTGTCGCCTCCCAATGCAATGGTCTGGATTTTACGAATTTCCTTGCGCACGCGCACTTCCGCATCGACTTCACCGCGGCGAATCGAAACGGATGTCGGCGTCGCAGATACGATTTCCTCGTCGAACTCGCGGAATTCGAACTTGTTGCGAACCTCGTCGTCTTCATACTGGTTAAACAGGGTGCGCAAATAAAGATCTGTATTCTCGCTCGCGCGATACTCAAGGTTTCCGACGAAGCCGTAGCGGGTGCGGGTCAGGTCATACCAGCGCATTTCATAATCGTCGTTCGGCACGAAGAACGTGCCCGCTTGCGGCACCAGGAAGTCGGCGCCATCGACTTCGCCCCAACCGCCGGTTTCGTTATTGTGCGATTCAATGCGAAGGTCCTGATAGTTGAACGAAAGAGCGACGCCCAGCTTGTCGCCGAAGGTTTCTGAATAGGTCAGCGTGCCCTTGGGCGAAATCTCTTCGGTGATCTCATTATACTGACCTTCGATCTTGGCACGAATGAACCGTCCGTCGCGGTCGAATGCGGAAATGGTTTTCAGGTTGATGACGCCGCCGATGCTGTCGCCGTCGACATTCGGGGTCAATGATTTCTGGACTTCGATTGTGTCGAGCAGGTCCGAAGGCACGCCGTCCAGCAGAACGCCGCGGCGGTCTTCCGGCGACGGGATGCGCACACCGTTGATGCTCGACGAGATCAAGTCAGTGTTGATTCCGCGGATCGACACATAACGGCCTTCGCCCTGGTCTGTTTCGATCGACAGGCCCGGCACGCGCGACAGCGAATCGGCGACCGTCGTGTCGGGGAAGTTGCCAAGGCCGTCGCTGTCTATGACGTTGATCAGCGCATTGGATGCCCGTTGCTGGTTGATCGCGCCGGCCTGGGCGGCGGCGGAGCCGACGACGAGGACGTTATCAAGGTAGCGCACATTTTCACCAACCGAGAGATCGACGACGATCTCGCCGGTCTCGGCCACCGAGATCGCGCGGGTCAGGCGCGGCGCGCCGACATAGGACACTGACAGCGTGTAATCGCCGGCGGGCACGTTCGAGAAGCGGTAGCTGCCGAATCGGTCAGACGAAGTTGAACGGCCGATCTCGTCGATCGAAACGAGTGCGCCTTCGAGCGGCGCAGTGCCGGTCGAATCCTTGACGGCGCCGCGCACAACGTCGGCATGCGCCGCACTGACGCCCAAGCCCAGGCAGAGCGTTGCCAGGCTCGCGGTGGTGAGAAGATTGAATCTGGATTTCACGTTAGCCCCCGGCGGAAAATGAATTGAAACTTAACCCAACCCGACGCTAGCATCGGTTTGTCGCAGCGCTGTGACGCTTCCTTCTGGTTTTTATGACAGTCTCTTTTTTGCCACAGCGCACTTGCCTGAATCGAAACGGCGTTTCTATTTGCCACCCTGGAGTGCGCAGCATTCGTGCTGTCATACAGCCATGACAGTCGTTTTCTTGTCACAGCATGGCGCTAGGGGCGCGCAAGATCATTTGCCGAAGGAGTTTACCTGATGATTCGTCTCTCTCTTCTCGCCGCCGGTGCGGCTGTCTGTCTGGCGTCCTGCGCCTCGGCGCCGCGCTTGATCGAAGGACAGGCTCTGGTTACAGCCGCCCTGGAGACGTCGCCCGCCGGGGCGCGCGGTGACGCGGCCGACGATCCCGTTCTCTGGTTGGACCCGGCCGACGCCGCGAAGTCCCTCATCCTCGGCACCAACAAGCAGGAAGGTCTCGTTGTGTTCCGCCTTGACGGCAGCGAAGCCCAGCGCCTCCCGATCGGCCTGATCAACAATGTCGACCTCCGTCAGTTTGCGGACAATTCCTATGATGTTGCCTTCGCCAGCAATGACCAGTTCAACGCGATATCGGTCTTCTTCATCGACCGGGCGACCGGCACGGTCACACATGGCGGTGATGTGCCAACCGGCAAGATCGAGCCTTACGGCATTTGCTCGGGCCGCGAGGACGACCGGGATTATGCCGGCGTGACGTACAAGGACGGAACCATACAGATCTTCGCGGTGTCGGCTGCGCCAGGCGCGCTGTCCGGCGAACTTTTGAAAACCGTGAAACTGGACACCCAGCTGGAAGGCTGCGTGTTCGATGAGGCGCAAGGCTTGATGTTTGTCGGCGAGGAAGACCGGGGCCTCTGGAAGGTCGCCTACCGCGACGCGGCGCCTGCGCCGGAGCTGATCGACGAAGTCGGCGGCCAGACGGGCCTTGTGGCCGACGTGGAAGGCGTGTCGCTGTGGCGCGGCCAGGCCGGCGCAGGCTGGATCGTGGCTTCCGCGCAGTCCGACAATCGCTTCATCGTTTACAACCGCAAGGCGCCGCACGCGCCGATGGGCAGCTTCTCGATCGGGAAGAACGCGGCGCTCGGCATTGACGACGTCACGCACACCGACGGCCTGGACATCTTCTCCGGCGCCCTGCCCGGCTTTCCGCGCGGCGTACTGATCGTCCAGGACGATGGCAACCCGCAATCCGGTCAGGACCAGAACTTCAAGGTCGTGAACTGGGCCGATATCGAGGCCGCGCTCGGCCTGCCGCTTGTCGAAGCGGAATGATGCCTAACCGACGCTCAGCGCCAGCAACCGGCTGATCTGGGCGCGCGGCAGGGCGCTTTCGGCGTGATACTCGTTAAGGGCGGCCTGGAGCTGCGCCAGGTCGCCCTTTCTGGTAGCCGCCGGCTTGGCCAAAACACCCTCACGCACGAGGGCCGCGCAGACATGGCCCGACGCGATCCAGGCATTCCACCCAGTAAAGCGCAGGAAGTATTGCAGCTCGCCCCGCCAAGGCGCGAGCCGCGCGCGTTCAGCACATTCATCAGACCCACCTGATCGTCTGCTGGCCAACTGGCGAGGAACTTGCCGAAGCCGCCCTCCATGGCTTCGGCCCCGGCCACGAAGCGTGCGTTCTCAAGGCTCGCCTTGATCTTTTGTCGATTGCGGACGATGCGCGGATCAGAGACAGGCTGGTCCATCATCTCTTCGCCAAAAAAAGCCAGCTTTCCGGGATCAAATCCCTCGAATGCCGCCTCGAACCCTTCCCACTTCGCCTCGATGACCTTCCAGTTGAATCCGGCATTGAACACGCGCTTGGTCATCACCGACAGAAGCCGGTCCGCCGGCACTTTTGCGAGATTGCGTGCGGCAAGCGTGTTTGCTGATTGTTCGATCACGGATTTCTCGCCGCCATGATAAGCGGCGGCAAGTTTCAGGACCGAGCCGAACTTTCGGGCCACCAGGGTAGCCCTCCTACTAGAGTGCGGTCTGGTAGACCTTAGCATAATCATCTGCGCTCATCGGGCGCGGGTTGCCGAAATGCGCGAGATCCTTGAGCGCATAGTCGACGATGCCGGAGCCGTCGGTTGCGTCAAGGCCCATCGCGGTCAGGTTTGCCGAAATGCCGATGGCGTTGTTGAGGTCTTGGATCGCGCCGGCAAGGTCTGCGCCGGCCTTCAGGCCCATGACCTGTCGAAGGCGGACGTATTTCTCGACCGCTGCGCCTTCATGGAAGCGTAGGATGTGAACCGCGCCGGCAACGCCTGAGTATTTTTAGCTGGGTTTCGGAAGCGATGGTCTACTTCATCACTGCGGAGTGGTCGGTACAAGCTTATGCCGCAAGAGCGTTCCTGGTCGGCAGCATTGGGCCAACGACTGTCGGCCATAGGGGTGACGTCGTATGACTGTTCATGCTCCAACAGACGTCGTCCGAATATCCAACTTCTTGTGCTAGGTTTCGGCTACGTTGGAGACAAAGAGCAGCAGCATCAATTGTTGGGGACCGCGGGCTGGCGATTTCTCAACACAAAGAATTCGCGCTGAGCGTGTGAAATCTCAGACTTCGATTGATCGGCAAAAATTTTCAGATTAAAGTCCCTTCTGGGTCGAAAGATCCGAAAGCGCAAATTGCGCTCGACAGGCAATATCGCAGATCAAAACCCCCGCGATCATTGCCAAGTTTGGACTTGATGTTTCATCCTTACACGCATCGTTTTGATGCCTGGGGTGTGACACCCACTTTCCTTCCTACCTGACAAAAACTCAGACCATTCGCCCTGATCAATATTAGACATTTTTTCAGGGCGTCAGAACAGAGCCTCTGTGAAAATTCCCATTATTTCAGGCAACCATCAATAAATATCATTATGATTGAATACTAACACTATCAATGTTGGTATCCGAATGAGATGTTATATAGCGATGATCCCGCTCCAGATCCTCAGCGCCTGGCTCACCAGATTTCCAGCTATGCCGGTAAGATTCTGCATACACCGATGAAAGTCGAACCTGAATCCGCCCCGTCGGATTTGCCGGTTTTTCTGACGCGTGCCTATAGCTTCTACCGCGCGGACATTGTCGGACGGGCGTGCCTTCTGATGCTCGCGAACAAAGCGGCGGGCATCGCGAATACTACCGGTTCCACAAGCCGAAAGACCCTGAGTTCCTGTTTATGGCCGAGCTCTTCTCAAAGAAGCCTGATGGAGTCTAACTTCCCGAAGATACCGACATCATCAGGCTGGCTGCACATGCTGACGATCACGCTTGGCAACCTGACTTTTGGAAAGCTTCTCCTACATTGGCTCGTAGCCAACAAATCGCGAAAAGCTTAAAATGCGCTATCCCACACGTCAGGCCCAAGTATCATCTCGGACCGATCCGGATTGTCTGGTAACTGGAGCGCTATAAGCGATCAAAGTCTCGGACGCGGGTGTCGATCGCACCCTCCCGCGCCACAGCCCGAACCGCTTGCCTCGCGGGGCCCGCTTGGGAAAGGCGCACACCTTCATTCAGAGACGTGCACGGGCTCACCGTCGAAGGCTTTCGGCCAGAAAAGTCGCAAAAGGCTTGATGTCCTGATTGGCACTTGCTGCTTCGAGCGCTGCCATATAGGCGTCCCGCTGCTCAACCTTAATGACGAGCCAGGGATAACCAGCCGCTGCCAGCATGACATTCATCAGAAAGCGTGCCGTCCGCCCGTTTCCATCGGGAAAGGGGTGGATATAGACGAAGATAAAATGTCCGAGCACGACCCGCGCTATCACGTCAGTTTCTTCGCGCAGCAGGTTGAAGAAGGCAGGCATCGCATCCCTCACCGCTTCGACATTCAGCGGAACATGCTGTGACCCTCTGATATAGACCGGGTGGTTGCGATAGCCGGCAAGCTGAGCGGCGTTCAGAATACCAGCCTGAACACTTTGCCCGAACAGGGCCTGGTACCACGTTTGAAGATCACGCTTGACGATCTCACCCGGATTCTCCCCATGCATCACATCTCTGACCGACGTTTTGACGGTCTCAAACGCATCGACATATCCTTTAGCCGCCAAAGCGTCGCGCTGCTCTCTGTCGGACGCGATCATGTCCGGATTCCAGTCACCCGATCTGACTTTCTCAATCAGATCATAGCTAACCTGATATCCCTCAATGGAGAGGGAATGATACGCGTCTGACGGCAACACGACATCCATGTTTGCGATAAAGGCGTCCGGATCGTTTTGACGTGCCGGTTCTGGAAAATCTGCATCAATGTCTGCTTTCATTTTTGCCCAAAGCAGGCGGATCCTATTCACATAGGGTGAGACGTCTCGCAGAGGGATGGCGAATGCGGCGTCGGCGTCGAAGGGATTGGTTTCTATAACCTTGTTACCCGCGGCAATCATTGCGCTTTCAATTTGGTCAGCAAGGTCGTTCCGCTCAATTGACCGCAGCGCGCCCATGAGGCGCCCGGCGCGAATCACCTGGCTGTTTTCCAGCAACAGGCGCAACACGCCAGAGGCGTCCTTGACTGCGGCGAGGCAGGTGCGCGCCTCGACGGGGTAATTCCGATAGAACGCCTCTGGCACCGCCACCAGGGCGGCATCGAGGGTATAGATCCGCAGACCATTCAATTGTGTTTGATCCGTTGCATCTGGAAGATCAGCAGCCACGTCGTAGATGCTTGAGCCGTGCAACAGCCCGGTCGACTTGTTGCTGGCCCCTTTTGCTCGCACCAGAAGTTGATTTGGCACGGTCCAGTCTCCGGCGTGAAGCAGAAGGGATTGCTGGGGCGACAAACACCATGCCGTTTCAAATCGATTGGTGAGGTAAGTTTTGCAAAACTCCCAATACGCGGCATACCAAGCGGTCGTATCTCCATCGCGTTCTCCTGGACGAGATGAGAGATACCAGCCTCTCATAACCTGCTTTATGAAACCGGCCTGCTTCAGTCGCTCCATATGCGTGCGGCTCATATCCTGTGTCTGGAACACGGCGCTCCCCTGATCCTGCAGATCTTTCAACACACGCAGAGATTCGGCCAGTTTTTCGTTCGGTTTTGCCATCTGGTTTTCAGCTCAATGTTTTGAGCCCTGTTCCTCGAATAATTGTTCGTAAAAGACGCTATATAATTATTCGTAATAGATGTCGATTATTTATTCGTAAAAGACGACGAATATTTACTTGTAAAAATGGAATGAAAAGCACGACCGAGAATCGAGATCCAAATGCGCTAACCGGCACCGCGTCATGGACGGGGTGCCGGTTAGCGCGATCGCGCAGATTCCTTGCGACTGAATAGAAAGCGCAACACGGCCTTGAAAGACGAATGGCGGTGACGGCTCCAGATGGAGCCGTCACCTGGCAATTTCAGTCCTTCGGGTTCCAGAGGATCACGTGCCGGCCTTTCTTGCCTTTAACGGGCGCAAGGTTCGCGTAGATCTTGCGCGGACCGATCTGCGGATCCGCGAGGGTGATCGAGACATAATCGCGTCCCGATGCTTTCGCCTTGCGCATCCACCCGCCACCGATTTCTGTCGCGGTGTCCCCGGCGAAGATGCGGTAGTCGGGCTGGCCGTCTGCGGCTTTCTCGCCGTTCTTCTCGATGCGGATGGGGCTTGTGAGGTTCATCATTGCGAGGGCGCCCTCGAAGCCGGTTTTGGTTTCAGAGACATATCCAAGTGCGTTTGCCATTGTGTAATTCCTTTCGTTTTTGCGCTTGTCTCGGGGACCCCTTGTCCCCGTCGACGCCCGACCGAAAGGACGGCGCAGGACGGGTTTGAACCGCTTGCGCGGCGAAACGCAGTGGAGCACCGGCGCGGCGATGAATTTTGATCCGCGAGGAGGCGCAAAGCGCCGGGGAAAATTCTTGCGCCGGGGCCGGTTTCACAGCCCGGCCGGCGTCGTCCAGGTCACACGGCAAGAGACGGGAACAAGGGGGCCGATACGCGAGGCCACAAAACGAATGGAACAGGACTGGCGGACAGTTCCGGATGCAAGGTGGTACCCAAAGACGGGCGATTTTTTGGCGCCCTCATCCATGAACCATAAACTGCCACAGCACCTCAGCATGAAGGAATGATACGCGAAAGCCGCCCGATGCCTGGCATCGGACGACTCCCGATCCGCCAGAAAAGGAGACTGAATCCTAAGGCGGCGTCTGGCTCTGCGCAGGTCTCCGCGTCTGGCTGCGCATTGTCCCGGCCATCCTCGAACAGACCTGCAATCCGTTCCCTGGCTTTAGCAGGCGCGCGTCTCGAGATTCGAGAAGGTCGCACAAAGGCGCTGCGCGGCCCGGCGACCGATCGCGATGGCGTCAGGAAGAAGGTCATCTGCGACGTCCGTCAGGTGTGCATTATCCGAACCCGGATAATTGGCTTCGACGCCCCATAGACTGATGGCGTGCTCGTCCAGTATGACACCGTCCAGCGATACCGAGAGGACAATGCCACAATAGAACCAGTCGCCGCGCCGCCATGCCTCCATGATCGCCTCAGCTTCGGCCTGTGCCTTGGCAAAGCGCTCCCGGAAATTGTTTCCGGGGCCGATAAATCCCGGCGCATCCTTGTAGAGGGAAGGCCAGAATCCGTCCTGGCGCTGATCTGGCGCGTCCGGGCTATCGTCGCGCTCGATGCGCGCGACGATCCGGAACCCGTCCTGTTCGCAAGCGATGCAATCGCCCTCGCATACGAACCTGTCAAAGCGTTCCGTGAAAGCCATCTCTAACGGCTCCAGAACACGTGGACTTCATCGAAGCCCGTCTGGAACACCATGATCTCACCATTGAGGGCCATGTCGCGGGCGAGCGCTGTCCAGTCTATGTAATAGTCGAGCGAAGCCGGGATTTCTGTCCCGCTATCCCGCATGGATTCCTCGGCAAAGTCTGCCGCGCTGCGATATTCTCCGGCATAGTCCTCGAAGGCAGCGCGCGCCTGTTCAAGGTCGTCACCGAAATGCCGATACAGCTTCGCGCCGACCTCGCCATGCTCACCAAGAAAGTCGGCAAGGTCGCAGACGGTTTCGAATGAGGCGTATTCAGACAGGCTTGCGCCTTGAAAGCCCTCATAGTCGTGAATGGCCCATTCCTCGGCATCGGGCTCGGGGCTCGCCGCCAGCATGGCACGCACCCCAGCCCTGATCTCGTCAGGTGTGGTCGCATCAATCCAGCACCCATGCAGGCGCCCATTATTGTAGGCGGCAAGGCAGGCCACGTAGATGCGGGGACGGTCTGGAACCGTGAGAGCGGTAGCTGTTCCAAGGGGCGCAGCGGTTGTAAATTGGTCAGTCATGTCAGTCTCCTTTGCGCCGCCCGGCGTTCTTTCCCGCATCAGGCGGGGGTGGGCGGCGAAAAGGTGCATCGCCGGAGCGCATAAGGGCGCCGCGCAAGGGGATAGCCGTAGGTAGGAAACCTAAAGACGAACAACCACGACATGGACCCGCCCCCTTGCGCGGGGACCGCGCTCTGGCAGACGCACCGTCCGCCCACTTCCGACTGTGTGGGAGAGATAATGAGGCGCAGGGGGACTGCTGATGGCATCGATGGCTTTGCAGCTTTTGACGTAGCATGGCGCGGCATCCAGACAGTCAGAGCCGACTCGAGCCCCTGTTATCAGGGATTGCGATCTGCATCGTTCGTCACGCCTTATACGAAGATCCTTGGACTCAGAGGCTCAATTCAGCGCCCGTGACCCCTCTGGCCAACGGACAGTGGGAAGCACGGGTGCGCGACCTGCCGGTGAGCCCCAGCCCCATGCCTGAAGCCGGACTTTCTGATCCCTCAGTGAGACGAGCCGGGCCGGCCAGAAGAACGGCTTTTGCCCACCTCAAGACGTCCATTCCGGCCGGACAGCTCCGCCTCCGGCGGACTGGTCGTGAAGAAACCAGCACGCTTTCAAATCGTGTTTCTCCGTGTACATTTGTAGCGGTATGGCCGGCTCTCAGGTTCAGGCCGGGGGCCTAGAGTATGCCAAATTGCGCCACACCAAGGCAATCATTGGGATATGGAGACGAACGGCAACCACGCAGTGCAACACAAACTGTTGGCATATTCTCTCACAACGCGTTGCATAACCTCGGACAATATCTATTCAGGTCCGAGGTTTAATAACGTCCAGATGCCGGCCCAAAGCCATCGATTTCAAGATCTGTCAGCGGCTTGGCCAGTTTGTATTGTTCAGACGGGCAAAGTCTGAGTCATACCAAATCGTTGCCCCTCAGGGCAATCAGAGGGGTATCGATAAATTAAAATTATCAAATAAAACCCAGCTACTGGTGCAGAAGAGGACTCGAACCTCCACTCCCTTACGAGAACTACGACCTGAACGTAGCGCGTCTACCAATTCCGCCATCTGGGCACGGGGTAGGAAGGCGGGGTATTACGGTTCGAAGCGAGGAACGTCAACGGCAAAACTGCTCTGACCTGACGTCGTTTCAACAGACCTGGAGAGTACCCTAAAGGGATACATCTCCTGAGCCGTCCCGGATGACGTCACACGCGCCCGGCCAGGCTCTCCGCCCGCCCGGACACCAGGCTTTCCACCCCCGACATCGCCTCTCTTTCACCCGTCTCCAGATCAAAACCCGCCGCTACGTTCCCCGCCTGCTCCAGCACCAACCCACATAATGCCTTCACACGCCGCCGGATGAACGGCTCTGTCAGGCCGGTCTCTTCGGCAAACCTGGCCCAGTCCCGCGCCTGGATGTCTTCCAGTGCGGCCCGCTTCGCAATCTTCATCGCGAGCCGTGGACTGAGTTCAGGATAAGCGACGGTCGAAAGGAGATCATAGAGCGGCGCGAGCGTCGTGCTGCCATCATAGAGAAGGCTGTAATTCTTCCCGTGTGCGTCCGCATTTCCAATAATCAAATTGAAGATTGCCGCATCGAAGAGTTTGAGGACTTCAATGGCGGGCCGGGTCGCCACACGTCGCAGGAGCGCAAAAAGATCCCGGAAGACCGGGCCGCCATCGGATGCGTATTTGCGTGCGGACGTGAACCCAAGTGCCTGACAGAAATCCTCCTGATGCAGGCGCGTGACGCGTCCGTCGTCACCCATCACGCGGTCATAGCGCCGGACGAGCAGGAAAGGCGCGCCCCCGGCTCTGAGGATTTCGACCTCGGCCACCTGGAGCCCGATCAGGTGCGCAAGGCGCATCCCATAGGCCTCGTTTTCGGTCGTGCCTTCGAACCTTTTGATCGGCGGTTTCAGGATGTGCGTCGTCGGCTGGCCTGGCGCTGGCAACGCGATGCCATCCGGCGTCAGGATGACGGGGAGTTTCGCCTGGGCGCCTGCCAGCGAGAGTCGCAAGCCCTCCTCGCCTGCCAGCATGGGGCGCTTGGGCAGGGAGTCGATCAGGACGCGCAGCGCCTTGTCAGACAGAGGTTTTGGCGTGAACGGGACTTCCAGGGCCGGCGGCTCTTCGCCGTCCGGCCAAAGCGACAATGCGCCTGCAACTTCCCCGCCCAGCATTTCAAGCAGACGAAATTCATTGCGCTCAGAAACGCCGAGCGCGGCGGCGACATTCTGTCTCTGGCTTTCTTCTGGCAGGATGCCTTCGAAGAAAGGCAGACATTCACGCCGGGAGAACGGCCCCTCCTGTAAAGGCAATGACACGGAGATTGCCCTTGCATCGCTCCGGGCAAGCCAGTCAGGCAGATAAGCAAAGCCCACCTCGCCATGCGTGTCGACCGACAGGGTCCCGACGGCCTCCCTCCCCCACCAGAGCGTGAGCGCGCGCGTGGTCATCGGCGATCCTCCGGTGTGGTAATGCTCAGCGCACAACCGAGGACCGACAGGACATCGAGCATCTTGCCGATCTGCGCCGTCGGCTTGCCGCGTTCGAGCTCGACAAGAAAGCGCAGGCCAACGCCCGAGGCGGCGGCCAGTTCAGGCTGACGCAAGCCCTGCGCCTTGCGTGTCTTTCGGATGAGTTGGCCAATGTCTTCTGGTGTCATGAGCATAATTTCCCGTACGGGAAACATATGCCTGTCTTAGACTAAATGCAAGAAAAATATCCCGATCAGGACATCTACAGTCATTCCATCGCCAAGAACCCCGAACTTTCCCGTTCGGGACATAATTTTGACTGCGTCCCTTCAAAGTCCTAAAATGCCCCGAGCGGGGCACTTATCGAGCATTGTCCCCATGACCTGTCGTCGCGCCTGGACAAAAATGGCCCTCCAGAACTCGCGAGTAGTCGTTCTTACTGAAGCTATTCAGTATCGCTTGCGAACCGAAATCTGGGTGAAAAATTCAATCAGATTTCGCCACTCGCGAAAGTACGATCTCATCCCCAGCCCGCTCCGCCTTCAACGAGAACATAATCACCAGCGACCCGATAAACTCTTCGTCTTCGCCGACGCGAAAGCTCCCGCTCAGGCGCTCCGCACCGAGATCAGGATCGTCGATCCGGACCTTCATTCGTGCGTACCTGTTCAACTCGGTCACGACATCCGCCAGTAACATGTTGTCGAACCACACGGTACCGCTCCGCCATAGGCCCGCTTCTGAAGGATCGATTGCCGAAACCGATTCCAGTCCATTTTCCCGCATGACCAGTCTCTCTCCCGGAACGAGCGTTCGCCCGGCAGCGCCGTCCCGGGAAGCGGGGCGAAACCAATCCCACAATTCCGGCTCGGCTGGCACCGGGACGACGCCAACCGAACCTTCTATCAACGTGACCTCGACCGAGCCCGCCTTTGCATAGACGTCAAAAACGGTACCCAAGGCCGTCGTCTGGCTGCGGCTTGCCTCAACAATAAACGGCCGCTTCCCCTTCTCGACCTCGAACAGGGCTTGCCCATGAACCAGCCGGACATAGCGCTGGGACACTGTAAATGAAATTTCAGCCTCCGTATCGGTGTTGAGGGTCATCACCGACCCATCAGCGAGGTCGAAGGTGCGCTGCTCGCCAACCGATGTCGCGTATCGGATGGGTTCGTGATGAGAGACAGGCATAGCCGCAATGGTCGACACCGTCGCCAGCACCAAGGCCGCTGCAATCCCAGCTATCCACGCGGTCCTGGACCGCATCAATCGGCTTACCGACCCCGTCGGTGGCTCGGCCCCGCGCAAAGCGGATTGACCCATCCCGCCGTAAGCACGGGTCGTTCTCTCAAGAACAATCAGACTTGCCTCGATCTCCCGAAACGCAGCAGCATTTTGAGGGTCGCCCTCCCATTCGAGAAAGGCTTCCCACGTCTCGAGAGCGACGTCCGGATCCTGCAGGTCGCTGTACCAGCGGGCGGCCTCGCCAAGCCTGCCGGAATGGTCCTTGTTGCACGTCATCGGTTTTACTCGGTCTCGCTCGGACGGCGCTGGTCTGCACGCACAAGGCTCTTCGAGATGGCTGCCAACGCTCCGGTGATATCGCTCCGCACCGTTCTTGGTGACACCGACAGGCGCTGGGCGATCTCGCTATGGGTCAGGCGTTCAAACCGGCTGAGGCGCAGGGCCTCCCGCTGGCGATGTCCCAGTGCGGCAATGGCCGTCTCGGCAATCGCCAGCAATTGCGCATCAATGACTTGCGTCTCGGGCGTCGCAGACCGGGAGCAGGCGAGAACATCATCCAGATCGCCGATCTCGGCCGACGACCGCCTTTGTTTGGCATAGCCCGATTTGAGGTAGTCCAGCGTGAGGTTGCGCAAGGCCGTGAAGAGGAGCGGTCTCAGTTCGCCGATCCCTTTGTCGGGATAGGCGCGCCCCACAGACAGGAAAGCCTCCTGCACAAGGTCCTCGGCGTCAGGGACATTGCCTACACGTATCCGGCTGAATCTCAGGAGCTGGTCATATTGAAGTCGAAAGATCTCGTTGAGCGCCGCACTTCCCCTAAGCGCGAAAGACTCCCCCACCAGGGGACGTCTTTCAGCACGCGCATTACCCTGCTCCTGCATCGTCATTTGCGATCCGCCAGCCCATCAACGCCCTGCCCGCTTTTCCGGGCGAGCGCTTCGGCAACTTCGGCAATGGCATCAGCGAGGTCCTTCTTGACCGTCGAGCGCGAGACAGACAGGCGAATTGCGATCTCGTCATATGTCAGATGCTCGAAACGGTGGAGTTTAAGTACCTCGCGGCGGCGCGGCGGCATTGCCTCGATTGCCTGTTCGGCAATGGTGAGCAATTGCGCATCCATGAGCTGTGTCTCCGGTGTCACCGTACGGGGACAGCCGAGCCGGTCATCCCTTCCCAGCAACTCAACCGATGCCTGGCGGCGTTTTGTATTGCCGGATTTCAGGTAATTGAGAGTCAGGTTGCGGAGCGTCGTGAACAGGAGCGGCCGAAGTTCATCCATTGCCTTGTCGGGATAAGCACGCCGGACAGCGAGGAACGCATCCTGCACCAGATCCTCGGCGTCAATCGTGTTCCCGATCCGGATGCGGCTAAGCCTCACCAGCTGGTCAAACTGGTCGCGATACAATTCAGTGAACACATCTGCGCCAGGGAGACCACCAGCCTCAGGACTCTGCAGCGCGACGATCAAGATGAGACTCGCGCGACAAACAGGATGAGAACGCTTCGGGGCGGGAACGTAGGGAGGGCGTAGCCCGACTGGAGTTCCTGCCCCGAAGCGTAAGTATTTCAGAGCTTTCTGGTGCTCGCGGTCGGTGGGGTAAGCTGGCGATTTTTCCACTCGGAGGGATCGTTTCTTGCCCGGCTGCCACACAACCGACCATCAGATGAGGCTCTACATGAAGTACAGGAAGACCTACCGGGTCGCCGTCGCAGCCGCGAAGGCGTCGATCAGCCGAGCAACCGCCTATCGGATCGAGAAGGATCCAAGACCGCCTTCACAGAGGATCGAGGCGCGGGGCCGCCGGCGTCCTGATCCGCTGGCCGACATTTTCGATGCTGAAGTTGTGCCGATGTTGCAGGCAGCGCCGGGCATCCGGTCTGTGGCTGTTTTCGAAGAGATGATCCGGCGTCATCCTGATCTGGGTGAGGGCGTACGTCGCACGCTTGAGCGTCGCATCCGGGCCTGGCGCGCCATTCACGGCGAGGAGCAGGACGTCATCTTCCGCCAGGTGCAGGAACCAGGCCGGCTGGGACTTTCGGATTTCACCGACATGGCCGCGCTCGGCATCACCATTTCCCGCCAGGTTTTAGACCATCGGCTCTACCACTTCCGGTTGGCCTATTCCGGCTTTGAACACGCCCATGTTGTGCTCGGCGGCGAGAGTTTCGTCGCCCTCGCGGAAGGCCTGCAGAACGCACTCTGGTCGCTGGGCGGGGTGCCGCGCGAGCACCGTACAGACAGCCTGTCGGCAGCTTTCCGTAATCTGGACAAGGATGCGCGTGCCGATCTGACGAGCCGCTATGACGAGATGATCGCCCATTATGGCATGCTCGCCTCGCGCAACAATGCCGGCATTGCCCGCGAGAACGGTGCCATCGAGGGCCCGCACGGTCATCTCAAGCGCGCGATCGAGGACGCGCTCTTGCTGCGCGGATCGCGCGATTTTGATGACCTGGCTTTGTACCGTCGCTTCGTCGACGAGATCGTCAGTCGCCGCAATGCGCGCAATGCCAAGCGCATCGACGCAGAGCGGAGTGAGCTTCGACAACTGCCTGAGCGGCGCTCCGCTGATTATTAGGACCTCAGCGTGCGGGTCACATCTTCAGGCGGCTTCACGCTGCGCAAAGTCTTCTACACCGTGCCCTCGCGCCTCATCGGTCACCGTCTGCGTGTCCGCCTCTATGACGATCACCTGGACGTCTTCATCGGCGCCACACTTCTCATGACATTGCCGCGCGGGCGGGCGTCGTCTTCCGGCAAGCACGACCAGGTCGTCGACTACCGGCACGTCATCCATGCCTTGAAGCGCAAGCCGATGGCGCTGATGCGGCTCGTCTATCGCGACCAACTGTTCCCACGTGAGGCCTACAAGCGAGCCTTCGATCTTCTTGTCGAGCGTCTGCCCGAGCGTCAGGCCTGCCGGATCATGGTCGAGCTGCTTGGCCTCGCCCATGAGCGCGGTTGCGAGCGCGAACTGGCTGAGGAACTCGCGGCCTGTCTGGAGGCCGGCGACCTCCCCGACTTGAACCTTCTGCGGATCCGCTTTGCGCCCGATCCCGCCAGCCTGCCGCACGTCGCCGTCCAGCTGGAGTCGCTTCAGGCCTATGATGCGCTCTTCGGCTGCCAACCCGCACCCGTGACGGGAGAGGCAGCATGAAGAACACCGCAACCGACCCGGCT